>NZ_JAVBXS010000022.1 GCF_030824435.1 Rheinheimera sp.
CCCAGGGCATAGATGCCAACACCTTAAGCCGTTGTTTGTGTTTACTCAATGCTGCCCTTTGCCATCAGCAGTGGCTGGATGGTATTTCCAGACTTAGTCTGATGTTAAAAACGGAAGATGGTGTTATTGCGCCTTTACTTAAAGATGTGATGGCACAGTTAAGCCTTGATGAGTTACAGCAAAATCAGCCGCTGGTGTTTGGTCAGCATCATTTATTGCAAGCGGCTGAATCGCTTAAAGATCCGGCCTTGCAACAAGTGGTGCAGCTGCTGGAACAACCTGCGTGTTTAATGAATTTATTACAGCCGCTGGCGATGGACGACAATACCAAATTAATTTTAGGCAAAGAGTCGGGTATCCCGCAGCTGCATAATGTCAGTGTGATCACCGTCAGGTATCAGGCTGATCCACAAAGATTTTTAGCCCTGTTAGGCCCAAGGCGGATGAACTACGCCAGGCTGATCCCTTTAGTGGAAGCTTGTGGCCAACAATTATCAAAGCACTTGAATCGGGCGTGACAATCCCCATAATAGCCGCACCTAGTTTGGAGTGAAGAACAAATGAGCGAGCAAGAAAAGGTACATAACGAGCCACAGGCTGACAATGCAGCCACTGAAACCGCCGCAGACACTGTGGAATTATCAGGTGAGCAGGCAGTAATTGCCAAACTGGAAGCAGAATTAGCGGCCGCCCGTGCCCATGCTGCCGATCAACAGGATTTAGCTTTACGCGTGAAAGCCGATGCGGAAAACACGAAACGTCGTTCAGCGATGGATGTGGAAAAAGCCCATAAATTTGCGCTGGAAAAATTTGCCGGTGATTTATTGCCGGTGTTAGACAATCTGGAGCGCTCTTTAGGTTTTATCGACCCTGCCAACGAAGCTGTCAAAGCTTTGGCTGAAGGTGTAGAGCTGACCTTAAAAGGTTTATTGGACACAGTGTCGAAATACGGTGTGCAGCAAATTGACCCACAAGGCAAACCTTTTAACCCTGAGTTCCATCAGGCCATGTCAATTCAGCCAAATGCGGATTTAGAGCCAAATACCGTTATTTTTGTGATGCAAAAAGGCTATGAGTTAAATGGCCGTTTATTGCGCCCAGCTATGGTCGGTGTGTCTAAAAAGCCTGATTAATCAGATTTTTAAACATAAAAAGTTTATAAAACAATGCCAGCTTTCGCTGGCATTGTTTTTTATTAGCTTTAAAGCGGGTTTTATATCAAACAGCGCAAAACAGCGTTTTCCCTTGTGTTGCCAAAGGCTGCCACCTTTGTTAACTCACTTTAAAACGCCCGACCAGGCCAAATAAAGTGTCAGATAACTGCCTGATTTGTGACGATAACTGCTCATTTTTTTCGGCAATACCACCGGCAGCTGCTGCCTGATCATGTAAAGCATACAGGTTTTTGGTAATTTCTTCGGACACCAGACTTTGCTCTTCAGTGGCTGCAGCGGTTTGGGTGGCCATATCATTCACACGGCGTGACGATTGTTGCAGCTGATGGAACACTTCATCGGCTTTGGCAAAAAAGGCCAGAGTGCGGTCGGCATTGTCTTTACTGCTTTGAATTGCGCCTGAGGCTTCATTCACCCGGCTTTGTAGTTTTTGAATCATCTCCTGAATATGGTTGGTGCTTTGTTGGGTGCGCGACGCCAGGGTGCGCACTTCATCAGCCACCACAGCAAAACCACGGCCTTGTTCACCGGCGCGGGCTGCTTCTATAGCCGCATTCAGTGCCAGCAAGTTGGTTTGTTCGGCAATAGCACGAATGACATCCAGCACTGACGCTATATTGGCCGAGCTGTTTTGTAATTCAGCTGAGCTTGAAAGGGCTGTGTCTACATCGGTCGATAGCGCCTGCATACTTTCATTCACATTATTCACCACAGTCAGGCCTTGTTCGGCATTGCGGCTGGCGGCTTCGGCTTCCTGCGCCGAATTAGTGGCGACATTGGCCATTTCTTTATTGGCAATGGTCATTTCATGCACTGCGCTGACAATAGTGTCGGAAGCTACATTTAACGAATTAGTGACGTCTTTAGTGCTGGAAGCAGAAGCCGACAAATGTTCAGTCAGCTCACTGAGTTGGCCGGCCTGTTGCAACACTGAGGCAATGAGTTGGCATAAATTGCCGACAAAAGCGTTAAATTCATGGGCAAGTTCGGCGAATTCGTCTTTACTCTGCACATTTAACCTTGCGGTTAAATCACCTTCACCTGAAGCTATTTCATTAATACGGCGGGTTAAAAAGTTAATTTGTGAGGTTAAATTCCTGGGGATCTGATAACTGAACCAACCTGCTATCAGCAAAATTACCGCCGAAATACCATAAGCCAGGGTCTGGAAACGGCTGATGGCGCTACTCAGGGTTTCTTGTTCACTGATAGATTTATTCAGTGCCGCTTCGCCTGCTTTATCCAACACATCCCGTAACGAGCCAAATTTTTGCTCTTCATCAGTGATAAGCGTGCTGGTGTCAGCGCCATTGGCGGCGGCGCTCAGCAGTTGTTCACTGGCTTGTTGCCATTGGTTAAACTGGCCGTCAAATACGCTAAATTCACGGACTATGTCGGGATATTGCTGTAAATGTTGTAAATAGTCGGCAAAACGTTGTTTGACCTGAGCGGCATTTTCTCTGGCTTCCTGTTGTTGTGTTGCTAAATCACCGACTTTATTAAGCGCATAAGTGGTGGCGAGTTTGGCCTGATATAAATCACGGTCGGCGTTTAACACCAGCGAAATGGCTTTTAGAAAGTTATTGGCCTGAGCGTCCAAAGCGCTTTTTTGCATGGCCGATAAATAACTGAACATAGAAACAACGATGACTAAGGTGAATCCAAGCAGCACCATAGGTACTGTGCTTTTCACTCTGATACTGTGCAGGTTCATCTGCTTCTCCCTGTTATGGTTTTTGTTCACGCAAGTATTGGTCGTTATTAAGATTTTCTCCAACTGAAAGCACAAATTTGCGACAACAGGAACAAAGGCCGCTACAAATAACCCAGGTGTTTAAAAACGCATTTTGTTGCACTGAAGCCCGCAGGCGACAGGTTATACTGCTGCCAATGATGTTAAGCCGGAGTCTGTTGATGTTACTTTCTGATCCTTCATTAATAAAAAACACTTTGCTACTCAACGGCGTCTGGCAGGCCGGCAGCAGCCAATTTGCTGTGTATAACCCGGCAACAGGCGAAGAAATTATTTGGGTTCATAACGCCTCGGTGAAAGACACCCAACTGGCCATTGAGTATGCCGTGCTGGCACAAAAGCAGTGGCAACAAAGTTTGGCGGCAGAACGCGCTTTTTTACTGAAAAACTGGCATCAGCTTGTTTTGCAACATCAGCATGATTTGGCGCTGATTTTAGCCACTGAACAAGGCAAACCGCTCAGTGAAGCCAAAGCCGAAATTTTGTATGCCGCCAGTTTTATTGAGTGGTTTGCCGAAGAAGCCAAAAGGTTATACGGCGATGTGATACCGACAACTGCTGCCAACAGGCGTTTAATGACGATAAAACAAGCTGTTGGTGTGGTGGCCGCTATTACGCCCTGGAATTTTCCGGCCGCGATGATCACCCGCAAACTGGCTCCGGCTTTTGCTGCGGGCTGCACTGTGATTCTAAAACCTTCGGAGCTGACACCACTGACGGCCATGGCTTTGGCAGAGCTGGCACAAAGGGCTGGCTTTGCGCCTGGTGTATTGCAGGTGTTGCCAACCAAAGAAGCGAGTGCTGTTGGCGAGCTGTTATGCCAAAGCCCGGACGTTAAAAAACTGACTTTTACCGGCTCTACCCGGGTCGGTAAATTATTAATGCGCCAGTGCGCTGATACCGTTAAACGGCTGTCGCTGGAGCTGGGTGGTAATGCGCCAGTGCTGATATTTGCCGATGCCGACTTGCCAAAAGCAGTGGCAGGTGTGATGGCGGCCAAGTTTAGAAATGCCGGTCAAACCTGTGTTTGTATTAACCGGATTTATGTTGAACGTGCTGTGTATCAAGAGTTTAACCAACTGTTATTAAAGGCGATGCAGCAGCTGGTACAGGGCAGTGCCTTAGAACCTGGTGTCACTTTAGGGCCGTTAATTAACACTGAAGCTGTGACTAAAGTGTCGGCTTTGGTGCAGCAAGCCATCAACCAAGGCGCCACTTTGATGTGGGCCGGGCAAAAACCGGTTGCGGGCAGCAATTTTTATCCGCCAACACTACTTTGTGATGTTACTCAGGATATGGCATTGATGCAGCAGGAAATTTTTGGCCCTGTTGCAGCTGTAATGCCCTTTGATAGTGAGCAGGAAGCCATTAGCCTTGCCAACCAAAGTGCCGCTGGTTTAGCCGCTTATGTATATAGTAATGATATCAGCAGGTTATGGCGGTTAGCTGAAGCGCTGCAAGTGGGCATGGTGGGCATAAACGAAACCGCTATTTCCACTGAAGTGATCCCTTTTGGCGGGGTAAAAGAATCTGGCCTTGGCCGTGAAGGTTCGCGTTATGGCATTGATGAATATCTGGAAATTAAACATTTATGCTGGGGTGGCCTGGTGTAGTCATTTGCATAAGCTGGCACCAGTTGGCGCCAGCTGACAAAAGAGAGGAAAAAGAACGGGCAAAAGGCTGGCTTCGCTGCCAGCCTTTTGCATTTATGGTGCTTTTTGTGCTGGTGGCGGAAACAGCACATCATAAGCCCAATGATAAAAATAACCATACAGCAGATAAAACAGCATAAAACCTAAATCCAGCAGCAGCGCCTGCCATAAGCTGATCGCCAGATACCAGGCGGTCAGAGGTAAAAATACCGCTAATAAACCCAGTTCAAAACAAATGGCATGCACAATACGCTCAGGCTGGGTTTTTATATTACGGCCACGCGGTGCCAAATAATAACGGTCAAACCACTGATTAAACTGATAATTCCACCAGGTTGCCAGCAGTGACATTAACACCGCCAAACCACCGAGCTCCAGCGCAGGTTTGTCTAAAAACCAGCTGCTGACCGGTATTAAAAATAAAAGCCCTATGCCTTCAAAACCCAAAGCCATCCGTAGCCGGTCTTTGCCATTTCGGCTGGTGGTGCTTGACGATGCTTGCTCTATATAAGCCTGGGTTGTCACTTTTTCTGCTGATAAATGACTCATTAAACTGCTCCGTTTTGCGCTGATGCGGGCAATTCTATCTGTTACTATTGCTACAACTAAGTTGGATACCATCTGGAAATCAGATAGATGAATTTGCAACAACTGGATATTTTGTTGGCGGTGGTGGCGGCCGGTTCTTTTTCGGCGGCTGCACGCAAATTAGGTAAAGTGCAGTCGGCGGTCAGTACCGCTATCAGTGAGCTGGAAATTGACTTAAATCTACAGTTATTTGACCGCAGTGGCCGTTACCCCAAGCTCACTGAAGCCGGGGCGCGCATTGTGCAACAAGCGCAGCTGGTGCGACAGCAATGTCAGCAGTTAACCGAGCTTGCGGCGGATTTAGCCGGTGGACTGGAAACCCGTTTTTGTCTGGCGGTAGATGATGAAGGCCAGTTACCCTGGCTGGCGCCTGTGCTGGCAGAGCTTTCGGCACAATTTCCAAAGCTTGAATTGCAGGTGTTGTTTCCGCTATTGGAAGACTTAACACTGATGCTGGAAAGGGGCGATGCCGATTTGGGCATTTGTTTTCAGCCACAACAGTTACCCGAACAATTTTTACGCTGGCCGCTGCAACAACTGCAATTTGCCGCTGCGGTTTCTACAGCACATGTGCTTGCGACTTTGGCTGAAGTGACAACTGCTGACTTACAACAACACCGGCAACTGATGGTCACAGGGCGCGGCGAAAGTCTGGAAAAACAACGGGGTAGGTTATCAAGCCAGGTCTGGTGGCTGGAAGGGGATATTGCCGTATTGGCGTTGGTTGAACAAAATCTGGGATGGGCCTGGTTACCGCTGCATGTGCTGCAACCTGCCATGTTACAAGGCAAAATTAAACTGCTGCCGATAAACAGCGAACCTGCCCAGCTACCGCTGCAACTGGAACTCTGGCAACTACGCGATAAAACCCCGGGCCCGGCCGGTTTATGGCTGCGGCAAAGGTTGTTGCAGTTAAAGGGCTGATGCAGCCAGAGGATAAGTGGCAAACCACTGGCTGGAACCTACCACCGGCAAGGACCATGTTCGCCCGTTCGCGCCTGCCGCGCTCACTTTTGAATGCTCACTTTGCAGCTCCTGATGGTTGGTCTAAACCTGTTGCTGCTCTGGATTGCTCCTTTTAACAGAAGCTTGTGTTGATTTACCTCCACCCGCAAAAAACTCTCAGGATAAAATCTTGTTACAAAGCAGTAGGCATAGTTTAAATACATAGCACACTGAAACTGTTAGCTTTATGGGCCCGTTTGCAGTTGCTTTAGCGCAAGCCATTTTTACCGGAACCTTTTTATGTGGTGTCGTATTAAACAAAATTTTTTGAGTCAAACCATATTTTTATCGCCAACAACCTTTATTTGGAATTGCAGGCGAGCGGTGGCTTTCACTTTGTTGCTGCTTGCTGTTACACCAGCTTATGCCGCCGAGGGGTTGGCAGAAGGCATTTATTATCAAAGCTTTGGCGAGGGTAAACCGGTGTTAATTATTAATGGCGGCCCGGGGCTGGATAGTGAAGGTTTTGCCACTGTGGCCAAAGCAGTGGCTGCACAAGGTTTTCAGGCCATTTTATTTGATCAGCGTGGCACAGGGCGGTCACCGTTGCCGGTGATTGATAAAAATACCGTCACTATGGATCTGATGGTGGCCGATATGGAGAAAATCCGCAAAAAACTAAAGCTAAAACAATGGACTATTCTGGGGCATTCTTTTGGTGGCATGCTAGCGGCGCATTACGCCAGCCAACATCCGGAGCAGGTTGAAAAACTGATATTTTCATCATCAGGTGGGCTGGATCTGGATTTTGTCGCCGATATTCAGCCGCGTATCAACCAGCAACTCAGTGTTAAACAGCGCACAGAAATGGCGGCTTATCAGCTGAAACAAAGTTTAGGTGACAGCAGCGCCGCGACCAATGAAAAACGGGTGAATATTCTGGCGCAGGCTTATGTGCTGGATAAAAGCAAAGCGCCTTTGGTGGCTGCCAGATTAAAAGTGGTGAATATGCAGTTAAATCAACTGGTATTTGCCGATATGGCGCGCATTAAATTTGACCATAAACAGAGTTTTGCCAACTTTGCTAAACCTGTGCTGGTGCTGCAAGGCGACCAGGACATTATCAGTATTCACACCGCCGAAAAAACACAACGCAGTTTCCCGAATGCGCGGCTGGAAATTCTTAAGAACTGCGCCCACTATGGCTGGCTTGACCAACCGGAACAATATTACCGGCTTTTGTTTGTGTTTTTAAAAGCCTGACGGCTGCAGCATGAGGCGATAGATGCCGGTAGTAAGTGACAAAAGTTACGCTTGTGATCATGCGTGACTGAGGAGCGGCTTGAAACAACCACCGGCAACTACTACGTTCGCCCGTTCGCGCCTCCCGCGCTCCCTGTTGAATGCCTGCTGCGCAGCTACCGGTGTTTGGTTTAGTATCATGAAGTCTTGTCGAGTACCATTTTTACTCTTTGGGAACGACGCACAGTACAAGACTTGCCTCTGCATTTTTTGCTTATATCGCTGTTGTTTCTGAAACATTTCAGCTTCACACTTAACCAGGTTTGTTATCACAAAGGAAAATTCCATGTCTCACAGAAGCCGCAGGCTGCAAAAAAAATTGTATTTAGGCGAGTTTGCTGTATTGGGTTTTGAGTTTTCAGCAGAGATGAACTTTACGTCTGACCATGAGTTTGAGGGTTTTCTGGATAATATGATTGATTTTATTGAAAGCCGTGAGCTGGTGATGGCTGCTGGTGGCACTGCTTCATCCTGGTCAGGTGTGATTTGTTCTATACACAGGTATGGTTGTGCCACAACTGAAGATCAACAAGCAGTTGAGGCCTGGCTCAGCGCAAATTCACAGTTAACAAATATCCGGGTCGGGCCTTTGCTTGATGTCAATTATGGGCTCTGACTTTGGGTTTACCAACGGTTAACCTGGTGTCCTTGCAGCAGTTTTAGCCATAGTTAAGGGGCTGGTTGTAGCGCTATGTGCCTGTTTTATCGCAAAAGATAACCAGAACTTTGCGCTTGAGTGCCGCTTTGCGTTATCGTGAGCTTTCTTATGGTCTATAGGTACAGATGTCAGCAGATGCCAATGTTGTTGCGCTTTTTCAGCTTAATTCTGTTTGTGCTATTGAGCAGCTCTCAGGTTGTGGCCCGCACCACACCACTGACTGACTATTTTCGGGAAAGTTTAACCACCCGGGATGGTTTGCCACACAACACCATTAATGCCATAACCCAAAGCCATGACGGTTATTTGTGGTTTGCCACCTGGGAAGGGGCTGCCCGCTATGATGGCCGGAACTTTATTGTGTTTGGCCGCACTGCCGAAACAGGTTTGCCAGATGTTGGGATCCGCGCTTTCCATCTGAATGGCAATGGCGATTTATTATTGGGCGGCTCACGCGGTGGTATGGCTCTGGTGCGTGATGGCCGCTGGCAACATTTACCCGCTATTGGCACCTTAATTAATGATCTGCTGCGCGACCATAACGGGGATTTGTGGATAGCCACTGAAGGGGGTGGGTTGTTTTTGCAGCGCCAGAACGGTCAGACGCAACAGTTTGCCAGTCAGGCCGGGCTGCGTCCTTCTGTGATTTACCGGGTATTACAGGACAAGCAGGGGCTGATCTGGCTGGCAACCCAACAAGGTTTGTATTGGTTTGACCCAGCTGCACCAGCACCTGAATTTCATTTGGTGGCTTTGGAGTCGGGTTTACCCTTGACCTCAGTTTTTGCACTGCTGATCAGCAAAGAAGGCCAGTTGCTGGTGGGCACAGAACAAGGGGTATTCCGGCGTAACGACACTGAATTTACGCCATTGCACCCCCAACTTGCCGGTGTTGCCGTGGCGACCCTGATGTTGGATCAACAACAACAACTGTGGATAGGCACTATTAACCGTGGCTTATTAAGGTTATCGGATTTAGGCCTGGAGCAGCTGACAGTCACTGAAGGTTTACCCAATAACAGAGTGCTGGCGTTATGGCAGGACAGAGAGCTCAGCATCTGGATTGGCACTAATGGTGGTGTGTTACGGCTGCGCGATACACCTTTTACCAATCTCACCACAGCCAAAGGTTTAGCCGACAACTATGTGCGCACTTTGTTGCAGCATCAGGATTCTTCGGTCTGGGTTGGCACCAGCAATGGTCTGAATAAGGTTGTGGCGCAACAGATTGAACATATAGCCGGAGTTGGCGGCAACCCGGTGTCTGCGCTTAGTCTGGCGCAGGGACCGGACGGTGACGTCTGGGTCGGCACTTATGCAGAAGGGGTGTTGCGTTATCGTGGCAATCAACTGTACCAGCAATATGACAGAGCCGATGGCTTGGTTTCCAACGAAGTGCGGGCTTTGTTACCACTGGCTGATGGGACTGTCTGGATCGGCAGCTCTGGTGGTTTAACCCGGCTGAAAGATGGGCAAATGCAACATTTTCACGTGGCCGATGGTTTACCCGGTGAGTTTGTCACGGCCTTACATCAGTCGCCTGATGGCCGGCTTTGGGTAGGTACAGGCAGTGGTGGAGCAGTCTTTGAGAACGGCAAGTTGCGCCGGCTGAGCCTGCAGCAACATGACGATGTACATTATGTGTTTGGTTTTTATCAGGCAGACAATTCGGCTGATGTCTGGCTGGCAACCGACAGAGGGCTGGTGCGTTATGAGACCGCCACTGCTGCTTTGCAACTTGTGGGGCTGGCGGCAGGTCTGCCTTTTGACAAAATTTTTGCCATAGTGCCGGAGCAGGATCAATATTTCTGGCTTAGCAGTAACAGGGGCGTGCTTAGGATCAAACAACAGGACGCTATTGCCATTGCCAGTGGTCAGCAGCAAAAGCTGGTGAATTACGAACTTTATGGTGAAAGTGACGGTATGTTAAGTGCGCAGTGTAATGGCGGCTCCATGCCGGCTGCAGTGGCGTTAAATACCGGCGTATTATGGTTTGCCACCTCACAGGGGGTTGCCATGGTAGAGCCGTCGCGACTGGCTGATTTTGTTGTAAAAACGCCGCCTGTGGTGGTGCAGCAGATCAGTGCAGATGGTCAGCTTTACGGCGGCGCTTCGGCTGAGTTTCCGCCAGGGACACGCCGTATTGCCTTACAGTTTGCTGGTTTAAGTTATGTGATGCCAAGCCGTATTCAATACCGCACTCAATTGTTGGGTTTTGATCAACACTGGGTAGAGCGTGGGCCGCAGCAAGTGGCTGAATATACCAACCTAGCGCCGGGTTCTTATCGTTTTCTGGTCAGTGCAGCATACCCTGATGGCGATTGGTCGGCACAACCGGCCCATTTTGATTTTGTGATCCAACCGCTGTTCTGGCAGCGGCTTGATTTTATTGCCAGCGCTGTGCTGACTTTGATATTGCTGCTTTTGTTGTTGTATCGCGCCAGAATGCTGAGCCTGCGCAACAACGAAAACCGCTTGCGTCAGCAAGTCAGCGAAAAAACGGCGGCGTTACAACAGCAAGCGACAGAACTGCGCCAGGTGGTGGCAGAAAAATCAGATTTAGCCGAGCAGTTGCACCAGCAGGCGCAGGCGTTTGCATTACAGGCACGCGAAGATGGTCTGACTGGCCTTGCCAACCGCAGGGCTTTTGATGAACAGCTGGCGGCCGAATTTGCCAGAGCAGCCAGGTTGCAACATTTGTTATGTTTAGTCCTGATTGATATTGATTATTTTAAACGTATTAATGATGACTTTTCGCACCTGACAGGTGATGCGGTGTTAAAGCGCCTGGCGGCTCTTATCAAAACACAATGCCGTGATATTGACGTCTGTGCGCGCTGGGGTGGGGAAGAATTTGCGTTGTTATTGCCGCAAACCAGTCTGCAACAAGGCCGCGAAGTCTGTGAACGTTTGCGTCAGGCGATAGCGCAGATGGATTGTCAGGATCTGGCGCCTGGTTTAACAGTGACCGCAAGCTTTGGTTTGGCAGTCAATACAGGTTTGTCACATTATGACAAGCTGATTTCCAGAGCAGATACGCTGTTATATCAGGCCAAAAGTCAGGGCCGGGATCAGGTTTGTGGTTAAGTTGTTGTTATAAAATAAGTATTTTGCGCGTTGTACTTTAACAAAGCTCAAAAGTCACTTTTTATCAGCATAGGTCATCAGTATTAAAAAAGGAGCTTTTCAGCTCCTTTTTGTTTGTTGCCAGACAGCTCAACTGCGGCTTTGGCGATATCAGAATTTCAATGCGACTTTTACCGAAGCGTCAACTTTGCTGGCATCAACATAGCCAATCACAGAAGGATTGGTGGCTACCAGCTTAATCATCTCTTCGTCACTGGCAATTTCTTTGGGTGGTGTACCTTTGCCGGTAAATACCAACTTGGACCAATAAGCTTTCAGCTGGCTGGACGACTTTTTCAGCACAGCGTCGTTAAAAGCCGTGCTGGCTGAGGCACCTTCATTCAGCGATAACGGCACTACAGATTTACCATCGGCAAAGGATTTTTCTCTGCCAAGGAATATTTTGGACACAGTGGCTTCGTCCAGCGCATTGTTATTTGACGGATGTACTATGACTGCCACTTCAGCAAAGGCCAGCTGGCTCAGCAGCAAACCAGCAACACATAACATTTTTTTCATGGTTATCCCCTTAGAACACCAGATCAACGCCAAAGGACACTATTTCATAATCGCCAACGGCAGGGCGGGTGTCGGAGCCATTAAAATAATCCACTTTAATAGCTGCACTTGGATGGAAGTCATATCTGACTGACAAACCAACACCATCGAACTCGCGTTGTGCAAACGCATTATTAATGCCTTTGCCGGTCGCCAGTAACACCGGATGTGCCACACCATTTAAAAAGTCATGGTCAGCGTCCTGAGCATAATCTTCGGTATGCAGCGTGAGCACCACTTTGTCAAAACGGTGGCCTAGGGCCAGATACCAGGACTGGTTGGGTGCATCTGTGGAATCTTCCACCACATAATCGACAAACTCAAAATCAACTAACCAGTTATTGTAATCAACGGCAAAACCACTAAACCAATAAAAGGCGTCTTTACCATCCCAGCCAATACGGGATTTAAAGTCATTGACCTGTGCTGCAGTAGCTCCCATGTTTTGCGCCAGATTCATACCAGGTGTTGCCAGCGGAAACACAGTGCTGCTGTCGATACTGGCACCGTCAATTTCAGCGGCAAAAATACCACCAAACAGTTGCCACCAGTCGCCGGCCAGCGTTGCATTGGCGCTGAAGATATTATCCATGCCAAAATCAACAAAGTTGTTGGTCACGGCGCTAAAGGCTTCGCCAGACCAACCGCCATACAACACTTTGGTGGAGAGGCTGTAATCACCCAGATTAAACTGACTGTCCAGCGCTATACCTTCAATAGTACTGAATTCAAAGTCGATATAAACGGCCTTAGGTAAACGGGAAAAGTTATGGGCATACCCTACTTTTTCATATTCCGACTGGTGGAAAATCGGGTTGGCAAAACGGCCGGCACTCAGGCGGTGGCTGTCGTTCAGTTGATAACTCAGATAAGCCCAGCGTGCTTCAACTTCAAAATCGGTGCGGCCTTCGCCAAACAGTTGCACTGTGGCAGAAAGTCCTGCGCCTAAATCGGCTTGCGCCTGAATGGCAAACAAAGATTCAGGTTTAAACGACAGTTCTCCTTCTTCAAAACCAGGGAAGGGTTCAAGCCCGCCGTCGCTGGATACTGAGGTGCCACGGATAGAAGCAAAGCCATTTAGTTTTACTTCGGCCAGTAGTTGTTGTGGAAAAAGTGCAACGACCAGTGCTGAAGTCATCAGCAATTGTCGTTTTGTTGGTAATTTTTTTGTTTTCATCATCTGTCCTGCCTTTTCTTATAGAAGCCCTGAAAGCGTAGTCGAAGTTTTTGCCCTGTTCTTTCTTTTTAAAACAATCACTTTGCGACAGATCAATCTGCGGTCCGGTGACAGAGCGTTTGGTAAAGTCAGTGTTTTTTATTTCAAAGCAAAAAATAATCAGCAGTGCAGGCCTGCATTTTGTTTGTAGTGAAGATTGTTGTTGCGGGCTTTGGGCCGCTGTTGGTTTTTTGCGCCTGGCGTTGGCCGGAAAAAACAGTGGTATGTAATTTTTATGATAACTAACTGATAAATAATTTATATCCATCGTTGTGTACTGGTTGTTTTTGCTTTGCCTGATGCAAGCTGGTATTCGCTTTGCCAAGGCAAAGCATCCTTATCTCTTCATTACAAACAACAGGGAAATTTTATGAAAAAGTTAGCCATTGCTGTATTAATGAGTGCCTTTGCCAGTCCGCTGTGGGCGGCAGATCTGCAGTGCCAGATTGGTTCACAGGTGGAAATTGGCGATTGTGACACCATGATTTGGGGTCAGGCCTATGCTCCGGCCAGTTTTTCGGTGGTGAATATCAGCAAACCCGTGTCTCAGGTGATCTGGAATAAACCAACAGCCTGTAAAAATCAGGGCACTTATTGTTCATTTAAAGCCAGATCAATGGTGACTTATATGGGAGAAGCGCTGGTGCTTTACACCGACGGCACCTATGAAGCAGTCAGTGGTAGTTTACGTTTTGAAGATGGCCGTTAATCAGGCTGTTATTGCAAGCCGGCTCTGACCGGCTTTTTGCATGATGCTGTGACGCTTAGTCAGGGTCACAGCTTTTTGCAGGCAAGGCCCCGGAGCCAATTGAGTTACAACCACTGTTGCAGTTTTTCCAGCAACAAAGCGGCGTCCATCGGTTTAGTGACAAAATCATTCATGCCAGCGTCCAGGCATTCCTGATGGAAATCTGCTGTGGCATGAGCGGTCAGCGCAATCACAGGTAAATGTTGCCAGCGTGCATCAAGACGAATAGCCCTGGTGGCAGAGTAACCGTCCATCACCGGCATATGTACGTCCATCAAAATCAGCTGATAACTGCCTGTTTCGAGTTTTTCCAGCGCTTCGGCACCATTTTCTGCAATATCCACACTAAAGCCGGCATGTTGCAGAATAATTCGCGCTAAGGTCTGGTTATAACTATTGTCTTCTACCAATAAAATCCGTGCCTGACGTATCTTTTGTTTTATTGGCACTGGTTTTTCCGCTGGCAACTGCACTTCGGTTGTCTGTTGTGGTGCCTGATAACAACGGGCGCTGAAACTAAAAGTACTGCCGACCCCAACCATACTTTGCACCTGAATACTGCCACCCATCAGTCGGACCAGACGCTGGGCAATACTCAGGCCAAGGCCTGTGCCGCCGTATTTGCGGCTGGTGGAACTGTCGGCCTGACTAAAAGCCTGAAACAACAAATCACATTGTTGCTGGGTCAGACCTATGCCGGTATCGCTGACGGCAAAATGTAACCAGATTTCGTCTTGTTGTTGGCCAGAGCCACTATCAACACTTTGCTGATCCACAGTTAATTTTACCTGGCCACTGCCGGTAAATTTCACTGCATTGCCAAGCAGGTTAACCAACACCTGACTGAGTCTTAACGGATCTCCCACTAAGAATGCGGGTAGCTGCGGGTTGATGCTAAATTGCAGTTCCAGTTTTTTCTGCCGGCTTTGTTCAATAAACAAATCCCGCACCTGCTGCAGCATATCACTGAGTTTAAAACTGATTTTCTCCAGTTCGAGTTTGCCGGCTTCTACTTTAGAGAAGTCAAGGATGTCATTGATAATGCTTAATAAAATTTTACTGGAATTGGTGATTTTGCTTAAATACAGTTGCTGTTCGGCAAAAGATTCTGTGTTTTGTGCCAGTTGCGAAAAACCAATAATTGCATTCATCGGCGTGCGGATCTCATGGCTCATATTGGCCAGAAACTCACTTTTGGCGATGACAGCTGCTTCTGCTTTGCTTTTGGCTTGTGACAGCTGCAACATGGTATTTTCCAGATGGCTGGTACGGTCGGCCACCAGTTGACTTAATCTTTGTTGTTCTTTTAACGCCTGTTGTAGCCGGTGCCTGACCCATAATCCCAGCAACAACATCAACAACAGCAGCAGCAAACTTTTTGCCCACCAGCTTTGCTGCCAGGGGGCTTTGATCTCAAACACAAAGGCTGTAGCGTCGCTGATATCACCAAAAGCATTTTTATATTGCAGCTGGAACTGATACTGCCCCGGGCTCAGATTGGTGTAGTCGCGGTAACTTTCTGCACTCCAGTCTGACCATTGTTCAGTAAAACCCCGCAACCGCACTCTGAATTGCAGATTGTCGGACGCTCCAAAGCGGGGGATCGCATATTCAAAACGCAGATTATTTTGCTGATCATCCAGTTGTAACTTGCCTGTTGCGTTTATTGGCAGCTGTTGGTTATTCACCAGTAAGCGCCGTAATAAAGGGGCTGGTAAGCTGCTGTTGTCTGTTGTTGTTAGTTTTGTTGTATCAAGCCGGAACAATCCTTCAGCACCACCAAACCAGATGACGTCTTTGTGATCAACCAGAATAACATCAAGCGGCGTGTCGGCCAGCGGATATAAAGGCGCAGTGGTCCAGTAAAAACCGGGTTCAGTGTGAGTTGAATTTTTGCTGTGTGCCGCCGGCAGCATAGTGGTGGCCGATGTATTTTGTTGTGTGCTTACCGGGACTGCGGCGCCGGCTTGCCGTTCTCCTGTCTGATTGTTCCAGCTTAGCAGCCATAATCTTTGTTGACTGTCTGCCATAGGCGTACGGATCCAGGGCTGTTCGTTAAATAGCAGCTGATAAGCCGGATCCGGGAAAAACTGTTGTAATGCAGCGTCAAAGCGATACAGCCCTGCGACAGTGGCAATTAACAAAGCTGAATTATGTTGTGACACTTCATTGCGATTGTTGCTTGGTAAACCGGCTTGTTGCAAAAACTGCGTGACAAACAGCCGGGGTCTGTTGCTGAGGTTTGCACTGCTGGCATCTGCAATAGGTGCAGGCTGGGTTGTTGCCAGAAGTGAGTTGTCCATGCTGTTCTGTGGCTGCAGCCGGTACAGGCCATGACCGAGGCTGCCAAGCCAGAGTTCGCCATCCTGCTGCTCTACCAGGCTGTTGATAGTACCGCTGACCTGAGGCACCAGTCCTTCAAATTGCCACTGCTGCCCATGCCGGTACATACTGGCCAAACCATTTTGTAAACCCAGCCAGATCCGGTTTGGATCTGTAACCGACTGCATTAACACCTTAGCCGGCAATGGCGGCTGCAATAACAAACGGCTTTGGCCGTCAGTCACGCTGAAAATGCCTTGATTACTGGCAACTATCAGTTCATCAGCAAGGCTCAGTAAGTCCCATGTTTGTTGCAAAATACCTTGTGCTGCTACAAATTTTGGTCTCTCGCTGCTGCTCTGGTTCAGATAAAACAAACCCTGACTGGTGCCGGCATACAGTTGCTGTTGATGGCGGATTAACGACAATACATTGCCATGCAGACCAAGCACATCATGGTATTGTGAAATGGCAGCCGATACTTCGACTCTGGCCAGACCATGATCCATCGCCAGCCACAACCCTTGTTGTTTGTCCTGATATAAAGCGCGGATATTGTCGCTTAACAGACCCGAGCTTTTATTCAGATGCTGTACCAGCTCACCCTGAGGGTTCAGCAGATATACCCCGTCTCTTGAAGTGCCAACAGCCAATAAGCCGCTGTTGAGTCTGATGCTGCTGTAAATCACCGCCTGACGTAATCTGGGGGTTAATTCAGTGTGCCATGGTTCTATACTCTGGTCCTTTAGCAAATAAAAACCATCACTACGACAACCCAGCAACACAGTGCCGTTGCTCCAATCTTCGGCCAGAATAATGTTTTTCCCACGCAGCGAAAGTGCCTGCGGCAGTGGTGACAATTGCTTATCTTTCAGTTCCAGCAGGCCTTGTTGTTCGTCCTGCACCAGAATACGGTTGGCGACAAAAAACGCTTTTTGGAAATGACTCTGGCTCTGAAATATCTGCACCTGCTCGTCGTTGATTAGAAAAATATGCTGGCGGGTGACAAAAACGGCCCCGTCGTCGGTGTAAAAACTTTGACGTACGTCCTGAAAATTACGGTATTGGGCGGCAATACGATGGGTCCAGGAATGGTATTGATTGCCGGAGGCTGATGGGTTGATATAACCCAGCTCAGCTTTGGCTCCGACATAAATGCGGCCATCAGTGCCCAGCGCCATAGAGCGCACCACCGACTGATTTGCGGTTCTGATGGTGCGCCAGTGTACACCGTCATACTCCAGTACACCGGCGTTGTTGCCAACATAGATCAGCCCACGCTGATCCTGCAGCAGTGCCCAGTTTTGGCTGCCGGCGTTATAATCTTTGGGTTTGTAGTTTTTGAGTAGTGGCAGGCCGGTTTCGGCCTGTGCAGCAAGGCAGACAAGCAACAACAATAAGCTGTATAAGGTGTGAAACAATAACGCTGGCCTTAACAACAGCAAGCGCCGCACAATGAATGTTGATGCTGATCCCTGCAACTTGTACCTCATCCTGAGCCAGTGTTGGCGTGCCTTAGCGTTGTGGTCAAACTTTCAGCAAAGGTTATAGCAGATGCCCAGGAGGCACAAGCAAAGGCAAGTTGTTACTCTTTATCTTTCATGATTTTATCCAGATACCCCATCGCAAAAGCCGACAACACAAAAGTAATGTGGATAAACAGATACCACATAATTTTGTCGTTGGGGATATTGCGGGTGTCCATAAAAATCTTCAAAAGATGAATGGAAGAAATAGCCACTATTGAAGCCGCGACTTTGTTTTTCAGCGAAGCTGAATCTACTTTGCCAAGCCAGCTGAGCTTTTCGTCTGAGTCATTGATATCAAGGCGGGAGACAAAGTTTTCGTAACCGGAAAACATCACCATCACAATCAAACCACCCACCAGAGAGATGTCGATCAATGACAGGACCACCAGGATCAGGTCCACTTCTTTGATGGCAAAAATGTTGGGCAGAATATGAAAAACTTCCTGAAAAAATTTAATACCCAAAGCCAGTAACACCAGACTCAGACCCAGGTAAATAGGCGCCATGATCCAGCGGGATGCATAAATCATTTTTTCCAGTAGTTTTTCCATCGACAGTCTCCAGTCTTATCAAGTCGTAGCGCAGTTGGACAAAAGAGCGCAGCTGTACAAAGTCAAAGCGCTGATCTGGTGGTTTTTCAAAAAAATTCAAGGCACTGTGCCAAATTGTTGTGCTTGATGCTGTACATTTTTGAAAATTATCGCACAATGCCTGCCACTGCCCGCAGTGGTGCGGGTGCTGTCCCGGCGCTGTGATAGCTTCGATTAAGTCTTGTCAAAGGAATCTTTTATGATGAAAAAAACCATGCTTGCGGTGGCGCTGGTGTTCGGCGCACAGGCTGTGGCTGACGAAGGAATGTGGCAGCCGCATCAGCTGCCGGAACTGGAGTCTGTATTAAAAAGCAAAGGTCTGGCGATTGATGCCAAAAGTATTGCCGAACTGACCAGTTTTCCAATGAATGCAGTCATTAGTTTAGGCGGTTGTACTGCTTCTTTTATCTCCAATCAGGGTTTGGTGGTGACCAATCATCATTGTGCTTACGGTAGTATTCAGCACAACAGCACTGCACAAAATAACTTATTGGCCAACGGTTTCCTCGCCAAAGATTTGGATGAAGAATTACCGGCAGCTCCGGGTTCTAAAGTTTTTGTCACTGAAGAAGTCAGCAATGTCACCAGGCAGATTAATCAGGAACTGACGCCCGCTCTGGTGGGTAAAGAACGTTTTGACAAAATTGACGAGCTGCGTAAAGCCTTAGTCGCCGAGTGTGAAAGCACGCCGGGTTATCGTTGTGATGTATACAGTTTTCATGGTGGCCTGGAATATTACCTGATCAAACAGCTGGAGATCCGCGACGTACGTCTGGTGCACGCACCAGCCGGTGGTGTTGGCAAGTTTGGTGGTGATATCGACAACTGGATGTGGCCACGTCATACAGGGGATTATTCTTTTTACCGTGCTTATGTGGGTAAAGACGGCAAACCTGCGGATTTTAATGCCGAAAACGTACCTTTTACGCCTCCTTCATTTTTAAAAGTGTCGGCCAAAGGTGTGCAGGAAAACGATTTTGTGATGGTGATTGGTTATCCTGGCCGCACCAACAGATACAACACAGCCTATGAAGTGAAAAATCAGTTCACTCAGCTGTTGCCGCTGTCGAAAAGTTACCGCGAAGAAACCATAGCTTTGATCAAACAACTAACGCCTGAAGGCTCGGAAGGGCGCATTAAATATGAAGCTATTCTGGCCAATCTGGCCAATTACGCAAAAAACTTCGATGGCATGCTGCAAAGTTACCAAAAGGGCGACACACAGCAACGTAAAGACGAATTTGAAGCTGTATTAAACCGTTGGGTCAAGTCTGACACCAGCCGTCAGGCCCGATTTGCGCCTGCAATCAAAAATCTGCAGCAGCTCATCGAAGAAGGTGCCGCTAACCAACAACGTGATTTAGTGCTGAATTATTTTGGTTATGCCCAGATGTTCAGTACGGCGCGTAAGTTATACCGTAATGCCCATGAACAGTTAAAACCTGATGCTGAACGTGAAACCGGTTATCAGCAACGTGACGCCCAGCGTTTTGAAGCAGGTTTAAAACGTATGTCCCGCAGCTTTGACCCGGCAGTGGATCTGGAAATTGCTTTGCATTTCCTGGAGCACTACAGCAAATTGCCGGCTAAACAGCGTTTGGCGGCTTTTGACAAGTTTTTTGGTCTGGACAGTGCCGCTTTTGATAAAAAGTTGATGCGGGAAAAACTGCAGGCCATGTACAGCACTTCTGCTTTAGCAGACGAAGTTGAACGTCTGGCCTGGGTCGGCAAATCGGTGGAAGACTTCCAGAAGAGTGAAGATCCGATGATTAAATTTGCCATCGCGATGTTTGACACCGATATGGCCGAAGAGCACAAAGGCAAAGAGTGGATGGGTAAAATGGCAGTGGCACGACCAAAAGTCATGGAAGCTGTGATTGCCTTTAATAAAACCCAAAACAAACCAGTGTATGCCGATGCCAACAGCACCTTACGTGTCACTTACGGCACAGTACAGGGTTATCAGCCAAAAGATGCTGTGACTTACAGCCCCTTTACCACACTCAAAGGCATCAGTGAAAAATTCACTGGTCTTGATCCTTTTGACGCGCCGGCTAAACAAATGGCGGCTATTGCCAAAGGTGATTTTGAAGGTTATCTGCACCCGCAATTAAACGCAGTGCCAGTAAACTTTTTAACCAACGTCGATACCACAGGCGGCAACTCGGGTTCACCCACTTTAAACGGCAATGCTGAGTTAGTGGGTTTATTGTTTGATGGTGTGATTGAAGGCATTATCGGCAATTTTGATTACGATCCTCTGCTTAACCGTTCTATCCATGTCGACAGCCGTTATATGTTGTGGCAAATGGAAAAAGTAGACGGTGCAACTAACCTTCTGAAAGAAATGGAAATAGTGCGTTAATAACAGGGGCTCTTGCCCAGAGTTATGCAAATAAAAAAGCGGACTTTGGTCCGCTTTTTTTATTTCAACAATTTGTTCGCCGGGTGGCTGTTTTGCAGCTGCTGGTTTCGTAAGCAGTTTCACCACAGTGTTGTTTATTTTCGCTGTAAAAAACCGTCATACAACCATTTATTCACCAACGCCAGTTTCACTTCGCTACTGAGCTCTCCTGGCAGTTGTGCCGGGGTAAATTCAGTATTGTTCTGCATAAAACGAACAGCTGCTTCTGCACCTTTGTGGATCAACGTTTGTTTGCCGGGGAAGCGCAAATCGGTGATTTTTTCGTTGCTTAACATCGCAGCTATTGCCAGCGGATGGTGGTGCACCTTGTCATGCAACGTCAGGGGGAGCTGGTTTTGCCCGCTTTGCCCCGCTGGCAGTTTGGCTAAATTTTCGACCATTCTAAGCTGACGAAATTGCAAAGCGTCCTGTAAAAACAGATCGGACTGACAAATATGGCGTAGTTTTTCAATGCCCTGACGGATCTGTTGATGCATCAGCGCAGCGCCTGTTTCGCCAGATAGCTGGTCGGGGCGTTGTCCCAAACCGGCGCGCAGTGGCCGGTCTAAATCAGAATAAAAATCCAGTGCTGCTGCAATAGCTTCACGGATAGTGACAGGTACAAAACCTATAGATAAATGTACAGATTCGCTGGTTGATTCAACGGTGTGTGCCGTGCCCCTAGGTAAATAGAGTAAGTCCCCTGGTTGTACATCATATAACTGATAAGGTTCCAGCGCTGGTGGACCTTCAGCCAGACTTTTCCACTTATTAGCCAGTTTGGGCTGCTGCTCCGAGATATACCATCTTTTAGTGCCAACCAGCTGGATCACTATCACATCAACATCGTCATAGTGCACGGGTGCTCTGGCATCCTGCTGACTCCAGAAACAAACAACGGATACAGGATTCTGAATAATAAATTCCAACGCTCTGGTAAACAGGCTGAGCTCAGCCGAAATATCCTGCAACTCGGGAATACGGACTGTATAACCCGTCTGATGATATTCATTGATCAACTGCTGAAATTCGCTGGCGCTTTGCACAGCTCTTGCTTCTGGCGGTGGTACTATAGGCTTATGGATATGACAGGTCAGGTTGGGCGCATAACTGGCAAAATTCGCCAATAAGGTTGCTTTTGGCTCCTGCCCTAACAATAAAAGTCTGTGCTCGTTGGGTTGCTGCAGCAAAGCTAAAGGCTTTTTGCCAACAATAAAATCAAAAAAATCGTCGTAACTATAAGGACTAAGGCTGTCCGTCAGAATTTTTTTTGCTTCGCTGAGGATCAATCTAACAATTCCGTTGTAAAGGTGATTTGAGGGCCTGAGGTATTATCTTACTGTGATATTGGCCGCGGAAGAATCAGGTTTGTGCACAAAATCGGCAAGTGGGCAGGCTTTTTTGTAAGGAAACGTTATGGTGAATCATCACTAAGGTAGGGCTTGTTGTTGAGGGTAAATGCTTAAGATTCTGTTTTTGGTGCTGCTGGCAACAGTATCGCATGCGGCCCTTATTATTGTTCGGCGCTGCGGGTTTGAAGCGACACTGGCAAGCATTTGATGGCTGATTGGTATTCAGTGCTTTTTGCAGTATGATAGAGCGCTTTAAAAACATGCTGCAGGGCTTGGCTGGTCTCGCATCCGACACTGGTCGGACATTTTTTCAGCAAAGCGCTTGACCCTGAGCTGGTAGGATTTTCTGGAGACTTGTGAGATGAAATTGCAACTGGTGGTACGCCGGGCTCCGGCCATGGCTGGGGTTCGTTGGTTGCAACAGGCCTGGGCGTTATTTAAACAATATCCGGGGCTTTGTATTCAAACCGTGATGCTGATTCACCTGACGTCTTTGTTTGGCGCCTTGCATCCTTTGCTTGGTGTCGTTGCCGCTTTGTTAAACCCGTTTTTAACAGCAGGTTTATACCGTTGTGTGGTGGCGATGCAGCAGCAACAACAAGTGTCCTTTAGTGATTTTTGGGAACCGCTGAAAGACGCCAGCATCAGAGCTGTGTTTTTACGGCTGGCCGCTGCCAATATGCTGTTGAGTATTCCGCTGACCCTCATTGCCACTCAACTGGTGACAGATATACAGGCTGGTGTGAATAATCTGGGGCTGATGTTTGTTTTTGTGATGTTACTCAGCCTGGTGATGATGATGTTCGCTTATGCCGTTGCCATTGCTTATTTTTTACGGGAACAAAGGTTATTCCCTATTTTGCAGGCCAGTTTATTAGCTTGCTGGCGTAACGTGCAGCCATTAACCCTTTATGGTTTGGTTGCGATTGGCTTGCTGATGACAGGGATCCCAACTTTATTTTTAACCTGGTTATTGGTGTTGCCTTTGTTATCCATCAGCTTTTTTCTGTCGTTCCGCGAGTTTTTTGCCTTAACTCCGGCTTCAGACAATAAGGTGGAATATCTTGAGGTCTGAGCAGACTGAACCGCTGACGGCGGCTGAGCTTAAAAAAATCGCCATCGATTTATTAAGCCGGCGCGACCACAGCAGACAGGAACTGGCGCAGAAGCTAAAACAAAAAGGTGGTTTAGACGACGATATTCAGCAGCTGCTGGATTGGTGTTGTGCCGAAAATTACCAGAGTGATGAACGTTATGCCGCGCTTTTGGTGCGTTCAAAAATAAACAAAGGGTATGGCCCGCTGTATTTGTCGCAGGCAGCAAGAGAGCAGGGCATCAATAAAGAATTATTAACCCGGACCATTGAAACACTTGAAATTGATTGGTTTGAGTTGGCGCTTGCCCAATACCAGAAAAAGTATCAGGGCAAGCCGGTAGAAGATTTTCAGGATAAACAAAAACGCATGGGATATTTGCAGCGGCGTGGTTTTAACGGCGCGCAAATACAGTACGCCTTAAAGCCGGATTAATAAAATTTCGTGCTGGAATAGGCTGGTAATAAATAAGGCTGTGGCTTTAAGGGCGACGGGTATATAGCCTAAGCCATTGAAGCTGCTGCCGGCCGTGGTGGATAGCACGACAAGTGAATGAGTCACCATGAGCATAGTGAACTATGTGATTGGGCGATTGAACCTGATAACTAACGTTGCGGCTTCATGGGCGACGGGTATATAGCCTAAGCCATTGACGCTGCTGCCGGCCGTGGTGGATACCACGACAAGTGAATGAGTCCCCATGAGCATAGTGAACTATGTGATTGGGCGATTGAACCTGATAACTAACGTTGCGGCTTCATGGGCGACGGGTATATAGCCTAAGCCATTGACGCTGCAGCGCGGCGACAAGTGAATGAGTCCCCATGAGCATAGTGAACTATGTGATTGGGGCGATTGAACGCGGTCAACAAAGCTGTGGCTTCAAGGGCGACGGGTATAACATAAAGACAGTAGGATTTGGATATGTACATGACATCAGCGCAACTCAGAAGCGCATTTCTGGATTATTTTGCCAGTAAAGATCACCAGGTGGTTGCCAGCAGTTCTTTGATCCCGGGCAATGACCCAACCCTGCTGTTTACCAATGCCGGTATGGTGCAGTTTAAAGACGTATTTTTAGGTCAGGACCAGCGTAGTTACAAACGTGCTGTTACTTCCCAGCGTTGTGTACGTGCCGGTGGCAAACATAACGATCTGGAAAACGTCGGTTATACCGCCCGTCACCATACCTTTTTTGAAATGCTGGGTAACTTCAGTTTTGGTGATTATTTCAAACGTGAAGCCATTGCTTTTGCGTGGGAATTTTTAACCGAAGTGGTGAAATTACCCAAAGAAAAACTGTGGATCACTGTGTATGCCACAGATGATGAAGCTTTTGATATCTGGACCAAAGAGATTGGTGTGCCGGTAGAACGTGCTATTCGTATTGGTGATAACAAAGGTGCACCTTATGCGTCAGATAACTTCTGGGCTATGGGTGATACCGGTCCTTGTGGCCCTTGTACCGAAATTTTTTATGACCATGGCGACCATATCTGGGGCGGCCCACCGGGTTCACCGGAAGAAGACGGTGACCGTTTTATCGAAATCTGGAACAACGTTTTTATGCAGTTTAACCGCCACGCTGATGGCCGGATGGAACCGCTGCCAAAACCAAGCGTAGACACCGGTATGGGCCTGGAGCGTATTGCCGCTATTTTGCAAAACGTACACAGCAACTATGAAATTGACACCTTCCAGGGCCTGATCAAAGCCGCTGCTGCCATTACCGGCACCACAGATTTAGACAATAAATCTTTGCGCGTTATTGCCGACCATATCCGTTCTTGTTCGTTTTTAGTGGCTGACGGTGTGATGCCATCAAACGAAGGTCGTGGTTATGTGCTGCGCCGTATTATCCGTCGTGCTGTACGTCACGGTAATCAGCTGGGCGCCAAAGGGGTATTTTTCAGCAAGTTAGTGGCTGAACTTGGTGTGCAGATGGGTGAAGCCTATCCGGAGCTAATTGAAAAACAAGCCATTATTGAAAAAGTACTGCGCATGGAAGAAGAGCAGTTTGGCAAAACACTGGAACGTGGTTTGTTGTTGTTAAACGACGCGTTGGCGAATTTAGGCGACAGCACTGTAATACCTGGTGAAGTGGCCTTTAAGTTGTATGACACTTATGGTTTCCCAATCGATTTAACTTCTGATGTGGCGCGTGAACGTGGTTTTAGCGTCGATCAGGCCGGTTTTGAATCGGCGATGGAAGCACAGCGTAAACGTGCGCAGCAAGCTTCGAACTTTGGTGCTGATTACAATCAGGCGTTAACTTCAAGCAATGTCACCGAATTTACCGGTTACAGCGAAGAGCACGGCAATGCCAAAGTGGTGGAAATTCTGCGTGATGGTGCAGCTGTGACCTCGTTAATCGACGGTCAGCAGGCGCTGATTGTGCTGGATCAAACCCCATTTTATGCCGAGTCTGGCGGCCAGATGGGCGACAGCGGTGTGTTAAAGCTGGCGGACGGCAGTGTATTTACCGTTGTTGATACCATCAAAGTAGGCAAAGCTTTTGCTCACAAAGGCACGCTGGCCGGTACTTTACAGCTGAACGACCGCGTAGAAGCTGTGATTGACAGCGCCCGCCGTGACGCTATTAAGAAAAACCACTCTGCAACGCATTTATTACATGCCGCCCTGCGTCAGGTGCTGGGTGAACATGTCACGCAAAAAGGTTCTTTAGTAGGGCCTGAGCGTTTACGGTTTGACTTCTCACATTTTGAAGCAGTGAAAGCCGACGAAATCCGCACCCTTGAAGTGTTGGTGAACCAGCAAATTCAGCAAAACCACGAAGTCAGCACCAGGTTGATGAATTTAGAAGCTGCTAAAGCGGCCGGTGCTATGGCGCTGTTTGGTGAAAAATACGATGACGACGTGCGCGTATTGTCGATGGGCGCTTTCTCCACTGAACTTTGTGGTGGTACCCACGTAAACCGCACCGGTGATATAGGCCTGTTTAAAATTGTGGTGGAAAGTGGCATCGCAGCCGGTGTACGCCGTATTGAAGCTGTGACAGGTGAAGGGGCTATTGCCCATCTGCATAAGCTGGAACAACAGGCACAGCTGGTGGCTTCAATGCTCAAAGGTGATGTGATGAGCATTGCCGAGCGTGTCACTCAGGCGCTGGATAAGAGCAAAGCGCTGGAAAAAGAACTGGAACAAGCCAAAGCGAAAATGGCCAGCGCTGCCGGAGCTTCTTTGCTTGAGCAAGTGGTGCAGATTAACGGTGTGAAAGTGCTGATTGCCAATTTACCAGGCGCGGATAGCAAAGCTTTCCGCACTATGGTTGATGAGCTGAAAGTGAAATTAGGCTCTGGTGTGATTCTGCTGGCAACAGCTGCGGATGATAAAGTCAGTTTAATTGCCGGCGTGACCAAAGATTTAACCGACAAAGTGCAGGCCGGTGCCTTGATTGGCTGGGCTGCGGAACAAGTCGGTGGTAAAGGCGGTGGCAAACCAGATTTAGCGCAGGCTGGCGGTACTAATGTGGCTGCTTTGCCAGGCGTGTTGGCCGCTGCAACCGGCTACTTAAGCGCGAAGCTGTAACAGCGTGGCGTTATTGGTACAAAAATTCGGTGGCACCTCGGTAGGGTCCACCGAACGTATTGAAAGGGTGGCGGAGCTGATTATCCGCACCATTCAGGCCGGCCATAAAGTGGTAGCTGTGGTGTCGGCTATGGCGGGCGAAACCAATCGTCTGCTTGGTCTGGCACAACAAATTGACCCCAAAGCAGCCAGCCGTGAACTTGACGTGCTGGCAGCCACAGGTGAGCAGGTCACTATCGCTTTGCTTGCTATGGCATTGATCAAAAGGGGATATCCCGCCGTATCTTTATTGGCCGACCAAATTTGTATTCATACCGACAATAAATTTGGCAAAGCCCGTATTACAGCAGTAGACAACCAACGTTTATTGCAGGAGCTGGAGCAAGGCCATATTGTGGTGGCCGCTGGTTTTCAGGGCCGTGATTTTGAAGGCAACGTGACGACATTGGGCCGTGGTGGTTCTGATACCTCAGCTGTTGCTTTGGCGGCGGCGCTTAAAGCTGATGAATGTCAGATATATACCGATGTGGATGGCGTTTATACCATAGACCCCCGCATTTGTGCCGATGCCAAAAGACTGAGCCTGATGCCGTGCAGCCATATGCTGGAACTTGCCAGTGTTGGCGCCAAGGTGCTGCATTCAAGGTCGGTGGAATACGCAGCGCTGCACAGAGTGCCGCTTCGGGTGTTATCCACCTTTAAACCCGATGCCGGCACTTTGATTACCTATGAGGATGATTTGATGGTATTGCCGACCATTTCCGGTATTGCCGGTCAGACGGGTGTGACTTTATTAAAGCTGCAGCAACTCAGCGCCAGCCAATTGCAACAAGTGATGCAAAGTCTGGCTGAGCTGAATATCGAAACCGATATGTTGCAGCAGGATGGAGAATGGCCACAACAACTGACACTGAGTTTTAGTCTTGCCACGGCAGATCTAAGCCAAGTGACTGATGCTGTGCAGAAAATAACAGAAAATAGTATGGTTTCTCTGCATCATCCGCAGCAGAACCTTGCTAAACTGTCGGTCGTAGGGGTTGGAATTAAATCTGATCCAATGTTATTAGCCAAAATATTCAGCATATTGCATGACATGAATGTGCAAATCTGGCTGATGAGTAATTCAGAAAGTCGTTTTTCAGTGTTGATCGCCGCCGAGTTGCTGGAGAAAGTTGCCAGGGCGCTGCATCAGGCTTTAGTCACCACAGAGAATTAATTCCAGGATTTTCATAAATTTGAAGCCTGAGTTATGATTGTGGACATGGACGCGACGGCAGTCAGACCAAGCGTCATTCAGTACAGCTGGAATTTTAAAAAGGATAGGAGCAAGCGAATGCTTATTTTAACCCGTCGTGTTGGTGAAACTTTAATGATCGGTGACGAAGTCACAGTTACTGTATTAGGTGTAAAAGGTAATCAGGTTCGTATTGGTGTAAATGCACCAAAAGAAGTCTCTGTACACCGCGAAGAAATCTATATGCGAATTCAGGCAGAAAAAGGCACTCCAGGCAGCTATAGCCAGGATGATGACCAATAATTCTGTTGCGCTAAATATTTGTTTTATCTGTTTTACTGTGTGATTTTTGCCCGTATTCGTTATTAATTGTTCAAATTGCTTAAAAGGTCGGCAAACAAACTTTTAAGCGGGAAAAAATGTTTGACATATTTTCCCAAGACATTAATATACGCACCGCAACGTAGCGCGGAGAGATGGCCGAGTGGCTGAAGGCGCACCCCTGCTAAGGGTGTATAGGGGAAACTCTATCGAGGGTTCGAATCCCTCTCCCTCCGCCAGTTGTTTTAGATTAGATGGACGCATAGCTCAGCTGGATAGAGTACTCGGCTACGAACCGAGCGGTCGGAGGTTCGAATCCTCCTGCGTCCGCCATCT
>NZ_JAVBXS010000004.1 GCF_030824435.1 Rheinheimera sp.
GGTGGCAATAGCGCTGTGGAACCACCTGAATCCATTCCGAACTCAGAAGTGAAACGCAGCTGCGACGATGGTAGTGTGGCAGATGCCATGCGAGAGTAGTACACCGCCAGGCTCCCAATCCAAAAGAACCCCGCTCAGTGAGCGGGGTTTTTTGTATTTAGGATCCGGCGGTCTATTGCGCGAGCAGGGCATTCCCATGCGAGTAGTACAGTGACGTCGGGAATTAAGAACGCAACCAATGTTGTGTTCTTCCGACGGAACAATCCCGAGCTCTGCGAGGGATATAAAGGCTCCAAAACTCACCAGCCCCAGTCGAAAGACTGGCCTTTTTGCATTTTACGTCCTGTAAAATGTCCTGCGGACCGGCTGTGCCGTCCAAATCCGCTCCTGCGGATTTAGTGCTTTATGGCATTCTGGTGGTCTATTGCCCGAGCGGGGCATTCTCATGCGACAAAAACGTCAGGAACGTTTTTGGACCGCTCCAGCGGGCCGCGTAGCGGCGAACCCCATGGATGGGGTGAGCAAAGTAGTACAGCGAAGACGGGGTTTCAAAAAGCCAACAATTTGGTTTTTTGCCGATTGAACGCCCTGAGCTCTGCGAAGGGGACAGGAATTAGAGAAACCAAACTGTTGGCTTCTCTCCGGCTGAACGGCCCTGAGCCCTTCGAGGGATATCAAGGCTCCCATGCTGAGCCAACTGTCTATCGCCCCTCCGGCCGAACAATCCAGAGCTGCGCGAAGGGCATCAAGGCTGCCAAACAACGCTAACATTTTTGCAGTCCTTCTGTTGCACAATCTGAGTTCTGAGCAGGGGCTCAAGACCCTCTTGGGATGCCAGCAGCTCTGTCTGCCGGAAAAGTAAAATTTTGCTGCCAGGTCTGTAGCTCAGATAATGGCATTGGTTTGGCAAACAGATAACCCTGCGCGTAGTCACAATTTAATTGTTGTAAAAACTGTTGTTGAGCCGGAGTTTCCACACCTTCAGCAACGACTTGCAGTTGCAACGCCTGACATAAGGCACAGACAGCTCTTGTAATTTCAATGTCATTACTTTGGTGGGGAATAGTCATTACAAAGGAGCGATCGATCTTGACACAATTGATCGGCAGATTTTTTAATCGGCTTAACGACGAAAAACCTGTACCAAAATCATCAATAGCAATAGTGCTACCACGTTCGCGCAGCGCCTGCAAAATTGCCATTTTATCTTCCAGATCCTGTAGCGCCGTTTCAGTAATTTCAAACTGTAATAACTCTGGATTAACCTGATAACGCTCAACGGCTTGATCAACCCGCAGCAATAGTTGTTCATCTTCCAACTGACGCACAGAAAGGTTCAGAGACACTTTCAGCTCAGCTCCCAGTTGTTGCAGTGCAGCCATATCTTTACAAACCTGATCGATAACCCAGGCTCCAACCTCGACAATGAGGGTGCTATGTTCGGCAATGCCAATAAATTTTTCTGTGGAAATCATGCCGTAATCCGCGTGGAACCAGCGTATTAAAGCTTCAACACCACAAAAACGGCGTTGCTGCAGATCGATGATTGGTTGGTAATACAAGGCAAGACCGCTGTTTTTTAACAGCGCATTTTTCAGTTCCTTTTCAATAAAGACTCTTTCCTGGGTTCTACTCGCCATAGCCACATTAAAAAATGAATAACGGTTGCGGCCGCTTTCTTTGGCGGCAAACATGGCTAAATCGGCACATTTTAACAACTCATCATAACTACCGGCATCTTCCGGGAAACAGGCAATACCAATGCTGCATGAGACTGAGACCTGACTGCTGTCCAATTCGATTTCTTCACTGATTTTGCGCAACAGCTTTTCGGCAACTTTATGATAAAAACTCGGATGTGTGGCATCCGGCGTAATAATGACAAACTCATCACCGCCAACTCTGATTGCTGTGTCTCCGGCTCTGGTTAGTTCGCCGATACGTTGTGCTATAACCTGCAGCAGACGGTCCCCGGTGCTGTGGCCGAGGGTGTCGTTAATTAGCTTAAAGCCGTCCAGATCCAGATACATCACACCCAACATACTTTTGTTGCGTATAGCACGTTCTACTTCAATTTTGAGAGTTTTTTCCAATTTAGCTCTGTTACCAAGACCGGTCAGGTGGTCATGAAATGCCAGTTTGGCCAGATTTTCTTCGGCGCGGCGTAATGCTGAAATATTAGAAAAAGTCAGTACATAATGACTTGTAGTGCTATCCGGTTGTGGGCTTTTCACTCTGCAAATATGTTGCCAGGCAGGAAAATTAGTTTGGTCTTTACGCAAACAAACCACTTCGCCGCTCCAGTGGTTGGCTTTGAGTTCTGACAGTTTTGCCGCTACAGGCGAGTTATTATGTTTTGGATACAGGAAATGCTCCGGGTGTTGACCTGTAACCTCTGCTGGCAGGTAACCGGTGATAGTGGAAAATGCCGGGTTCACCGAAAGGACTTTAAAATGTTGGTCGAGGATCAATATACCTTCAGCTGTGGTTTGAAAAACTGCATGTGCTTGTCGTAATTGAAGTTGTGATTGTTGTTGTTCAGTCACATCCCGCATCACCCCAACCAATAATGTTTGATTGGGTTGGCGAAAATGACGGGCAAAAAGCTCAATCCAGCGTGGGGCAACACCCGCCAAACGCATCACTGCGTTGATGTCCTTGTCGCGGTTAAACATCAGTTGCAGTCGCTGGTGTTCTGACGGATGAAAAAGTTGCATCAGATGTTCCAGACCATCACAAATTACTTCAGGTGGGTTCGATAGTAAATCGTTGACAATACCACTGCTGAGCAGGGTATTTTCCTTTTCATCCAGTTCCCACAATCCAAGCTGCGCAGCTTGCATTGCCATTTGTAATCGAAGTTCAGACCTTCTGATTTGTTGATCAGCATGGTGCCGGCACAATGCCATTCGAATCGAAGCATCCAGTTCTTTTCTGTCATAAGGTTTGATTAAATAACCATAAGGTAAACTTTGTTCGGCGTGTTCCAGAATGGCGTTGTCACAAAAAGCAGACAAAAATATCACTGGCAACTGCATTTCATTGTGCAGTAATTTTGCAGCTTCGGTACCTCTCATATGACCGGCAAGTTGGATATCCATCAGTACTAAATCGGGTTTTAACTGATTGGCGGTCGCCAGCACTTCTTCACCATAAGCCAGAGTCGCGACTACTGTGTGCCCAAGATCCTCCAGTGACATTTTCAGATCCAGCGCAACTATATGTTCATCTTCGACAATCAGAATATTGCGATTCATAGCGGTCTCTCCGTCACTGGTAAAAAGCGCACCCTGATCGATGCCAACCTGCCGCCGTTAAAAGCGGCCGGTATTGAACTGGTTGACGTCATTCATCAAAAAGTCTGGGACACCTTCTGGTTTCAGCATTCAGAGTCTGAACAACAA
>NZ_JAVBXS010000043.1 GCF_030824435.1 Rheinheimera sp.
TAAACAATATTATTCAGAAATGACTTCCAACCTTAAAAGTAGTGAAATTCACCAAAACTAAAAAGTGGTTTTTTTAACCACTTTTTAGTTTTAAATTTATTCTGGTACTTTTGCCAAAGCAGCCAGCATCACTTCCGGGCCGCTGGAAGCTAAATGCCCAACTTCACTTAAGTGTCTACGCCACTGTCTGGCGCCGGTAACGCCCTGGAAAATACCCAACATATGCCGGGCTATATGCCAGAATCTTGCGCCTTCAGTCATTTGTTGTTCGATATAAGGCAACATCTCACGCACAACCTGATGCGGTGTCAGCAGCGCACGTTCATCGCCATAAATAGCTGCGTCTATCTGATTTAAAAACAAAGGATTGGTATAAGCTTCCCGCCCTACCATCACGCCGTCGACATACTTCAGATGTTCGAGGCAGTCTTCAAGCGTTTTTACGCCGCCGTTAATGCTGATCTGAAGCTCTGGAAAATCCTTTTTCAGCTGATAAACTCTTGGATAATCAAGCGGTGGGATTTCGCGATTTTCTTTTGGGCTTAGCCCTTTTAACCAGGCTTTACGGGCATGCACAATAAAATCGCTACAACCAGCATCAGCAATAGTGCCGACAAAGTCGACTAAAAACTGATAACTATCAAGCTCATCAATACCAATCCGGCTTTTGACTGTGACTGGGATATCAACCACCTGACGCATTCTGTCAACACATTCAGCCACCAAAGCCGGTTTTTCCATCAAACAAGCGCCAAACATACCGTTTTGCACTCTGTCAGACGGGCAACCTACGTTGATGTTAATAGCGTCATAACCACGTTGCTGACACATGATGGCACTTTTTACCATAGCCTCCGGATCCGAACCGCCAAGCTGCACCACCACAGGATGTTCTTCTTCATTAAACGCCAGGTAGTCACCTTGCCCAAAAATCAAAGCCCCTGTTGTGACCATTTCGGTATAAAGCACGGCATGACGGCTGAGCTTGCGATGAAAATAGCGGCAATGGCGATCAGTCCAGTCCAGCATTGGGGCAATTGAAAATTTGTGGTCCACAGCGTTCTCCAAAAAAAGGCCGGCTATTTTACCCCGAAGCAAACAAACTTTCTGCGTTTTTACGCTCTTTAAGGCCAGCTTTTGTATGGTACACTTCCTAAGCTACTGCCAAAAAAGGTAAATCTGATTTATGTCCATTGAATCACTGGTCCAGCGGGCCCGTCACATTTGTGAGCACAACGGTGCACGTTTTACCTCCATTCGTGAAAAGGTATTTCGTTTGCTGGCACAAACTCAATCTGGTGTTGGTGCTTACGAACTGCTGGAACAGCTAAAACAAACCGAACCAGCGGCAAAACCGGCCACTATCTACCGGGCACTGGATTTCCTGACTGAACAAGGTTTTATTCATAAAATTGAATCCAGCAACGCCTTTTTGTTGTGTCATCATTTTGAACATCACCACCCGGCACAGCTGCTGATTTGTCAGCAATGTGGCCATGTTGAAGAATTACATTCAAAACTGCTGCAACAAGAGTTTGCCAGTTTGGCCAGTGCAGAAGGTTTTGTGATTCAGCAACAAACAATTGAAGCCCGTGGCCTTTGCCGTCGTTGTATCACCACAAAACCGGCAGAAACATTGGTGAAGCTAAATCATTGTGAATAAATAAGGCTGCAACTGAAAATAGTTGATAACAGTGGAAACTATCTCAAAAACAAAGAGCTAGACTTGTTTATTCTTTAAAATCTGCCTAACCTTACCGTCATGGCCAGCTCCAGCAACGCAAATTTATTCGATGGGTCCATTAAATGAATGTTGAGTATGTAAATCCATTTTTGTCGTCTTTGGTCAATGTGTTAAGCACTATGGCCAACACTACTATTGTGCCTGGCCAGCCGCGCATTAAAAAGGATGAAGTTGCCCGTGGTGATGTCTCAGGTTTGATTGGCATGATAGGTCCACAAACCAAAGGTTCATTTTCTGTTAGTTTTGAAGAATCACTTGCACTGGAAATTATGTTTCGGATGCTGGGCGAAAAACCCAAATCTATTAATGAAGAAGTGACAGATATGGTCGGTGAAATCACCAATATGGTGACTGGCGGCGCTAAACGTATTCTGGGTGAAAAGGGTTATGAATTTAGTATGGCCACCCCTGTGGTGGTGTCTGGCAAAGGCCATACCATCACCCATAAATGTGATGGTCCAAAAATTCTGATGCCTTTTGATTCAGACTTTGGCAAAGTGCATATTGAAGTCAGTTTTGATAATCCAAAATAACGGATTTACTGATAATAAAAAGCCGACTTAAAGTCGGCTTTTTATTTTTTAACTTTTTACCCGCTGACAGTCGCATGCCAGAATACTGCAATAACAGCATCAAAACCTACCTGACAACATAACTTCGCGGCTTATCCGGCGTTATCACCGATATAACGCAGTTGCACTCTGCTGGTGATATTACACAGCAATTCATAAGGAATGGTCTGCACCAGCTCCGCTATTTCTTCAACAGCCAGCTGCTCACCCCAAAGGATCACCTGATCGCCAATATTCACCGGGTGTGCGCCTATATCAACAGTGGTCATATCCATCGAAACCCGGCCGACAATAGGATACCTTTTGCCGTTAATCAGCACCGGCGTGCCGCTGGGGGCATTGCGTGGGTAACCATCACCATAGCCTATAGCCACTACCGCAAGACGGGTGTCATTTGGTGCTGTCCAGCTGGCACCATAACCTACAGCATCGCCTTTTTTCACATCCCGCACTGCAATCACTGAACTGCTAAACGTCATCACTGGCCGCAGCTGATGTTGCGCCGAACGACCAGCCACCATAGGCGATACACCATATAATGCCAATCCGGGCCGCACCCAGTCACCGTGACTTTGTGGCCAGGCTAAAACTCCTGCTGAGTTGGCAATAGACAACTCGCCTTCACAGCCCTTGATCAGCTCTGAAAACAAATCCAGCTGACGTCGTGTCGCCGGATTATCCGGCTCATCAGCACAGGCAAAATGGGTCATCAGCCGCAGTGGTTTTAATACATTCGGGCTTGCCATCAATTGCTGATATACCTGCTGAAATTCAGCCGGGTAAATGCCTAACCTGTGCATACCACTGTCAATTTTTAACCAGACATGCACCGGCGCTTCAAGTTCAGCGTTTAACAAAGCCTCCACCTGCGAGCTGTGGTGCACCACCACTTGCAAATTTGAAGCAACTATTTGCGGCAGCTCATCGGCATGAAAAAAACCTTCCAGCAGCACTATAGGTTTCACAATACCACCGGCACGCAGCATCAGGGCTTCGTCAATCCGGGCAACACCAAAAGCACCGGCGGCTTTGAGCTGTTCAGCAACAGCCAATAAACCATGGCCATAAGCATTGGCTTTGAGCACAGCCAGAATTTTACTTTTTGGTGCAATGGTCTGAATATGCTGAAAGTTTTGTGCAAGCGCATCAACATTAATTTGCGCTATCGGACGCCGGCTCATTAATACTCATCCTCAAAACGGGCAGAGCCTGCGTAATTATCAAACCGGGAATAACGACCATGGAAAGTCAGCCGCACCCGCCCTATTGGGCCGTTCCTTTGTTTACCTATAATGACTTCTGCTGTGCCTTTGTCCGGACTGTCTTCGTGATATACCTCATCACGGTAGATAAACATAATAAGGTCGGCGTCCTGCTCGATAGAACCCGATTCACGTAAATCTGAGTTCACCGGCCTTTTGTCTGCCCTTTGTTCCAGCGAGCGGTTTAACTGCGACAGCGCTACCACCGGCACTTTTAATTCTTTCGCCAGCGCCTTGAGTGATCGGGAAATTTCGGCAATTTCCAGCGTCCGGTTTTCAGAAAGACCAGGCACCGTCATCAATTGCAGGTAGTCGACCATAATCATACTCAGGCCACCATGTTCACGCGCAATACGACGGGCGCGGGAGCGCACTTCAGTCGGCGTCAGGCCGGATGCATCATCGATATACATCTTGCCTTTGCTGTTTAAAAGTTCAATGGCCGACGACAAACGCGCCCAATCTTCATCATCCAGTTGGCCTGTTCGTACTTTGGTTTGATCAATACGGCCTAAAGATGCCAGCATCCTCATCATAATTTGTTCGGATGGCATCTCTAAACTAAAGATAAGCACCGGTTTATCACTGCTCATGGCTGCGTGTTCGCAGAGGTTCATTGCAAAAGTGGTTTTACCCATTGAAGGTCGGGCCGCAACAATAATCAGATCCGACGGTTGCATACCGTTGGTCATTTTATCTAAATCCTGATAACCGGTGGACACGCCAGTGATACCGCCAGCGCTTGGATTACGAAACAACGCATCAATTTTATCAATGGTTTTGGCCAGAATACTATGAATAGCCTCAGGGCCTTCATTGGCATTGGCACGCTGCTCGGCAATTTTAAATACTTTGGTTTCGGCAAAATCCAACAGCTGTGCGCTGTCGCGGCCTTGCGGGTCATAACCGGCGTCGGCAATGTCATGCGCCACCGCTATCATGTCTCGTACCACAGCCCGCTCACGCACTATGTCAGCGTAAGCCAGAATATTGGCAGCACTTGGGGTGTTTTTGGCAATTTCCCCTAAATAGGCAAAACCACCGACATCATCCAGCTGCTGATTACGCTCCAGCCATTCAGAAACGGTAATTAAGTCAATCGGCTGATTGGCTTCGGCTATGCCTGTCATGGCCTGGAAAATATATTTATGCGCACGCAGGTAAAAATCGTGCTCCACCACTTTTTCAGCGACTCTGTCCCAGGCGTTATTATCCAACATCAAACCGCCCAGCACCGACTGTTCAGCCTCAATCGAATGTGGCGGCATTTTCACTGCAGCGACCTGGCTGTCTTGCTGATACTTATCTTTTTGATATTTATCTTTTGAAAATCGTTCTTTTGGATTTGCCATAACACCGGAATTTATTGCTTATGGTTGGCCAGAATAGCCAACACCAGAATGTGGTTCAATTGCGCCATAGCCTAGCATTTTTCCGAAACTGAAGCAGTTGGAAAAATAATAAAGTTGGCAGATATTTTTTAATGCAGAAACAACAGAACAAAGAATAAAAATAATGCGGGAAAAGCGGGAGAAGATTCAGGCACAGTGCAGAACACTGTGCCTGAAAGCGCAATTAAGCTTCTGCTACTACAACCAGTTTAACGGTTGCTGTCACTTCAGCGTGTAATTGCAGGTCGATGTCGAAAGAACCAGTGTCACGCAGAGTGCCATTTGGTAATTTAACTTCGGCCTTAGATACAGCAACACCGGCTTCAGTGATCGCATCAGCGATATCACGGGTACCGATAGAACCGAACAGTTTGCCTTCGTCACCCGCTTTAGCAGCGATAGTCACTTCAGCCAGTTCAGCTAATTTAGCTGCACGTTCTTGCGCGGCGTTCAGGTTAGCAACCAGTTTGGCTTCTAACTCAGCACGGCGTGCTTCGAATTTTTCCAGGTTAGCTTTGGTCGCTGGAACTGCTTTTCCTTGTGGGAATAAGAAGTTACGGGCATAACCAGATTTAACAACTACTTTGTCGCCTAAACCACCAAGGTTAGCAACTTTATCCAACAGAATGATATCCATTGTTTAATCCTCTCAGTATCGGTTGAACCAGGCTTATGCGTGTGAATCGCTGTACGGCAGCAGAGCCAGGTAGCGGGCGCGTTTGATGGCGCGGGCTAATTGACGCTGATACTTAGCGCTGGTACCAGTGATACGGCTAGGAACAATTTTGCCACTTTCAGTGACATAATTTTTTAAAGTAGCGGTATCTTTGTAGTCGATCTCTTGCACGCCTTCGGCAGAGAAACGGCAGAATTTACGGCGACGGAAATAACGAGCCATGAACTTTCTCCTAACTTAAAATTTCAATTCGTTGGGCATGGAGGACAAGCTTCGCCTGACCACTCGGGCTCTGATGACGGTTTAAAAAGCCTGCCACCCGAACCACACTACCCTGCATCAAATTGTGAGTTTGTCTGCACAACTCACCTGCTACCACAACCTGAAGTCGTACGTAACTGGCTCTGTTGTATCCGGCTTCCTGCTGCATCGACTTGTGTTCAAGTGACAAATGCATATGCGGGACACCGGCTGGACTTTCGCTTCGGTCAGGTTGGCGGCAAATGACGCCAGTGATGACCAGGCAGTTGTCCATCAGCAATTACTCGTCGTTTGCAACCTGCTCGTCAGAATCACGAGGAGCACGTTCACGACGTTCGTCACGTACCTTGGCCATTGGTGATGGCTCAGTCACAGCACCGTTAGTGCGCATGATCAGGTTACGCAGAACTGCGTCGTTGAAACGGAAGTTAGTTTCCAGTTCATCGATCACTGACTGTGGTGCTTCTACGTTCAGCAGAACATAGTGAGCTTTGTGCAGCTTCTCGATTGGGTAAGCCAGTTGACGACGACCCCAGTCTTCCAGACGGTGGATAGAACCACCCGCTTCTTTAATCGCACCTGTATAACGTTCGATCATACCTGGTACTTGTTCACTCTGATCCGGGTGAACCATAAACACGATTTCGTAATGACGCATGGTAGCTCCTTACGGTTAGTTAGCCTCGGGTGAGCTCGACCAGACTCGCATAGAGGCAAGGAACGTTGGTTGAACGGTCGAAGGGTGCGTATTCTACGGACTCAATGCGCTAAAAACAAGCAAAGAATGTATTTTGCTGAAGATATCTCTCAGCCATAAAACCACGGAAAATCAGTGGATTTCTGTGGTTTTATGCAGAGTTTTATTGAAAGTTGTATTGAACGTTTTATCAGAGGCTTGCTGGAAGTTCTGGTTAGTGCTTTGTTTTCTGCTTTGCCAGTCACACAGACTCAGTTGCAACTGAGCCTGTCCAACAACAAAAGCTGTCGGCTAAAGATTATTTAGCCTGACGCTGGCGCACTGCTTCGTATAAACAAATGCCGGTAGCAACTGACACGTTTAAGCTTGAAACAGCACCAAACATTGGGATTTTCACCAATGAGTCACAAGATTCTTTGGTTAAACGGCGCAGACCGTCCCCTTCAGCGCCCATCGCCAGCGCTATCGGGCCTTTCAGCTCTGCCTGATAAATAGTGGTTTCGGTTTCACCTGCCGCGCCAAGCACCCAAACACCAGCGTCCTGTAACTGGCGGATAGTGCGGGCAAGGTTGGTCACGTTGATAAAAGGCACAGACTCAGCGGCACCACAGGCCACTTTACGCACTACAGCGGTCAGCTTCACTGAACGGTCTTTGGGTGCTATCACGGCATGCACACCAGCGGCATCTGCCGAACGTAAAATAGCGCCTAAGTTATGTGGGTCGGTAATGCCATCTAAAATCAGCAAAAATGGCGCTGCTTCGCGCTCTATGATACGGGCTAAATCAGATTCATCCCCGGCATCATGTAATCTGGCTTTGGCAACAACGCCTTGATGCTGCGCACCGTTTACTTTATCGTCCAGCGTTTTACGGTTGCAAAACTGCACTGAAACACCTGACTTACGGGCCAGCTGAATTACAGGCTGCATCCGCTGATCTTCACGGTCTTTGAGCACAAACAATTCCAGCACATCTTCCGGCGCTCTTTCCATAAAGGCGCTTACTGCGTGGATCCCAAAAACGTAATCTGTGCTCATAACCTATTCCTGCAATATCAGCAGCACACGCTGCGATAAAAATAAAAACAAACGCCTGGAAATCCAGGCGTTGGTAAAAGTGCGGTTAGTGTAGCAAATACGCAATGCTGCGTCATTGCCCATCACCGCCACAAGGGTTCAACCTTTGTTTATTTGCGTTTGCGTGGTGCTTTTGGTTTACCGCTGCCAGCTTTTGCTGCTGGCTTGCCCGCTGTTTTGGCGCCGGTTTTACTTTTGCTGCCACTACGCCCTACTTTGGTTTTACCAGGACGGGCTGTTGGATCTGCCATAGCACGGCCTTTTTTCTGGCTAAAACCTTTGTTTGCTTTTTCTGCCGCGGTTTTATCACCAGCTTTGCCCAGATTTGACGTCATGCGTTTGCCCAGATGTTTCGGGCTGCCGGCTATACCTAAGTCAATTTTGCGCGCTTCAAGATTCACTGCCAGCACTTTGACTTCAATCAAATCACCCATACGGTAACTTTGATTACTGTGCTCGCCTACAAGTACCTGACGCTCTACATCAAAGTGGTAATAGTCGTTTGGTAATGAAGTGACATGCACCAGACCTTCAATATAAAGGTCGCTCAAACGCACAAATAAACCAAAGTTGGTGACAGTTGACACCACACCAGGGAATTCAGCGCCGATATGGTCCTGCATATATTCACATTTGAGCCAATCCGACACTTCGCGGGTGGCGTCATCGGCGCGGCGTTCGGTCATTGAACATTGCTCACCCAACGGTACCATTTGCTCAGGTGTATAAGAGCGCGCACCTGTAGTGTGTTCACCCTGCTTTTTCAGCAGCGATTTAATCACCCGGTGTAATAACAAATCCGGGTAACGGCGGATGGGCGAGGTGAAATGCGAATAGGCTTCCAGCGCCAGACCAAAGTGACCCAGGTTTTCCGGTTGATACACTGCTTGTTTCATTGAACGCAGCATAGTGGTTTCAATCAGTTCTTTGTCCGGTCTGTCCTGCAGCTTTTGCAATAAATGCATCAGCTCAAGCGGTGTAGGTTCACTGGGTAAATCTGCACTGATGCCAAGCTCGGCCAGGAAACGTTTAAAGTTGGCAAAACGGTCAGCATCCGGCTGTTCGTGCACACGGTATAAAGCAGCTGCTTCGGCTTTTTCCACCAGCTGAGCTGAAGCCACGTTGGCCAAAATCATACATTCTTCAATGATTTTATGAGCTTCGTTACGGTGCACTGGCACTATTTGTTCAATTTTACGATGGCTGTTAAAAATAAACCGGGTTTCAACAGTTTCAAATTCGATAGCACCCCGCACAGCCCGTACTTTGGCCATTTGTTTGTACAGCGAATACAGGTTGTCGAGGTTGGTCAGGTTGCTTTCATATTGCTGACGCAGTTCAACATCACCTTGCAAAATAGCATGTACTTTGTTGTAGGTCAGACGCGCTTTGGAGTGCATCACAGCTTCATAAAACTTTGAGCTGCCAAGTTTACCCTGCGGGCTGATATGCATTTCAGCAACAAAACATAAGCGGTCGGTGTGAGGATTCAGCGAACACAAACCGTTGGACAATACTTCCGGCAGCATCGGCAACACGTGATCAGGGAAATACACTGAGTTACCACGTTCCAGCGCTTCTCTATCCAGAGGCGTGTCCGGTAATACATAAGCGGTGACGTCGGCAATAGCCACCCATAAATGCCAGCCACCATCGTCTTTACGTTCACAATAAACGGCATCGTCAAAGTCGCGGGCGTCTTCACCGTCTATTGTTAATAAACCTAATTCAGTTAAATCAACCCGGCCTGCTTTGGCGTCCTGTGGTACTTCTTTGCCATAACCTGCCACTTGTTTTTCCACAGCTTCAGAAAATTTATGCGGCAGCTGATGGTTGCGGATGGCCACTTCAATCTCCATACCAGGCGCCATATGGTCGCCCAATACTTCAATCACTTTACCTACAGCGTTGACCCGCTTGGACGGACGCTGGGTCACTTCAGCCAGTACAATCTGGCCATGGCGCGCTGCGCCTTCTTCACCGGCAGGAATGACAATATCCTGGGTTATACGCGGATCTTCCGGCACCACAACGGCCAGCGCAAAATCTTTAAAATACCGGCCAACAATGGGCTCGCTGCGTGGGGTGAGTACCCGCACTATACGGGCTTCTACTTTGTCTTTGCCTTTAATCTCGCCGGCACTTGCCAGCACCACATCACCATGTAACAGGCGCTGCATATCAAAATTCTGGATGTACCAGTCCGGCCCACCTTGTTCCAGCTTTAAAAAGCCAAAACCATCACGGTGACCAATAACTGTGCCTTTCACTAAATCCAAATCATCCACCAGGCCATAACGTTTGGTTTTGGTGAACAATAACTGGCCGTCACGTTCCATAGCACGCAGGCGTTTTTTCAGCGCAAATAAATGATCTTCACCTTCGAGTTTTAGTTCAGTAACTAACTCTTCGAAGTAGGCAGGCTGCTGACGCTGTTTGATGTGCTCGAGGATAAATTCGCGGCTTGGAATGGGGTTTTCATATTTTTCTTGCTCACGCGCAAGATGCGGATCTTTGATCGTCATGGATTCTCTTCATTACTAAAACTCCGGCAAGTGTAACAGCCTGCCGATGTTTTTTCACTGCCGCTGTTGTTTTAAGCAACAATACAGCATAAAGGCAGCTGTTATAAGGGTTGTTTTGCTCTGGCAAGCACTGCGCCCGGCATTTTTCCGGCAAGACCTGCAAGCGCTTTTTGAATACGCTGATGCATATTTTTGTCGGCTGTCACTGAATGATGTAACCAACGATACACAGTTTCGTAGTCAACCGGACTGCCGCTACCGCCCAGCAATAACTCGGCAAGGCGGATTTGGGCATTCAGATTACCCATGCTGCCAGCTTCAAACAAATAATGTTGGGCTTTGGTTAAATCTTTTTGCACAAATTTGCCTTGTTGATAATAACGGCCAATTTGTTCCAACGCTTCCGGCAAGCCCTGAGCGGCAGCGGCTTGCATCAAATCCCAGCCTCTTTCAACATTGGCCGGCACACAAACACCATAAGCCAGCATATCGCCAAATAAAAACTGATAAGAAGGTAATTTCATAATATCAGCACGAGCTTCAATATCTTTTACCAGCTGACAGTCGTCTGATTTCACCCGTTTTAAATGTTGGTTTTGCCGGATCAGTTGCAACAATTCGTCCTGAGTATAAAGCTGCACCACTTGCAACTCTGCTGTACTAACCTGCGCCCATGCCGTGGCGGGCATCAGCAGACACAAGGCAAGATATACAACGGATAATTTGTTCATCGACCACAACTCCAAAAACACAACTTTTATTGTATAGGTTTTATACAAGCAGTGTGCCAGCTTAAATCTAAAACCGGAATCTTTGTAATATCGGCCAGCAAAGGCATTTCCTGAAGAGCAAAAGGAACATTTTCAGTTTTTACTGCGATTGCCAAAAACTGCGCCGGCTTTTTGCTCCTGCAACGCCGGCATACCGTACCTCCTGTACATCGCCGGCTTTTTGCTCCTGCAACGCCGACATACCGTACCTCCTGTACATAAATAAAAAACGCTGCACAAGGCAGCGTTTTTTTGGTGTTGCATACTTTTATTTAAGCAAAAGGATGCAGCAATACAATAGTTTGTACCCGGTCCGGGCCTGTTGAAACGATATCAATAGGCACACCAGTCACAACTTCCAGACGTTTGATATAGTCACGCGCCTGTTGTGGTAAACCATCCAGAGTCTGTACACCAAAGGTAGATTCAGACCAGCCTGGCATAGTTTCGTAGATTGGCGTCACCAGCTCGTAACCTTCAGCAGCCATAGGCGGCACATCAGTCACAGAACCGTCTTGCTGACGATAACCCACACAAATTTTCACTTCTTTCAGGCCATCTAATACGTCTAACTTGGTCAGACAGAAACCTGAAATGCTGTTTAATTGCACGGCACGACGTACTGCAACAGCGTCAAACCAGCCACAACGGCGTTTACGGCCTGTGGTTGCGCCAAATTCATGACCTTTGACACCTAAGTGTTCGCCAACTTCACAATCAAGTTCAGTCGGGAATGGGCCAGAACCAACACGGGTGGTATAAGCTTTGACAATACCCAGTACATAATCGATGTAACGTGGGCCAAAACCGGCACCAGTGGCAACTCCACCAGCAGTGGTGTTTGACGAAGTTACATAAGGATAAGTACCGTGGTCGATATCCAATAACGTACCCTGAGCACCTTCAAACATAATTTCCTGGCCGGCCTTACGGGCCTTGTCCAGTAAATCTGTTACATCAACTACCATTGACTTCAGTGTCGCAGCCATAGAAAGCGCGTTGTCTAAAGTTGTCTGGAAATCGATAGGATCCAGTTTGTAATACTGAGTCAGCGTGAAGTTATGCAACTCCATCAGAACTTTCAGTTTTTCCGCAAACAGTTCAGGATTAAATAAATCACCAACACGTAAACCACGGCGGGCAACTTTGTCTTCATAGGCTGGGCCTATGCCACGGCCAGTAGTACCGATTTTTTTATCACCACGGGCTGCTTCGCGGGCCACGTCCAATGCAACGTGGAATGGGAGGATCAGGGGACAAGCTTCGCTGATCAACAGACGCTCTTTTACCGGAACGCCACGCTGTTCAAGCATGGTCATTTCTTTTAAAAAGGCTTCAGGAGACAGCACAACGCCATTACCAATCACACATTTTACGTTTGCACGCAAAATGCCTGACGGGATCAAGTGCAACACGGTTTTTTCACCGTCAATCACCAGTGTATGGCCGGCATTGTGCCCGCCCTGGTAACGCACTACATAGCTAGCCTTGTCGGTTAATAAATCGACGATTTTACCTTTTCCTTCGTCACCCCATTGGGTGCCGAGCACTACAACGTTTTTGGCCATGGTTCCTACATCATGGAAAAAAATTAGGCGGGGATTCTACCAAAATAAAACACAAAGTTCAGCCGCAAGGGCAAAAAAAAACCAGCTGATTTTTCAGCTGGTTGAATTTATTCAGTATTCGGGCAAATTTATTATCGGCAGACGTCTAAACTTCTTTGCTTTTAAAGTAAAAACAGGTAAATCAGCCCCGCCATACCACAAAGCACAGCCCCCACCTGACGTAAACCTGAAGCCGGCTCTTCGCTCAGCCTGCGAAGATAAGAGCGCCACTTATTGGGAAACAACAAAGGCCCTATCCCTTCCAGCAATAACACCAAAGCTATTGATTGCCATAGAATCTCCATCACTCACCTCTTCGCAGGCTCAGACAAGATAAATCGTAGTCGCTGGCATCATGATAAAGCGCAAAACCAAAACGCAGCCGGTCGCCTCTGTAGTCGGTATGAATGCCATGTTGTTTTAAATAAGCGGAAAGCTCCGCTACTTTCGCTGCGTTTTCCAGCCTGAAGGTGAAAAAGTGGCCGTGGTTCTGAAGATCAGTACAAAGCAGCTGCTGCTCGTTTAACAGCGGATGTTGTTGCGCTTTAAGCTCAGCCAAAAAAGCCTGTTGCAGCTGCTGCACATGCCGATGCACAACTGCCACGCTGATGCCTTCAGCGGCGTATAAATCCAGCACTGCTTCCAGCCGGTATAAAGCGGTAAAGTCCATGGTAGCACCGGCAAACTGGTAACCGTCGCTGCTGTATTGCACCTTGCTTGTTTTGGCATCGGCCAAAGTGCCAAATTCGGCAAACCAACCGGTATATAAAGGCCTGAACTTGTTGTTTTTTGGCACCAGCATAAAACAACAACCTTCACCACCCTGGGCATATTTGTAAGAACCGGCCAGATAAAAAATCCGGCCTTCCAGCGCTTCGAGATTGGTGGGTAGCGCCATAAAACCATGATAACCATCAATGGCAATAGTGGCTTTGCACGCTGCTTCTATTGTGCTGACAAAAGCCGTTAAATCAGCAATGGCCAAACCCGAGTTAAAAAACACCTGACTGCAAAAGACTAAATCTGGTTGTAACTTTTGTGCAGCTTCAGCAAAACGTGTGGTGAAATCGACAAAAGGTAAAGTTTCCACCTGCACCAGTTCAATCTGGGGCAATTCAGCCAGACGTTTAATTTGCCGGCTAAAACTATGAAACTCACTGTCAGTGGTTAAAATTTTAACGGGTTTTGTCCAGTCAAAACAGCTGAGGAGTCGAAACAGCAGTTCATGGGTATTGGGTGCAAATACCAGTTGTTCATGGTGTTGCAGCCCTAAAATACCGGCAATCTGTTGTTGCACCTTCGGTACTTTTTCGCCAAACACCAAACCCCATTTATCGTCCACCAGCCGGGCGCTGTCGTCCCAATATTGCAAAGCAGCACTTCGGGTAACATCAGGCCAATAATGGTGTGAATGACAGGCAAAATGCTGCACGCCAGGATTCGCATTTAAAAACCCCTGATAAAACTTTTTATAACTCATATTTTGCTCCGCTCACCGGCTTTTGCTGCAAGGCCGGAAATTCCAGATCTTGTCCATAAACAAAAGGCGCCCGCAGGCGCCTTTTAAACAATCAAACTATCAGTTCTTTTGTTGTGATTTCATGTATTGGAAGAAATCACTGTCTGGCTGTACCACCAGAATGTCTGACTTGCTGTTGAAGCTACGGTTGTAGGCTTCTAAGCTTCTGACAAAACTGAAGAATTCAGCATTTTTGTTGTAAGCTTCGGCATAGACCTTAGCGGCAAGGGCGTCACCTTCACCACGGGTGGTACGTGAATTACGCTCTGCTTCTGCCACCATGACAGTGACACGGGCATCCACATCAGCACGGATAATTTCTGCCTGCTCCATACCGCGGGCACGGTGCTCTTTGGCCACAGCAGTCCGTTCTGCACGCATGCGCTGGAAAATATTGTTGCTGATTTCATCCGGCAGGTTAATTTTTTTCACCCGCACATCCAGAATTTCAATACCCAGCTCTTCTGAACCTTTGCCAGCTTGCGCCAAAGCCCGGGTCATCAATTCTGTACGTTCACCTGAAACGATTTGCTGAATAGTTCTGGTACCAAACTCAGTACGTAAACCGTTGTTAATGTATTGTTTTAACAGGTTTTCAGCTCTGTCAGTGCGACCGCCTGTTGATAAATAATACTTACCAAAGTCTTTGATACGCCATTTCACGTAACTATCAACCAATAAGTCTTTTTTCTCAGCAGTGACAAAACGGTCGGCCGGATCGTCCAGCGTCTGTACTTTGGCATCCAGCGTACGCACGTTTTCAATCATTGGCAGTTTAAAATGCAAACCAGGTTCAAACACCACAACAGCACCAGCAGCGTCACGCTGAATTTTGCTGAACTGGAATACAATACCGCGTTCACCTTCCTGCACCACAAATACGGACGAATAAACGACAATGGCAACCAGCGCCAGCAGCGCTAACATAAAGTTTTTCATCGATTAACCCCTTCCTGCACGGTTGCTGTCAGTACGCGGTGTATCAATACGGCTGTCGGTACTGCGCGGCTCCGGTAATGTTAAACGTTGTTCAGTGCCGATAGACTTAGTGGCGGCGCCATTTTGGTTTAACATTTTATCCAATGGTAAATACATAATATTGTTGCCGTTTTTCACATCAACCAACACTTTGGAAGTATTGCCGTACACTTGTTCCATCGTTTCCAGATACAAACGTTCACGGGTAACCTGAGGTGAAGCAATATATTCAGGCAGCAGTTTTTCAAAACGGGCCACTTCACCTTGTGCTTTTAACTGAGATTGCTGTTTATAAGCATCAGCTTCCTGCATCACACGGTTTACCTGACCACGGGCTTTAGGTTCAATTTCACGGGCATAAGCCTGAGCTTCCTGAATAAAGCGTTGTTCATCTTCCTGTGCTGCAATAGCGTCATCAAATGCCGCTTTTACTTCTTCCGGCGGACGGGCATCACGGAAGTTCACATCAACAATTTCCAAACCCAGGTTATAAGGTTTGATAATAGATTCAAGTTCAACCCTGGTGTTCTGCCGAATCAGCTCACGACCTTTGGTCAGCACATCATCCATCATTGAATGACCGACTACATAACGCAAAGCAGCGTCTGTTGCCTGAAGTAAGCTTGAATCCGGATCGACCACAGTAAATTTGTATAAACGTGGATCAGCAACACGGTATTGCACTTCAAAAGTAACACGAACCAGGTTCTGGTCTTGGGTCAGCATAAAACCATCGGTTTTTAATGCCTGTACTGTGCTGATATCTACCGGCAATACTTTATCGATAAAAGTCGGTTTCCAGTTAATACCAGGGTTCACTTCAGCGTGATATTGGCCAAAACGTAAAATAACGCCACGTTCAGATTCTTTAATGGTGTAAATACCGCTGAATAACCAGCCTAATAACGCGACGATCAGCAATAACACCAACACGGCAGAACCACCGCTGTTGTCGCTGGCAGCGCCACCTTTATTGCCACCAAAAATGCCACCGAGCTTTTTGCTCAGGTTGCGGAATACTTCATCCATATCAGGCGGGCCCTGATTACGACCACCCTGATTCCAGGGATCATTGTTTTTGCCGTTATTGCCCGGCTCATTCCAAGCCATACTTCACTCCGTTCTGCTTTTGAGAGTTAAGGTTAATGTATCAAAAAGTCAGGTTCAGACCAGAAAATTTTGTAGCAACCCTTCAGATTGCTTTAATAATCGGGTCCACTGCGGTTTAGCCAGAGCCAGTTTCAGCTGGCAAACGCCGGCTTCATCAAAACTTTCGCTTTGTACCGCACCTATTTCATGTAAACGTGCTCGCCAGGCACTGGCTTCAGGTGGCAATGCCAGCTGCAGCCGTAAAAAACTATCAGATAACAAACTGACAATTGCTTCAAATAATAAGCTGATGCCATTGCCGTCACGGGCTGAGATATAAACAGCAACTGCCACACCCTGATCGTTGTATTCAATACGGGCAGGCTGTCCAACCAGATCGATTTTGTTATACACCATCAGTTGCGGTAGGCCATCAGCCTCTATTTCATGTAATACATGCTGCACCTGGCCGATATTGTCTGCCATCCTGGGATCGGCAGCATCCACCACATGCAATTGCAAATCTGCCTCACGGCTTTCCTGCAAAGTTGATTTAAAAGCAGCCACCAAATCGTGGGGTAAATGCCTGATAAAACCTACAGTGTCGGCAAATATCAGCTGACCAAAATCAGCCACCTTTACCTGGCGCAAGGTTGGATCTAAAGTTGCGAACAATTGATCCGCCGCATACACCTCTGCGCTGGTTAATCGGTTAAACAAGGTCGATTTGCCGGCGTTGGTATAACCCACTAAAGAAATGACTGGTATTTCAGCCCTTTGCCTGGCTTTACGTCCTTGCTCACGCTGTTTACCCACCTTTTCCAGCTTCTGGTGTAAAGCTGAAATCCGGTCACGCAACAAACGTCTGTCAGTTTCCAGCTGCGTTTCACCCGGCCCCCTTAAACCTATACCGCCTTTTTGCCGTTCGTTGTCAAAACCACGGATAAGACGGGATGCCAGATGTTTGAGCTGTGCCAGTTCAACCTGCAGTTTACCTTCGTAACTGCGGGCGCGCTGCGCAAAAATATCCAGAATAAGGGTGGTACGGTCAATCACACGGCATTGAAAAATCCGTTCCAGATTGCGGGTTTGTGCTGGTGTCAGGCTGTGATTAAAAATCACCACAGAAGCTTCGGTAGCTACAACTGCTGCTGCAATTTCCTGTGCTTTGCCGGTACCCACAAATAAACGGGCGTCCACTGTCGAACGGTTGCAGGTAAGCACCGCCACTTCATGGACGCCAGCTGAAGAAACCAACATTTGCAGCTCGTGCAGATCTTCACAAGCGCTTTCTTGCGGAAAATAAACATGCACAAGGATCGCTTGCTCAGCCATAGATTCAGGGTCAAACAAGCGTAAATGTCCTGTGTATTATTCGATTTCGTCCATATCACCGCTGCCTGCACCATGGCTTGCCATGGTATTGACGGCGCGGGCCGGCACTACAGTAGAAATCGCATGTTTATACACCATCTGACTGACAGTGTTTTTTAACAAAATGACAAACTGATCAAAAGACTCGATTTGTCCCTGTAATTTGATCCCATTCACCAGATAAATAGAAACTGGAATACGTTCCCGTCGTAAGGTGTTTAAAAATGGGTCTTGTAAAGATTGGCCCTTTGCCATGTGCCGCTTTCCTTTTTCTTAGTTCTGATTCTTGATATATGGATTATTATATTATTTTCAAGTCGTTAAATAACGATTTTTTTCTTTGCTTATCTAGCGTAGCGAAGATAAAACAGCTTGCAAGTTTTCCGCAGGGCTAACTTCGCTTTTCAGCCAGTTTAATTCCTGCCAACTGCGCAGCCAGGTTAATTGACGTTTTGCCAGCTGCCTTGTTGCGGCGACACCACGATACACCATCTCGTCATAACTCACTAGCCCGTCCAGATAATCCCACATCTGGCGGTATCCAACACAACGCATTGACGGCAAATCTGCATGCAAATCACTGCGTTGCTTTAAATTTTGTACTTCTTTTTCGAAACCTTGCTCCAGCATCTGCAAAAAACGTAATTCAATACGCTGATGCAACACAGCCCTGTCGGTTGGCGCTATGGCAAATTGTTTCACCGGATAAGGAAAAACATCGCCTTTTTGCTGTGTCCAATCTGTCAGACTACGGCCACTGACCAGATACACTTCCAGCGCTCGGTTAATTCTTTGTGGATCATTAGGATGGATACGCGCCGCCGATACAGGATCCACTTCAGCAAGCTGCTGATGCAGCGCCTGCCAACCTTCAATAGCTGCTCTTTGCTCAAGTTCAGCCCGAATATTGGGGTCAGCTTCTGGTAAAGGCGAAATACCTTCCAATAAAGCCTTAAAATACAACATTGTACCACCCACTAACAGTGGAACTTTGCCAAGGCGCTGAATATCTGCAATATGCCACAATGCATCACGGCGAAAATCAGCCGCTGAATAGGCCAAAGCCGGATCCAGAATGTCTATTAACCTATGTGGCGCTATTGCCTGTTCTTCCGCCGTGGGTTTGGCTGTGCCTATATCCATACCTTTATAGATTAACGCACTATCCACGCTGATAATCTCGGCATTCAACTCTTTAACAAGATCAAAAGCCAGTGCAGTTTTACCTGAGGCTGTAGGCCCCATCAGAAATATCACCGGCATGCTCATGTTGTTGACCTCAATAATGCCACAGCGGCGGAAATATCCAGCTCAGTGGCACACCAGCAAGTCGGCTCAGACAGTTGTGGTGCAAAATAGTTTAAAAAAACAGGCAAAGAAAACCAATGCTGCTTTAGTCCAATATCCAATAATAACCTGATTAAACAAATGGCTGTGGCCTGCTGTGGCCATTGTTGCCACCATAAAGGCAACCAGACACTGAGATCGCTGGCTTTTAATAAAATGGGAACAGCCCGTACTATCAGCACTTGATTATTCAGCAGAAAATCAAAACCAAGCAAAGCCAGAGCTTCAGCATGCTGCAATAACAGCGTTTTTTCAGCAGCAGATACAGGCAAACGCAGTGGCAACAATAAAGAGGCTGAAGCCGGTGGCAGCTGACACCAAAGTGGCGCTAATGTTGCCGGCATATCCACCAGCAGCAAAGTGCTGTGCATACTGGTCACCGCAAAACCGTCACCTGCATCAAGCCAGCCAGCTAAAGCTGTGTTGTCTGTCTGATGGGCCGCGCTGCCAGAGTGCAACTTTAAAGGCGCCGGAGCATAAACTGCTGAACTCTGGTTATTTTGCGAGGCGCTTTGTTGAGGTTGCGAATAGTGCTGTTGCACTGCTAAGTCGCCGGACTCAGCGCTTCGCTGTGTTGCAGCGTAAACGTCTGATACCGGTGTTGCCTCAACAGGGGTGTTACTGTTTCTGATGGGCCAGCCACCCGCCTGCCCCGCTGCTTGCATCACACCAAAAGACAAAGCTGTGCCTGTGTTTCTGCTGCCAGCGCCGGCATAAGATGATCGTGGCGAGTTGATGGCAGCATAGGAGGCCGGGGCTTTTGAGTTGTCCGTGCTGCTGGTCGTTTGTTGACTTGCCAACTGTGCATCAGCGTGTTGCAAAGCTGAAGCTTGACTTATTTCCGGATAAAGCAGTGGCTCATCACAAACCTGCGCCAGAGCACTGACCACAAAATCGTGCACCAGCCGTGCCTGATGGAAACGCACTTCGTGTTTGGCCGGATGTACATTGACATCCACCTGCATCGGGTCCAGCTCCAGATACAACACAAAGGCCGGCTGTAAACCAGGCGCAAGGTTGTCGCCATAAGCCTGGCGAATCGCATGATTGAGCAGTTTGTCACGCATCATACGGCCATTCACATAACTGTATTGACAAGCAGGTTGCGCCTGACAGGCCTGTGGCAGCTGCACCCAGCCCCACAAATGCATCTGTTCATAACTGCTTTCTACAAACAGCGCTTGTTCAATAAAATTGCGGCCACAAAGCTGCGCCAAACGTTTTTCTTTGCCAGCTAAATCAGACACCGCCTTCAGTGCCCTGATGCTCTGGCCGTTGTGATTGAGCTGCCAGCTGACATCAAAACGACTGAGCGCGAGGCGTTTCACCAGTTCATCAATATGGCTGAATTCGGTTTTGTCGGAGCGTAAAAAACGCCGTCTGGCCGGAGTATTAAAAAATAAATCCAGCACTTCAATGGAGGTGCCCACAGGGTGCGCGGCAGGTTTTAGTTGCACCTGCATATCGCGGCCTTCAGCCATCGCCTGCCAGGCGCTATCCTGGCTTGCCGTTTTAGAGGTTAAAGTCAGACGCGACACTGAGCTGATACTGGCCAGCGCTTCACCACGAAAACCCAGGCTTAAAATTTGTTCTAAATCACTGAGTTCACTGATTTTACTGGTGGCATGACGGCAAAGCGCCAAAGTCAGTTCATCTTTATGGATACCACTGCCGTTGTCGCGGATGCGGATAAGTTTGCTGCCGCCTTTTTCAATATCGATAACGACATTGTCGGCGCCGGCATCCAGACTATTTTCCACCAGCTCTTTCACCACAGAAGCCGGGCGCTCTACCACTTCACCGGCGGCAATTTGGTTGGCAAGCTGAGGCGATAAAACCTGAATAGGCATTAGTTCGGGATCCTAAGCACCTGACCGACCTGGATATTGTCGCTTTTGAGTTTGTTGTGACTGCGCAGCACCGCCATTGGCAAACCATATTGTTTGGCAAGGCCTGACAAGGTTTCGCCTCTTTTTACCTGATGCACAGCCGGGCCATTGTGACTTGCCGTTGCTATTCGCGGCCCTGCAATCACAGGCTGTGTGGGCCTGTTCACCTGACGTTGAGAAGCCGCAGGAACAGCATGGCTTGGTTCAGCACGGGTTGCTGCCGGACGGCTGATATCCGAAGTACCGGCAGTCTGACTGCGGTTGACTGGCGCCGCGCCCTGACGTTGTGCCAGCCAGGAATCTGCCGGTGGCGATTGTTCAAAATGATGCTTTAAAGCGCGAAAAATTGCTGTTACAAGCTTCTGCTGATAGGCAGCCGATTTTAATTTTTGTTCTTCACTTGGATTTGAAATAAAACCGGTTTCTACCAGAATAGATGGAATATCGGGCGCTTTTAGCATGCCGAGGCTGGCAGCCTGCGGCTCTTTTTTATGCAGATGGGTCACCCGGCCTACTTCAGCAAGCACCCGCTTGGCCACTTCAAAACCTGTGGTCATCGAATGGTTCATTGATAAATCCAGCACAGTTTGCGCCAGATAACGTTCGTTGGCCGAGTCTTTAATCACCTCTGCCACACCACCCAATAACTCCGAATGTTGTTCTGTTTGTTCCAGCATGCGACCCACTTCAGTGGTGGCGCGGCGCAGCGACAATACCCACACCGAAGCACCATGGGCTTTACGATTGGCTGCCGCGTCAGCATGAATTGACACAAATAAATCAGCCTGTTTACTGCGGGCAACATCCGGCCTTTTACTTGGATAAATATAATAATCTGAGGTACGGGTTAACACAGCTTTGAAGCCCGGTTCTTTGTTAATCAATGCCTGAAGTTTTTCCGAAACCGCCATAGTGACGTTTTTTTCGTAAGTACCTTTAAGACCCACAGCGCCAGGGTCGTGACCACCGTGGCCTGCATCTATCGCAATCACAATTTCCCGGCCACCGGCACGTTGTGGCCTGGGTGGCGGTGGCGCCGAAGCGGCCTGCTCTGCCTGCACATCGGCTATATCCAGCACCAGCCGATGCCCATAACGGTCTGAAGGTGGCAAAGTAAAAGCTTTTTCACGGGCGGCGCGGCTTAGCTCTACCTGCAACAAAATACCGCGGTTGCCAGCGAGTTTTTTTACCCTGATGCCTTTAATCAGTTCAGATTCACCGGACATTTTGCCAAGGGATGGGCTTTGAATATTGCTGATTTCCAGTTCAACCGTTTGCCGGTTCTGGCTGAGCAAACGGTATTGCGCTTTGCCACTGACATCAAACACCACCCTGGTGCTGTCGGGCGAAGGCCAAATCCGCACACTTTCTATTTTTTCGGCGGCAAAGGCTGGCAATACAGTCAGACTCAGACAAAACAACCAGATAATTCTGAGCATTGTTAGTTCCCGTTCACTGCATCAAGCATTTGTTGCCCAAGTGCAGTGGTGGCCGTCAGGCGGGCCGTTCTGGTGGATGGATCTATAGTTTCAAGTTCCAGCGTTAAATCCGGTACTGGTAACAGCGGAGCGCCCCGCTCAGGCCATTCCACCAGACATAAGTTGTTTGTGGCGAAATAATCACGGATCCCCATAAATTCAAGCTCTTCAGGGTCGTGCAGCCGGTATAAATCAAAGTGATAAGCGTCAAGCCCCGGCAACTGATAAGGTTCCACCAGCGTGTAAGTCGGACTTTTTACATTGCCCTGGTGGCCAAGCGCCTGCAACAAACTACGGCTGAATGTGGTTTTGCCGGCACCTAAACCACCTTGCAAATAAATCACACCACCGCCGCTACAGGCTTGTGCCAGTTGGGTAGCAAGCAAAGCGGTCTGTTCTTCATTATGCAAAATACGTTGGTAAAGCGCCTTGGCCATGCCAGTCCTCAAATCAGCTGTCGTCAAATCAGGAGTTGTTACATCAAAATAAACTTTTAAGTGCCAGTCCGGTCAACACTTTGGCTGCGGTTTGGCTTTATGCACCCTATGCTATCAAATTCATCAGATCAGAACCACCTTGAATACCAACAGATTGAAGCCGTTGCACTCAATTTAGCCCCTTGTGTTAACATAATGGCCTTTTGTACCCGGACTGATTTCTCTAAGGAACCTCAGCATTGCAGAGCCAATTCACGGATGCCGACTGGGCTTTATTGGCCCAACAGATCAAACAATGGGCAAAAGAGCTTGGTTTTGCAAAGGCCGGTATTTGTGACACGGATTTACAACCGGAAGAGCCAAAGTTACAACAATGGCTGGACGCCGGCATGCATGGTGAAATGCAGTATATGGCGGAGCATGGTATGAAACGAGCCCGTCCTGCCGAGCTGCAACCCGGCACTTTAAGGGTGATTTCGGTGCGGATGGACTATCTGCCGGAGCAAGCTGGTTTTGCTACCAATCTGAGCGCCCCCTCTTTGGCTTATATCAGCCGTTATGCGCTGGGCCGTGATTATCACAAACTTATTCGTTCACGCCTAAAGCAACTTGGCGAAAAAATTGAGCAACATGTGGGCGCTTATGGCTACCGCCCTTTTGTCGACTCAGCCCCTGTGCTGGAACGTCCTCTGGCTGCCAAAGCCGGTCTTGGTTGGGTGGGTAAACATAGTTTGCTGCTGAACCAACAAGCGGGCTCCTGGTTTTTCCTTGGTGAACTTTTAGTGTCTTTGCCCTTGCCGGTCGATAAACCCGTCACTGCAGACTGCGGCAACTGTGTGGCTTGTATCACTATGTGCCCAACTGGTGCCATAGTGGCGCCTTATGTAGTGGACGCAAGGCGTTGTATCAGTTATCTCACTATTGAACTGAAAGATGCCATACCCCAGGAACTTCGGCCGCTGATTGGCAACAGAATTTACGGTTGTGATGATTGCCAGCTGGTGTGCCCGGTAAACAGAGCGGCGCCACTGAGTAAAGAAAGCGATTTTCAGCGCAGACCCCAGTGGCGTGACCAAACACTCGTCAGTTTATTTTTGTGGGATGAAGCTACTTTTTTAAAAATGACCGAAGGCTCGGCCATTCGCCGTATTGGGTATCAGCGCTGGCAACGTAATTTAGCCGTTGGTTTAGGCAACGCGCCTTATAGTGATGAAATATTTAATTTATTAGCTGAAAATCAACAACATCCGGATGAGCTGGTGCGGGAACATCTGCAATGGGCTTTGGTACAGCAGCAACAAAAACAACTGCAACAACAAAAAGAAAACCGCCAACAACAACGGCTTATTCGTATCATTCAGCTGGGTTTACCACGCGACGCCTGAAACAGCGGCAATGCTGGCTGTTGCAACATACGCTCTGCTGAGCGCAATAAAATTTGTTGTTTTTGCTCTGCACTCGCCTGATGCCAGCCGGTAATTTCACTCAGAGTACGGCCGCAGCCCATGCAAACATCGGCCTGGTTTAAACAGCAATTTCGTTTACAAGGTGCAGGGATCATGATCCCTCCTTCTGCTTAGCATTGTTGCTTAAGCTGTGGCCTGTTTTATAAAAGCAATCAAATCATCAGAGCGTAGTGGTTTGGAAAAATAATAACCCTGAATAAAATCACAACCCAGCTCGGTCAGCACCTGCAATTGTGCTTTGGTTTCAACCCCTTCGGCCACCACCTGCACATCCAGCACCTTGGCCATGTTGATCAGCACTGCCGCCAGCGATTTGGCTTTGTCAGCAACGGCCACATCAGTGACAAAACTTTTGTCTATTTTAATCAGGTTGACCGGATAACGGCTCAGATAGTTCAGCGCTGAATAACCTGTACCAAAATCGTCAATCGCCAGTTGCAGTCCTTGCTGATGTAACTTCAGAATATTGTTTTGTTGCACCGAAATACGGTCCATAAACAACGACTCGGTAATTTCAAAAATCAAAGCTCTGCAATCAACGCCGGCCTGCGCTATCATTTGCAGCCATTCATCGGCCACATGATGCACATTAAACTCCTGACTACTGCGGTTAATCGACATTTGCACTGCCAAGCCTTCCTGTTCAAAGCGCTGCATGTCCAACAGCGCTTGCTGCAATATCCATTGTCCAAGCGGACGGATAGCACCGGTGCGTTCAGCCACACTGATAAACTCCAGTGGTGAAATCAGACCACGCTCCGGATGTTGCCAGCGCACCAGTGCTTCACATTTGTTAAAAGCACCGGCATTGACGTCGTAAATAGGCTGATACACCAGAAAAAACTGCTGTAGTGCTATACCGCTCATAATTTCGTTGTGCAAATGCACAAAACGATCGGCCTCTTTTTGCATGGCAGCGTCATAAAAATGATAAGTATTGCGGCCAATTTGTTTAGCAGCGTACATGGCTCTGTCGGCATGTTTTAATAAATCGCTGTGGCTCATACCATCATGCGGATACATGGCAATACCAATACTGGCGCTGACTGCCAGCGATTTTTCGCCCACCTGTACCGGTTTTGCTAAAGCCTGCACCAAACGGTCGGCCATCAATTCAGTTTGTTCCGGCGCACTGCTGAGCTGGGTTACTATGACAAATTCATCGCCACCCAACCTTGCCAGTAAATCCTGCTCCGAAACTAACAACTTTAAGCGTTCGGCCACGGCACGCAGCAGCTTGTCACCCACCACATGACCCAGGCTTTCATTCACTTGCTTAAACTCATCCAGATCAATACACATCAGGCTCAGGCTCGTCTGGCTGCTTTGTGCTTGTTTGATCATACGGGACAACTGTTCAGTAAATACCACACGGTTTGGCAGGTTGGTTAAAGGGTCGTAGGTTGCCTGAAAAGCTATGGTGTAAAGTGCCTCTTCCCGCTCACGCGCCATACGCAGCAATAACAACAAAGCACAACAGAGGATCACTATGATGGTCAGTATCAGTGGCGTCATCCACTGCAAAGAACCCACCAGCCATGCGGTGTTTTCTTTAGGGGCTGCATGCAACTGCCAGCGACCAACAGGTAGTTTGATATCCGCTTTAACCTGATCCATTGTCAGCAGCTGTTCATCACCCCAGAACAACTGGGTTGCATTATCTTCACCGTCGCGACCGGATAAACCAACATAATAATTTTGCTGCAAGCCCGTCAGACGCACCCGCTCTAATAACCTTTCCAGCGGCACAATAGCGGCAATAACCCCCCAGACACTTTGATCGGCCAGCAGTACCGGCACCCTCACCACCAGGCCAGAGCCACCTTGCAGCAAATTTACCGGTCCTGCCACCACAGGCTTAGACAAGGCTAATGTTTTTTCGATAGCTGCCAGTTGATTGGGAATATTACGATAATCCACGCCAATAATGGCTTCATTGCCAGGCAATGGATAGACATAACGAATGACCAAATCCGGTGCAACAGCGATATGACGAAAATGCGGGTAATTGTGCAACAACAATGCGACCCGGGCATCCAGACTGTTTAAATCAATGTGCGGGTTTAATACCAACTCACTGCGGATTGAATCCAGTGCCACCACCCCACTGTTAACTACACCCTCAAGTTCGGAGGCATAATTGGTCAAGGTTTGTAACAGCTGATAACGCTGGGATTCAATATATTTGGCACGCTCTTGCCACAACATGGCAACAGCGAGTGTAGACAACAACAGAAACACCAGCACAGTGACTGTTCTGGGGTGTCTGATAAAAAAGTTGCTGTGATAAGGTTCAGCTGTGTTTTGTAAAATTGATACAGGTGCGGAATTCAAATCGGTAACCCGGAATCTAGCCTCCGCAGAACTCTAACAGGGGTTAGAGTTCTTGGCTACCTCTCTGTTTTGGAAAATGAAGTTTAGTTTGATGCAGATCGTTTTTTCGGAACCCAGGCCCAGACATATTGCGCCAGCACAGGCTCAACCCCCAGCTCGTCCATCAGCTGCACCTGCACTGTGACTTCGCCTTTTTCTTCGCTGCGGATTTGTTCAATTTGAGCTTCTGTCAGGCTGGCCGTTGCTGTGAGTTTGCCGGTAGCGCGTTTTACGTAATCGAGGTGCATCGATTTGAGTAAAGGCAATCTGTCATCCGGCACATGCATGCCCACCAGAAAACCAGTGGCCGATTCACCCAACAACGCCATAGCGGCAGCATGCACTGAGCCAATATGGTTTTGCACTTTACGGCTGTTTTGTTGCACTAAAACGGCTTGCTGAAAATCCAGTTTTTGAATTTGAATGCCGGCAGTACCGGCAAATTTTACCGCGCGGCCAAACAACTGCGACAATAAAAAACTGTATAAAAACTTTGGAGCACCGCCGATTTTTGTCACCATCCGGCTTAATTTATTATTGGCTTTCATACTGGTCTTACCTGTTATTAAAGTTCTGACAAATTAGCAGTTGATAGCAGAAATAACAAGCGAGCGACTTTACAGACTAGCCTTTCAGCGCAGACAGCAACAAATGGAATTGCAAAACATGAGGCCAGAAACAAAAAAAGCCCCAAAAGGGACTGTTTTAGTGGATAAATCCGGCAAATCTGGAGCGGGCAACGAGATTCGAACTCGTGACCTCGACCTTGGCAAGGTAGCGCTCTACCAACTGAGCTATGCCCGCATCGTGAGGATTTTTTAGTGGACGATTGGAGCGGGCAACGAGATTCGAACTCGTGACCTCGACCTTGGCAAGGTAGCGCTCTACCAACTGAGCTATGCCCGCATCGTATCGTCTGAAG
>NZ_JAVBXS010000096.1 GCF_030824435.1 Rheinheimera sp.
AAAATACCGGCGCAATCAGGACCAATTGATTAAAAAGCTGGGGGTTGTGTTGTGAAGGAGTAAGAAAAAAGCGGCAAACGTTGCACCAGGGTAGGCAGCAACAAGAAGCTGTTACTCTTTGATAAGCTTGCCACCAGGTTCGTTGTATTGCTGACAATAGAGTTTTACATCGGCCATACCAGGTGTTCTATCTATATTATCTATAGTCTGCAGGCTGGTCACCATCACGTTGGCCGCAATCTGAGTATTGTAAAATGCCTTGCCAAGCCACAACTCATGTAACATCAACGTCAAACACAGTTGGGACGGGAGAATGTCAGTTTTTAACATCTGGCGATATTGCTCTTTTTGCTGCTCCTTGGCTGGTTCTGTGTATTGATAAAAACGCTGCTGTTCATGCAACACGGAAAAATAGCCCTGATATAAAAACCCCAATACCAATACAGAACTAATGGCGGCCGCTGTCATAAAACCGGCAATAAATGTTATCCATAATTTCATCCTGAATGACCATCCATGATTTAAGTAACTGATAAAAATACCTTGTACAAATATCGCGAAAACAACAGCTTGGGTGTTCTCAGCGCTGTTGTTGTTTAACCTGCTGCCAGGCTGCTTCCATTTGTTCCAGACTGGCCTGACCTACAGGCTGTTCTGTGGCGGCCAGGCTGGCTTCCACAGCACGAAAACGTTGTTCAAATTTATGATTGGCCTGGCGTAATACAGCTTCAGGTTCCAGACCGTGTTTTCGCACCACATTCACCAGCGCAAACATTAAATCACCCAGTTCATCGGCAAGCTCCGGACTTTCCGGTGCAGTTTGCTCCACTTCCAGAATTTCTTCTTTCACTTTGTCCCAGCAGCCGTCCACCGAAGGCCAATCAAAACCGACAGTGGCGCAGCGTTTTTGCAGTTTATAAGCACGGTTTAAGGCCGGCATATTGTTGGGTACATTGTCGAGCACACTGGCAAGGCCGGCTTTTTTGCGTTCGTTGCTTTTCAGGGTTTCCCAATTTTGCAAAGCGGCGCTTGCGTCCATACCTGAGGGTGCAGCAACTTCGTGATCTGTCTGTTCAGCAGCAAAAATATGCGGATGACGGCGGGTGAGTTTGTCACAAATAGCGGCGACACAATCGTGAAACTCAAACAGGCCTTGTTCACTGGCCATCTGGCTATAAAACACCACCTGAAACAACAAATCGCCAAGTTCGTCTTTTAAATCATCAAAATCACCCCGCTCTATAGCGTCAGCCACTTCATAAGCTTCTTCTATGGTATAGGGCTTAATGCTTTGAAAAGTCTGGCTTTTATCCCAGGCGCAACCCAAGTCCGGGTGGCGTAATCTGGCCATAATTGCCAATAAGTCATTGATATTTTTGTTCATGCAGGCTTCCCGGAAATAAGCAGGCCCGCCACAAGGCGGGCCTGTTGTACAAAGTACTTTTTATAGCGATCTTTGGGTTATTGTGACCTTTTGGCTTCAATCACATCATCAATCAGACTGACTTTGGTCAGTAATTTATTTAGTGAATCCAGGTTATAAAGCTCAAGAGTCATATTAATAATGGCGGTTTGCCGCGCCACATCTGAGTTACTGCTCATTCTGAGCACATTGGCTTTTTCATTGGCCAGAATACTGGTGATATCACGTAATAAACCATTACGGTCATGGGCGACAATACGAATAGTCACTTCATAACCAGAAGCGTACTGGTCACCCCAGGTGGCTTCCACCACCCGCTCCGGATGTTGCTCCAGCAGGGTTTTAAACTGCTCGCAGTCGTCACGGTGCACGGCAATACCGCGACCCTGAGTGATATAACCAATAATGGCGTCGCCTGGCAGCGGCTGACAACAACCTGCCATATGGGTCATCAGATTACCCACCCCCTGCACCACCACATGGCTTTTTGCCGGTGTGGTTGCCATAGGTTTGGTTTTTAATCTTGGGTCAATTTCCGGTGGATCAGCCTTGGCATATTGGCCCTGAATATAATGCACCACCTGGGTGACTTTAATTTCACCACCACCAATGCCCACCAGCAGCTCTTCCAGTGAGTTCACATTAAACTGCTGAATCACTTTGGCAGGCTGGTCCATTTTCAGGTTGAGCCTGGACAATTCAGTGTCCAGCAGCTCTTTGCCGGCGGCGTAATTTTTGTCTCTGTCCTGCAGACGGAACCAATATTGCACTTTAGAGCGGGCACGGCTGGATTTTAAATAACCCAGATGTGGGTTTAACCAGTCGCGGCTTGGGTTCGGCTCACGGCCGGTTAAAATTTCCACCTGATCGCCGGTTTTCAGCTGATAGGTAAAAGGCACAATGCGACCGGAAATTTTCGCGCCAATACAACGATGACCAACGTTGGAATGCACATAATAAGCAAAATCCAGCGGCGTGGAGCCAAGAGGTAAATCAACAATGTCACCTTTGGGCGTAAACACATAGACCCTGTCTTCGGTGACCTGATTACGCAGCTCTTCGGCCAGGGACGAATCAACCACTTCTTCCTGCCAGGCCAGAATTTTACGCAGCCAGCCAATTTTTTCATCCAACGCACCTTCGCGTCCGGCCGGGCCACCTTCTTTATAACGCCAGTGTGCCGCTACACCCAGCTCAGCGTCATCGTGCATCTGTCTGGTACGGATTTGAATTTCAATAGGCCGGCCCTGCGGCCCAAGCACTACGGTATGAATCGACTGGTAACCGTTTTGTTTTGGCGTGGCGATATAATCGTCAAATTCTTTGGGTAAATGCTGCCAGGAGGTATGCACTATGCCCAGCACGGCATAACAATCCTGCACTTTTTCCGTGACAATACGCACAGCCCTAATGTCGTACAGCTGGTCAAACGCCAGATGTTTTTTCTGCATCTTTTTCCAGATACTGAAAATATGTTTGGGCCTGCCATAAACCTCTACATTCAGGTTTTCGTCTTTCATGCGCTGACGCACAGCGTCGACAAAGTCCTGCATATAGTGTTCGCGGCCAAGGCGTTTTTCTTCCAGCAAGGTCGCAATTTGTTTGTAAGTTTGAGGGTGCAGATAACGAAAAGCTAAATCTTCCAGCTCCCATTTCAGCTGGCCTATACCCAACCGGTTGGCCAGAGGTGCAAAAATGGCATTGGTTTGTTTGGCGGCCAGTACCCGGGTTTCTTCGTCAGCGTTTTTTACATCGCGCAGATAACAAATTTGTGCCGCCAGTTTAATCACCACTGCACGCACATCTTCCACCATGGTCAGCAGCATTTTGCGCAGGTTATCGGCCTGTTGTGCATTGGGGGTTTGGCCCGGCCCTACCGGAATAGTGCGGATGGCTTCCATTTGTTTCACTGCCGCCAGCATCGTCATTACGGCAGGTGGAAACAAGTTATCTAAGGCTTCACAAGTGAGCACGCCGGCTTCAATCAGCGGAAACAATAAAGCCGAGGTCAGCGCATCTTTGTCCATCCGTAAATCGGCCAGGATCTCAACCATTTCCCAGCCGGTTCGCACTTGTGGGCAAGTGGCTTCTGTTAATTCATGTTGTTGCAGCCAATGTTCGGTTTCCAGCAGACTGGTGATTTTACTTTCCGGCAAACCAAGCGAACTGAGCCAGGCGGTAGTTTCGCCCGGGTTATATTCTGTGCTGTGGGAATGCCGGATAGTGACCATAACTTACTGCCTCGTATGCGAAAATAACGCCATCAACTCCAGATGACTGGTATAAGGAAACATGTCCATCAGACCGATTTTGCAAAGTTTATATCCTTTGCCGAGCAATACTTTTGCGTCTCGGGCAAAAGTGACCGGATTACAGGACACATAAAGCACTGCCGCCGGTTTTAACCTCGCCACTTCATCAATGGCACCAAGGGCGCCTGCCCTTGCCGGGTCCAGCAATACTTTTTGATAAACCGCCTGATTCCAGGGCGCTTTTGGCCAGGCTAAATGCAGATCGGCCTGGGCAAAAACCACATTGTCCAACTGGTTCAGTCTGGCGTTGTTGCTTGCTGTTGTAACCATTGCAGCAACACCTTCCAAGCCTACCACTTGTGCCGCCTGCTTTGCTAATGCCAAACTGAAATTACCTATACCACAATACAAATCCAGCACTTTGTCTGTTGCCTGCACATTGAGCCAACTGAGCGCCTGCGTGACCATCTGCTGATTCACCTGCGCATTCACCTGAATAAAATCAGTAGGTGCAAAGTGAAGTGTTAAACCTTCATTCAGCTGATATTGCGCTTGTTGTGCTTCGCCCCAAAAACAAAACTCGTCCGGCTCTGCTTCGCCTATCCAGCAAGCTTCAGGCCAGGCTTGTTGTAATAAGACTTTATCTTCCGCTGGTAAAGCTTTGATATGGCGCACCACCACAAAAGCCTTGCCAGCGGCGTCCAGCACTTCCACGTGAGTAATATGCATACCTGCTTTCAGTTTCGGCAAGCTGTCTTTCAGCTTTTTCAGCACAGGCGCTATCACAGGGCTTAATACCAGACAGTCAGATACAGCGGTAATTTCTTTGCCACCTTTGCGGCGAAAACCGACGACAAATTCGTTGGTTTTTTTCTCAAACCACACGCCAATGCGGGCTTTACGCCTATAACCTTCGGCATTGCTATGTAACAGCGGCTGCCACGGTAACTGCGTAAGCTTTAGCTGGTGTCTCAGCTGGTGATCCAGCGCTTGTTGCTTCAGTATGCGGCTTTGTTCTGCACTAACGTGGTGCAACTGACAACCACCACATTCGGCGGCAAAGCGACATAAAGGTGCAATACGATGTTCGGAAGCTTTTAATACTTTTTGCACTTCGGCTTTAAGATACTGCGGCTTTTGCTCGGTGATTTTCACTCTAACGGTTTCACCCGGCAAAGCACCTTCAACAAAACAAATTTTCCCGTCAGAAAAAGCAATACTCTGTGCTTCCTGATCCCAACGCTCTATCGTCAGGTCAAGATGTTGTGGGCCCTTTTGCACTTTAGCTTTTGATTTATAAATAGTTACCATAAAAAATATCGGCCTTTATCTGCCTTGTTTTCCCACCTGTTGCCGCCGGGCTTGGGTAGGTTTTTTAACAGGCATGTGTCATGATGGCAATTCGAAGGACCATTGTAGCAAGCAGCGCTGAAGATGACGAAGATTGGTTTACGCGATTGGATTTTGCTGATCACTTTAGTTCCCACTTTATTTATTAGTCTGGGGCTGGGTGGTTATTTCAGTTTCGCCCGTTATCAGGATTTACAACATTATCTGGAAGAACAAGCCAGTAATATTGCCGAGCCTTTAGCCATTGCCAGTGAACAGGCTTTGCTTAGCGACAACAAAACGCAGCTGCAACGGTTGCTGAATCTTAGTCACCGTAAAAACTCACCGCTGGTGAAAAGTATCGCCATTTTTGATCATCAGCGCAGCCTGGTGGTGACCTCGAATTATCACAAAGACTTTAGCCGGCTGAACGAAATAGCCCACCAACCCTGGCCACAACATAGTGAAATTCTGGACGACGGCAATCAACTAATCATTCTGGTTCCTGTGGTTTTGGAAGCAACAGATATCGATGCTCTGGCATTAAATGACAACGAACAACTGACGGCACAATTACAACACTCCCAGGGCAAACTGGGGCTGGTCTTGGTTGAGCTGCAAAAAGACAAAGTATTGCTGGCACAACAAAGCTCTTTGCTGGTGTCGTTGTTAATTATTCTGCTTGGCATGATGCTCGGGCTGGCACTGAGTTTAAAACTGATTGGCCGTCTGACAGCACCAATGCAACAGTTGATCAGCCTGATTGAAAAGCTGGCCGAAGGCCGTTATGCCAGCAAACTGGAACAACCTTATTTTGGTGAGCTGGACCAGATGCGTCTTGGCATTAATCAGCTGGCGTATCAGCTAAAAGAGCTGCAGGACGAAATGCAGCACACCATAGAGCAATCAACCAGCGATTTAACCCACACCATGGAACAGCTGGAAATGCAAAACGTCGCGCTGGATATGGCCAGACGTAAAGCGCAGGAAGACAACAAACTTAAATCTGAATTCCTAGCCAAAATGAGCCACGAGCTGCGTACCCCGCTGAACGGCGTCATTGGTTTTACCCGGCAATTGCTGAAAACCCAGTTATCGCACCATCAGCAGGATTATCTGAATACCATTCAAAAATCGGCCAATAGTCTGCTGACCTTAGTGAATGACGTATTGGATTACGCCAAGCTTGAAGAAGGCCGCATGCCAATAAACCCTGAGCCTTTTTCGTTGCGGGACATGGTGAATGACTCTATTGAACTGCTGGCGGCTAACGCCTTTGAAAAACAGCTGGAGCTGGCACTTTTGATAGACCCGGATTGTCCGGACGACATTATCGGCGACCCGCTGCGGATTAATCAGGTACTGATGAATATTGCCGGTAACGCAGTGAAATTTACCGAACATGGCAGCATTGTGATCAGGGTCAGTGGCAGCGAATATAACGACGACAAAACCCTGCTGCATTTTTCGGTGCAGGACACCGGCATTGGTATTCCGCAAGCGCAGCAGGAACAACTGTTTTATGGCTTTTCCCAGGCCGACGGCAGCATAGGCCGGCGGTATGGTGGCACTGGTTTAGGGTTGTTTATTTCACAACGGCTGGTGGAAGCCATGGGCGGCAGTATAGGTTTTGACAGCCAGCCGGAACAAGGCTCGACTTTCTGGTTTACCGTGTCTTGCCGCCGTCATCCGCTGCCTGTGTCTGAAGCCTTGCCGGTAAAACTTTTGAGCGGAAAAACAGTGTTGTATATCGAACCGCAACAATATTCGCGCGAAGCCACTTTGTCGTTATTAAACAGTTGGGGCATGCAGGTGTCGGCTTGCGCCACTGCCGGCCAGATCCAACAAGCACTTGCCAGCCAGCCGCATTATGACATTGCCATTATTGGCCGGGCAGTATCCTTGGATCAGGTCAATCAGATTGTCGAGCTGATTCGCCAGCTGAACCATTCTTGTCAGCATATTTATTTACTGGTCAACACCTTATCACCGAACTTACGTGAAGCGCTGCTGCAAACCGGCGCCGAGGCTTGTTTATCCAAACCTGCCCATCAACGTAAACTGGCGGCTGCACTGGCAAGGCCTTATCAACAACTGCACGAACTGCCGAGCAAAGTACCGGCCCCCCCAAAAAGTAAACTGCGGGTGCTAACGGTCGACGACAACGAAGCCAACCTGAAACTGATTAACACTTTGCTCAGCGAACTGGTGGAGAGTATAGATTCAGCCACCAATGGCGCAGAGGCACTGCAAAAAGCCTCGCAGTTTCATTACGACGTGATTTTTATGGATATCAATATGCCGGTGATGGACGGCATCACCGCCTGCCAGCGTATTCAGCAAAGTTCTATTAATGAGGCCACCCCTATTATTGCTGTGACAGCCCATGCGCTGGACGGTGAGCGGGAAAGGTTAATGCTGCTTGGTTTTAGCGAGTTTTTAAGCAAACCGCTGGATGAACAAATGTTGCATTTTGCGCTGAAAGAATGTTGCGCCAATATCAGCGCCACGCCGGAGCGCGACCAACAATTGTTAAAACAGGAATTGCCACAAAGCCGGCATCTGGACTGGGAACTGGCGCTACGCTGCGCCGCCGGCAAAGTAGATTTAGCCAAAGAGCTGTTACAAATTCTGCTGAACAGCCTGCCGGCCACCCTGACCGAAATGGAAAACCTTATTCGTAGTAAACAGGTAGAACCCTTGATCCAGCTGGTGCATAAACTGCACGGCGCCAGTTGTTACACCGGCGTGCCTCATATTAAACAACTGACAGAACTGATTGAAACCGAATTAAAACACGGCAAAACCATAGAGCAGCTGGAACCTGAATTATTTGAACTGCAAGACAGGTTACAGTCTTTATTGGCAGAAGCTGCCGGCTGGGTCTGGTAGCAGAGCCAACCACAATTCCAGCGCCGCTGCTTTTAGCAGCAAAACCGCAGCCTGGCGTTACTGCTGGCTTTTGTCCTGCATCAGGATTCAAAAATCACAGTGGCGCAGGCAAAAGCCTGCTCGTCACTAATAGACAACCAACAATGTTTGACACCCATTTTTTCTGCAAGCTCTAAAGCTGCATCTGTTAATTGCAACTGCGGCCGGCCCAATTCATCATTGCTAATCGCAAAATGCTGAAAAGAAATACCACGGCCAATGCCGGTGCCCAGGGCTTTGGCGGCCGCCTCTTTTGCCGCAAACCTTTTGGCAAAATAACGCACCGGTTGTTTATGGTTCTGGTAAATGGCCCGCTCGGCTTCGGTCAGCACCCGCTCTATTAAGCGGGGTGAACGTTGTAAACTTTGCTCAATACGGCAAATTTCAACAATATCAGTGCCAAGCCCGAGAATAGCCATTAGCGGCGCGCCTCCACCATTAACCTTTTCATTTCAGCAACGGCCGGGCCTAAACCGGTAAAAATAGCGCGGGCAATCAGTGCATGACCAATATTCAGTTCATACATTTGTGGAATGGCAGCAATAGCCTGCACATTGTGAAAATGTAAACCGTGGCCGGCATTGACAATAATACCAAGCGACGCGGCATATTCAGCGGCAATGCGGATACGCTCCAGCTCAGCCTGTTGCACTTTAGCGCAAGTAGCATCGGCATAAGCACCGGTGTGAATTTCAATATAAGGAGCACCGGCTTTGGCAGCGGCGGCAATCTGAGTTAAATCGGCATCAATAAACAAAGACACCAGAATACCGTCATCAGCCAGGGTTTTAACCGCAGTTTCAATCTTGCCAAACTGCCCTGCCACATCCAAACCACCTTCAGTGGTGAGTTCCTGGCGTTTTTCCGGCACTAAACAACAAAAGTGTGGTTTCAGTTTACGGGCAATCGCCAGCATTTCATCTGTGACACCCATTTCAAAATTCAGCCGGGTTTGAATAGTGTCACGCAATAAAAACACGTCTCTATCCTGAATATGGCGGCGGTCTTCGCGTAAATGCACTGTGATGCCGTCGGCACCGGCCTGCTCGGCCAATAAAGCCGCATGCACTGGCTCAGGATACTGGCTGCCACGGGCCTGACGTACAGTGGCTACATGGTCAATATTGACGCCTAAATAAATGGGTTGCATCACAAATCTCCATATCTGATAAGCGCAAGGCTCACCAGCCTCATCAAAAGTTATCGGTTAAAAAGCGCGCGGCTGGCGAGTGGTTGATTGCCTAGCAGCGGTTGTATTAAAAAACGGCACAACTGTTTGGCCACCCAAAGCGCGTCGTCATGCCACTGACCACGGGCTATCGCCAACAAGGCTTCCCCGGGCCAGCCGACACCATGATGTGCACCCTCAGCGTCAACAAAACCAGTACGTACCAGGCCCGCTTCAGTTTGCCACTGATACAAGCCGCTTTGCTCAATGGGCGCTTGTGTGACATCAAATTCCAGATCAACCGGCACACCAAGCTCCTGTAACAGCAGCAGTTCAAAACGGCGCAGCACCGGCTGCAACAAACCCGGATGGGGCTGGGCGGCGGCTAAATCCAACAAACTTTGCTGATAAATCGCAAATAAATGGTCACTTGCCACATCCTGCGGCCAAATACGGCACAACAACTCATTGATGTACATGGCACTAAATAAAAAGTCACCCTGAAATTGCAGCGCCGGCTGCTGCTCTTCCAGCGCCCGCACTGTTTTTAATTCACCGCGGCCAGTTAACTGCACCGCCAACAATGCAAAAGCGGGCCAATTGCTGCGCCCGCCTTGTTTTTTCCCCGGACGGCGTGCCACAACACGCAAACGTCCTTGTTCAGGTAACAATAAATCTAATAACAGCTTGTCGTCACGAAAAGCTCTGCTGTGCAGCAGATAAGCCGGACTAAAGCCTGTGGTCATTAATCTTCGCCATAACCTAAGCTGCGCAGTGCGCGCTCGTCATCGGCCCAGCCAGATTTCACTTTCACCCACATTTGCAAAAACACCGGTTGTTCAAACAGGTCTTCCATATCTTTGCGGGCTTCAGAAGCAATAGTTTTAATACGCTCACCGGCTTTACCAATCACCATGCGTTTTTGCGTGTCACGCTCCACCAGAATCAGCGCGGCAATGTGATAGTGTTTTTCTTCCCACTTAAAACGCTCAATTTCTACAGTGACCGAATACGGCAGCTCGTCACCCAAAAAGCGCATCAGCTTTTCGCGCACAATTTCGGACGCCATAAAACGCTGGGAACGGTCGGTGATGTAATCTTCCGGAAAGAAAAACTCACAAGGTGGCAGGTGCTTGTGCACTATGTCACGCAGTGCGGCCACATTGGTGCCTTTTTCCGCCGAAAGCGGCACTATTTCCACAAAAGACAACTGAGTACCAAGCCACTGTAAATGTGGCAATAACTCTTCTTTGTCTTTGTATAAGTCAACTTTGTTCACCACCAGGATCACAGGTTTGTTGGCGGCAACTAAACGGTTCAGCACCATTTGATCGTCTTCCAGCCAACGCGTGCCTTCCACCACAAAAATCACCAGCTCAACGTCCAGAATAGAACTGGCCGCCGCTTTGTTCATCAGGCGGTTAATAGCGCGTTTTTCTTCGCTGTGCAGGCCTGGCGTGTCGACATACACCGTCTGGTATTGACCTACAGTGTCAATACCAACAATACGATGGCGCGTGGTTTGTGGTTTTTTTGAGGTGATACTGACTTTTTGGCCAATCAGCTGATTGAGCAAAGTAGATTTGCCAACATTAGGACGGCCAACAATAGCCACTAAACCGGCAAAAGTTTCGCCGGCGGTTTCAGGAATATTATTTGTCATGGGTAAGCTGTTCCAACACCAGGTTCGCGCAGTCTTGCTCGGCCTTACGGCGTGAGCTACCACTGGCAATAATAGGCTGCATGCCAGCCACTGTACATTTCACGGTGAAGGTTTGGTCATGGGCATCACCCAGTACTTCAATCACATCGTATTGGGGTAACGCCATCTTACGGCCCTGCAGATATTCCTGCAGTTTGGTTTTGGAGTCTTTTTGTACCCCGGGTTCAATCACCGTCAGGCGTGAACCAAACCAGGCCAGAATACGTTCTTTACAAACTTCGCTGCCACCATCCAGGTAAATGGCCCCTAAAATGGCTTCAACGGCATCGGCGAGAATTGATTCACGGCGAAAACCACCGCTTTTTAATTCGCCTGGCCCTAAACGTAAAAACTCAGAAAGCTGTAACTCTTTGGCAATTTCCGCCAGAGTGACACCTTTAACTAACGAAGAACGCATCCGGGTTAAATCCCCTTCCCGCGTTTTTGGAAAATTCTGATACAAAGCTTCGGCGATGACAAAACTTAAAATGGCATCACCCAAAAACTCCAGTCGTTCATTGTGTTTGCCTTTACAGCTGCGGTGGGTCAGTGCCTGTTCCAGCAGCTCAGGCTGCACAAACTGGTAACCCAGACGTCGTTGTAATGGCGTTAAAGAAACTTGCATGCCTACCCTTATTCAATCTTACCCAGACGTTCAAACCGGACACCGACCGGGATCCAGCCTGGCAAAGCGCTGTTCGGATCTTCACTAAATTCAAAACTCATCCACTTAAATACCGCTTTACCCACCAGATTCTGCTCTGGCACAAAACCCCAGAAGCGGCTGTCACGGCTGTTATCGCGGTTATCACCCATGGCAAAATAATGGCCTTCAGGCACCACAAACTCAGTAGTTTCAGTACCTGGCTGACGGTAATAATTGTGAATAGGCTCTGGCAGCATGGCATTTTGTAAAATGTCATAACTTTTGGTTGGGCCTTGTTCAGTAAAACGTTTCAGTGGATAAGGCCCTAAGAAAAACTCACCTTCAGACTGTAATTCCTGATGCAAAGCTTCCAGCACAGGGCATGGCTGGTTCAGGTTTTTATCACAGGCTTTCTGGATATATAACTGTTTGTTTTTATAAACAATACGGTCACCAGGTAAACCAATAATACGTTTGATGTAATCAACTGTCGGCTGCTCTGGATACTTAAATACTGCAACATCCCCATGCGCCGGTTTACCGGTTTGAATTAACGTGGTGCGCCAAATCGGGTCTTTGACATCATAAGAGTATTTCTCCACCAGAATAAAATCTCCCACCAACAAAGTGGGCATCATAGAGCCGGATGGAATTTGAAAGGGTTCATATAAAAAAGAACGGAAAATAGTGATGATGGCAATCAAAGGGAAAATAGACTGCGCTGTTTCAGCCAGATAAGACTGCGGCGCAATTTGCTGTTTAGCATCTTCTGATAAAGCACCACCCGCCGCAGCTTCTGCCTGCGCCAGTTTCACTTTGCGTTTTGGCGCCAGCACCAGAGCGTCAAACAACCAGATCAAGCCACTGCCAACCGTTAATGCCACTAAAAAAATTGCAAAATAACCTGCCATGAAATACCTAATCCTCATTGATGTTCAAAAGTATCAGCTTAACGCTGAATACTTCGCTGTTGCTGCAGCTGTTGCACGATATATTGTTACCAGCTGTAACAACTGCGGCGCTGATAAAACAGCGCCGCAATTAATGCAAAAGCAGTGTGTTATTTGCCTACTTTCAGAATAGCTAAAAACGCTTCCTGCGGCACTTCAACGTTACCGACCTGCTTCATACGTTTTTTACCATCTTTCTGTTTCTGCAACAGTTTTTTCTTACGGCTGATATCACCACCATAACACTTGGCCAATACGTTTTTGCGTAATTGTTTTACCGTGGTGCGGGCAATGACGTGACTGCCAATAGCAGCCTGAATGGCAATATCAAACATCTGGCGTGGGATCAGCTCTTTGAGTTTTTCTGCCAGTTCACGGCCGCGGCCCTGGGCAAAATCTTTATGGCTGATAATGGCCAGAGCATCCACTCTTTCACCGTTGATCAAAATATCAACCCGTGACATATCAGAGGTTTGGAAACGTTTAAAAGCGTAATCCAAAGAAGCATAACCACGGCTGGTTGATTTTAATCTGTCGAAGAAATCCATCACCACTTCGGCCATTGGCAGTTCATACACCACGGCAACCTGACGGCCGTGGTAAGTCATATTGATCTGCACACCCCGTTTTTCGATACAGAGGTTGATGACGTTACCTAAATATTCCTGCGGCACCAGAATATGGGCTTCAACAATAGGTTCACGGATTTCGTCAATGCTGGCAACAGGCGGTAAATCGCTTGGGTTATCCACCATCACGGTTTCGCCACCTTTAGTGACAACCTCGTACACTACAGTAGGGGCAGTGGTGATGAGATCCAGATCGTATTCACGTTCTAAACGCTCCTGAATGATTTCCATATGCAGCATGCCAAGGAAACCAATACGGAAACCAAAACCCAAAGCGCTGGAGCTTTCTGGTTCATAAAACAAAGATGAGTCGTTTAAGCTGAGTTTTTCCAGTGCATCACGGAAATCTTCGTAATCGTCTGACGACACCGGATACACACCGGCATACACCTGAGGTTTAATACGTTTAAAACCTGGTAAAGGCTCAGTCGCCGCATTTTTAGAAAGCGTTAAGGTATCGCCAACAGGCGCACCTTTAATTTCTTTAATACCGGCAATCACAAAACCTACTTCGCCAGTGCTTAAAATGCCGGTATTTTTGGCTTTAGGAGTAAAAATACCAACTTTATCAACTTCATACACAGCGCCGCTCGACATGATTTTAATCTTGTCTTTGGCCTGAATTTTACCGTGTTTCACCCGCACCAGTGACACTACACCCTGGTATGGGTCAAACCAGGAGTCGATGATCAGCGCCTGGGTTGGTGCGTCCACATCACCTTCAGGACAAGGGATGCCCTTGACGATGGTTTCCAGCACATCTTCAATACCAACACCGGTTTTGGCAGAACATTGCACAGCACCCACGGCTTCAATACCAATGATGTCTTCAATTTCTTCAGCAACACGCTCAGGTTCAGCTTGTGGCAAGTCGATTTTGTTCAGAACCGGCAATACTTCCAGATTCATTTCCAGCGCTGTGTAACAGTTAGCTACAGTTTGAGCTTCTACACCCTGACCGGCATCCACCACTAACAAAGCGCCTTCACAGGCAGCCAAAGAGCGGCTGACTTCGTAGGTAAAGTCAACGTGGCCAGGAGTATCGATAAAATTCAGCTGATACGTTTCGCCATCTTTGGCTTTGTAATTCAGCGTGACACTTTGTGCTTTGATGGTGATACCACGTTCACGCTCCAGATCCATCGAATCCAGCACTTGTTCCTGCATTTCCCGATCAGATAAACCACCACAAAACTGGATCAAACGATCGGATAAGGTTGATTTGCCGTGGTCAATGTGAGCGATGACCGAAAAATTGCGGATATGAGATATTTTTGCCATTTTTTCCAATAAAAACTGAGCTGGTTGGCCAGTAAGACCCGGTAACTTTGTTACCTTGTCAAATCATGCCACAGATTAAAATTGCCGCGAATTGTACTTGATTTGCTGCGAGGTTGCTATGTGTTCTTCGGCTTTCACGGTGCTGTGTTTTGCCTTCAGGCGCTGCGGCCTTCAGTCAGCTTATTGTTGCAACACACTGAGCGAAGGCAATACCGCCAACAACTCCACCTGTTGTTCAGCACCACCTTGTTGTAATCCAAAACGACGCGCCAGCATATAACCCGGAATAGCAGCTACTACACCTGCCAATAATTGCCAGCCTTCACCGGCATTATAAAAAGACAGCAGCAACACAGCTGCGATAAATAACAACAGTGGCAACAAATAAACAGCAGCGGCAGATTTGAGCAACACGCCCTCGTGGATACCTATTCTGACCTGTTGGCCTGGTAACAATTCAGGCTCTGATGCACAAGGTTGATAAGGCAGGAAAAAACGATAATCCCGCTGAGTCAGATGTTTAGCAACCACACCACTGGTGCAGCTGTCATTGGCACTACAAGCCTGACAACTGCTCACCACTTTGGTTTGCAACCAGACACCCTGTGCTTCCACCTGCATGACTGTGGCAATTTCTTCAACCATGTTGTTGCGCCTGTGCCAGAAAAAGGCTGGCAGTATAACAGCCTTGATTATTGAACGGAATCGGCCAGCCGGTTGGCCAGAGTGACATCCAGCGGGCCTATCACAGTGACATCAATATTTTGTTTTGGCAGCACCAGCAAAGTGGTGGCGCCGTCACGAAATGCTTGAGCAGGTAAACCGGCTGAAGGCTGCACAAAAACCGAGATCTGATGCAAACCGTCGGTTAACAACCAGGAAGCCAGCACTGGATTATTTGGTGTGGCGGTTGAACTCTGTTGCAATGCCAGTTGATAGCCCTCTGGCAACCACCCCAGTTGAAAATCGGCACTCCCGACCGTTTCGACAACAGGCAGTTGCACCGGCTCTGCGGGTAAATCGGCCTTTAGCAGGTTCATCAGTTCGGTGGGTAAAGTTGGCTTCAGCTGCATATGCACCACCATCCAACGTTCCAGCACTTCGTTATTCTGGTCAACAGTATCAACCCGAAGTGGAAAGCCGGTTTCGCCGTCCAGCCACAGCCAATAACTAAAACGACCATTATTTAGCGCAGTGAGTCTAAGCAGCTGGGCAGTGCGGCCAGACAATGAAGTACTGCTACCTGGCACAGCATCATAGAGTTTCATAATGCCGGCCTGAGACTGGAACAAAATAGCCGGCAGTTCTTTGATAGATTGATTTACAGTCACCAGCAAAGAATTACCGGGTGACGAATAATAGACTCTGTCGTTGCGTCTGAAAGTGTCGGTACCGGCAAGGTCTTGTGGAATGAGCTGCTCAAGTTCGGTTTGCACTGGCAAGCTGCCAGTTGCCTGATGTACACCGTGTAACCAGCGAAAGGTGCTCAGCTGATTGCTGCGCATCTGCACAAAAGTAACGTCAAAATTAAATTTTTTAACGGCTTGCTGGCTGCGTTCAAACTGCAGCCAACCGTCATTGCTGGCTGCTGCTGAACAACTCAGCACCAACCAGCCTAAGAACATCAACAACACACGCATTGTTATTGTCCGCGTGGTGGTTGCTCAACAACAGGTTGGTTTTGCTGATTTTTTTGTTGCTGCTGGGCAGTTTGTTCCAGTAAACGGATTTGTTGTTGCCGGGCCTGCATCAGCTCTTGTAACCGGCGCTGTTGCTCCAGTTGCAGTTGTTGTTGCTGGACAGCAAAACGTGAATCCACCGAACTTTGACTTAAACTGACAGGTGTTGCAACGCCGCCAATAGGACGGGTTTGCAATACAGGTAAGGGGGAGGTTAAAGCATCATCTGCAGACTGCTGACTTTGCTGAACACCAACCACTGCCACTATAGCAACGCTGGCGGCGATAGCGCCCTGCAGCATGGTTTTCATCCACGGCATATTGGCGGCAGATTTTACTTTGCCCCAACGTGACGTTGCACTGACTGCCGCCAGTTGCAGTACAGGTTCTGGCTGTAACTGATGTGTTTCTTCTTCCGCCAGCAACAATGCAAAATTATCGGCAAAATTCAGGTCAACCTGCGCAGGCAACTCATTGCGTATCACGTTACCCATCATCTGGTAACGCAACCATTGTTGCTGCAAGTCCGGATCTTGTAACAAAGAGTCGAGCTGTTGCGCACTGATGCCTTGATTATCACTCGCGGCAGATAGCCAATCTTGTTTTTCAGACGACATACATTTTCCTGTCTTTGCTCATAGGTCAGCTGATTAAAGGCTTCAGCTGGATGTCAATTGCTTCACGTGCCCGGAAGATCCGGCTACGGACTGTGCCTATAGGGCAGCCCATCACTTCGGCAATTTCTTCATAACTCAGACCATCCATCTCACGCAATGTGATAGCAATGCGCAATTCTTCCGGCAATTTTTCGATAGTTTCAAACACCACGTGCCGTATTTCTTCGGTCAGCAACAGCTTTTCCGGAGAGTCCTGCACTTTTAAAGCGTCGCTGCCCTCGTAGGAGTCAGCGTCTTCCGCATCAACGTCTGTTGACGGCGGTTTGCGGCCATTCGCCACCAGATAGTTTTTTGCACTGTTTACTGCAATACGGTACAACCAGGTATAAAACGCACTGTCTCCGCGAAAGCCTGGCAACGCACGATAAGCTTTGATAAAAGCTTCTTGTGCCACATCTGCCACGTCGCCATGATTAGAGACGTACCTCGAAATTAAGTTCGCCAATCTGTGCTGATATTTTCTTACCAACAGATTAAAAGCTGCTTTATCCCCTTGTTGTACCCGCTGGACTATCTGCCAATCCAATTCTTGCTCGCTCATCCGAGCTTGTCCCCTGTTTTGCTTACTGCTAAATTTTGCAACCGGCTCTCGTCAAGCGTACCCTTATGACGGGACCGAAGTGAAAAAGTTCGGTTTAATAGATAAAAAAGTTACAATAGATTGATCCTGACCGCATTGGATGACATATAGCCAATCCGAACGCTGCCAGAAAAACCACAGCGCCAGTCGCAGCCTGCCTGGCTTTTTGCTCAACTAAGATTCTGTTTTTTGTCGGATTAAGTGTATCGCATGCAACAACAAAAAGAACATCTTTGTGACGTATTAATTATTGGCAGCGGCGCCGCCGGTTTGTCTCTGGCATTACAATTGGCCAACCAGCTGAACGTCATGGTCTTGAGTAAAGGTCCGCTGCGCGAAGGTTCTACTTTATATGCGCAGGGTGGCATCGCCGCTGTGTTTGACGAAAACGACAGCATTGATTCCCATGTCAGCGACACCTTAATTGCCGGTGCCGGATTATGCGACGAACAAGCCGTTAAATTTACTGCTGAACACGCCAAAGGTGCGATGGAATGGCTGATTGAACAAGGGGTACCTTTTGACCAGTACCGCGACGAAGAAGGGGTATTAAAATATCACCTGACCCGTGAAGGTGGTCATAGTCACAGACGTATTCTGCATGCTGCGGACGCTACCGGGCGCGCCGTGCAAATCACCTTGGTTGATCAGGTGAAAGCCCATCCGAATATCCGTTTGCTGGAAAATTACAATGCCATCGACCTTATCACAGCCGCCAAGCTTGGCCTTGAGGGTGAACATTGTTATGGAGCTTATGTCTGGAACCGCAATTCAGAACAAGTGGAAGTGATTTCAGCCCGTTTTGTAGCTTTAGCGACTGGCGGTGCCAGTAAAGTGTACCTCTACACCAGCAACCCGGACGTGGCCAGTGGCGACGGTATTGCCATGGCATGGCGTGCCGGTTGCCGTGTTGCCAATATGGAATTTAACCAATTCCACCCGACCAGTTTGTATCATCCGGATGCCCGGAATTATCTCATCACCGAAGCGATGCGTGGTGAAGGCGCTTATTTAAAACGGCCGGACGGTTCGCGTTTTATGCCGGATTTTGACGAGCGTGCCGAACTGGCGCCCCGTGACGTGGTGGCCCGCGCTATCGACTTTGAAATGAAACGTTTGGGTGTGCCTTGTGTCTATCTCGACATCAGCCACAAGCCAAAAGATTTTATAATTGAGCACTTCCCGACTATCTACGCCAAGTGTTTAAGTGTCGGTATCGACATTACCAAACAGCCTATCCCTGTGGTGCCGGCAGCGCATTACACTTGTGGCGGCGTGATGACAAACCAAAATGGTCAAACCGATGTGCCCAATTTATATGCCATTGGCGAAGTGGCTTATACCGGCCTGCATGGCGCTAACCGCATGGCCAGTAACTCTTTGCTGGAATGTGTGGTGTTTGCGCAAAGTGCGGCCCAACATATTCTGGCCAATTTAGCGCACACAGCAGCGCCCATTGCATTGCCGCAGTGGGATGAAAGCCGGGTCAGTAACTCAGATGAAGAAGTAGTAATCACCCACAACTGGCACGAATTGCGGTTATTTATGTGGGATTTTGTTGGCATAGTGCGTACCACCAAAAGGCTGGAACGTGCTTTACACAGAGTGGAATTATTACAAAGGGAAATTCAGGAATATTACCGCCACTTCAGGGTCAGTAATAACCTGCTGGAACTGCGTAATCTGACCATGGTAGCTGAGCTGATTATCCGATGTGCTATGGCACGCAAAGAAAGTCGCGGTTTACATTACACTTTGGATTATCCGGCTATGCTGGAAAACTCTAAACCGACCATTCTGACACCACCTGAGCGCTAAGCTTCAAGACACTGCCAAGCGAACAGGTGCAGCCTGTTCTGGGTTCAGCTGTCATCATATGCGGGAAAAAACGGCGTTTACAACGCCGTTTTTTCTTATCAGTTACACGCTACGAAGATGGCGGATTTATTGAGATATGGCCGCTTTGTTGTTACTACGGCGGTATTTGATAATCAGATACACCACATAGATCTGCAAAGCTGCAGTGGCGAGCTGGCCGATAATAGACTGCAATTCGGTATATTTTTCTGCATACACATATAAACACAAGTTACCAATGGCAAAAGCCAACCAGGTTAAAGCCGGTACACCGTCCGAAGTTTTAGTTTTTAATAAATGCCACAGCTGCATCAAAGTTGCTGCCGGGAAAATAATAGCTGGCACATAACCTGCCAGTTCAATCAAAGTCATCATATCCAACCTGGGTCAATACCATCACAGATAAGTTCAGCCTGCACAGACTAAACAATTTACAAAAACAGGGCACACGACAAACGACGGACTATATAACGGGCTTTTGCTCACAACAAGGTCAGCTTTGCAGCTGCCAGCGTCTTTCAGTGCAAGCCCTTGCCAGCGCGCTGCCGTCAGCTGGCGAAAAATTATCACGATATAACCAGAGCTGATGCACAACAGCGTTGTCGTCACGCCAGTACAACCAGAATCCCCAACCAGACACCAAAGATTGTGGCAGTAGCTGACCGGCAGGTTTTACATCATGCAAAAAACGGATACGACCCGCAGTGTCCAGCGTTAACATCTGAATGCTCAGAGGCTGAAACCAAAGTTGCAGCTGCCAATATAAACACAAAATAACGACCGGGCTTAGGATCAGCAGTTGCCACCAGAGCAAAGGCAACAACAAACAAACGCATACAATGCCAAGCACACTTAGCGCATAAGGCAAAGCACGCCAACGCGAAGGGCGCAAAGCCAGACTAAACGCGGACGCGCCGGACAATGATATCCACCAGTTGTTGCAGGCTATGGTCTTTTGAAGTGGCATGCCCCATAAACCAGGCAAATAAATCCGGGTCATCACAAGCCAATAAACGTTCAAAATCTTGTTTTTGTTCAAGGCTTAAAGCGTCATAACCTTCCTCAACAAAAGGGGCTAACAGAATATCCAGCTCCAGCATGCCACGACGACAAGCCCAACGTAATTTTGGTTTTTTCATTAATTCAGACATAACACACTCTCTTGTTTTGCTTGCTGGATTCTAACAAATAATCGACGCAGGGGTTGTGCTTTTCCATCTTTCCCCCAATGATCTGTGCCATTGAACATTGAAGATTTAGAAGCGATATCAGCGATGCAAAGTTCCTGGATTAGTGCCGAGCAACTGGCACAATTATCAAATGATGCCGAACAGGCGTTTATCAGTCCATTACCGGCTTTTCATGTGATCCGGATCAGTGGCCCGGACCAAAAGAAATATCTACAGGGTCAAACCACCTGTGATATCAATACCTTAACCGAGAATAACTTTTTACGTGGCGCCCATTGTGATGCCAAAGGTAAAATGTGGGCCACTTTTCATCTTTGGCAAGCGGGCGACGACTTATTGTACGCCGGTTTTCGTGATGAAATTCAGGCCTCTCTTGTCCAACTGAAAAAATTTGGCGTTTTTTCCAAAGTCAGTTTTCATGACACTCAGGATCAACTGGCTGTGCTTGGTGTCAGCGGCCCTCAGGCCGACAGTCTGCTGGCGACTTTAGGTTGGACTGTACCAGAACGCGGTCAGCTTGTTGCGGTACCGGGCGGCCAGTTAATGGCGTTGGCGCCACAACATTATTTGCTGGTGCTGGACATTGCAGCTGCCAAACAGCTGATCACAGCACAACCTGGTTTATTAGCAGCTCCAACACGCTTTTTGGCACAACATATTCAGCACGGCCTACCTTATCTGGAACAGGCGTTAATAGGCGAATACGTACCACAAAACCTCAATCTGCAAGCCATTGATGCCATTAGTTTTAGTAAAGGTTGTTACATAGGCCAGGAAATGGTGGCACGGATGAAATATCTGGGCAAAAATAAAAGAGCCACTTATATCCTCAAAGCACAGAGTGCAGAAACTCCGGCAGCCGGCAGCGATATTGAAGTACAATTGGAGCAAAACTGGCGCCGCAGCGGCGTGGTAGTAAATGCGGTGAATATTCATGGTGAGCTGTTTGTGCTTGCTGTATTGCCAAATGATACCGCCTCAGATGCCCATTTACGGCTGGCCAGCGCGCCTGACACCTTGTTCAGGCTGGAAGCTCTTCCTTATTCTTTAAACTAACTGAGGTTTGCATGACCATTCAAAATAACAAAGTCGTTGCAATGCACTACAGCGTCAGTGACGCGGCAGGCAACGAACTCGACAGCTCTGTTGGCGGCGAGCCACTGGTATTTATCCACGGCAGCGGCTCTTTAATCCACGGGCTGGAGAATGCACTGCTTGGCAAACAAGCTGGTGATAAATTTACCGTTGAGGTTGTAGCTGCTGATGCTTATGGCGAGCGCCATGAAGAACTGACTCAAGCCGTACCCCGTGCTTTATTTGAAGGTATGGAAGTGGCTGTTGGTATGCGTTTTCGCGCCGCCGGCCCGGATGGCCGCGAACAATCTGTGATTGTATTAGACGTCACAGACGATGAAGTGGTGGTTGATGGTAATCACCCCTTGTCAGGCATAGATTTAACTTTTGCCGTTGAAGTTCTGCTGGTGCGTGATGCCACTGACGATGAGCTGGCACATGGCCATGCGCATGGTATCGACGGTCACTCAGGCCATGGTCACGACTAAATCAAGGTTTGAGCAAAAGCAGTCTGACTGCTGATGAAGAAAAAACGCCGGCTTGCCGGCGTTTTTGTTGGTCGTTTCAGAACTTTATGTTCAACATGCTTTATCGGGCGTCAGCGTTTATTGCCTTGCGGCTGCAGTTGCAGTCTGTGCCGGATTTTTTTGCTGGATCAGAGTAATTACAGCCCTGGCAACACCCACAGAAGACAAATGATTTTGCCCTGTCACCAGCCTGCCATCCACTTGCACAAATGCCTGGTTGCGTGGCCCTACAGCAAATTGACCACCCCGCTCAAGAATGGTCTTTTTTATCAGCAGCGGAAAGTGTTTAAAATAAGCCGCATCTTGTTGTTCAAAATCTTCCGGATAACCAGTGAGCTTTTTGCCTGTTACCAGAAAACGACCATCTGTGGTTTTTAACTGCAGCAAACCTGCAGTGCCATGACAAACAGCAGAAATAATACCTTGATGCTGTTGATAAATGTCCATCACCAGTTGGGCTATCGCCGGATCGTCCGCAACGCCATAAACGGCATTAGACCCCCCCACATAATGCACAGCTTGATAATCCGCCGCCTTTAATTCTGCCGCTGTTTTGCTGTGTTTAAGCGCCTGCATAAAATCGTGGTTATACAGATATTCTTTATGCAATGGGTCTGAAGTGTCGATATAAGCCAAAGGCACAGCACCGCCGGAAGGGGTCATAAAATCCACAGTAAAACCTGCTGCTTTAAAAGTACTGTAGGCTTTCACTATTTCTGAAAAGCTGGCGCCGGCGGGTAAGTCTGACTTTCCATGAAAATGGGCGTCAGACAAAATAAATAACACCCTTTGACCATGCTGCAAAGAAGACTGCCCCACCGCAGCTTTACTAATAATTTGCCATTGTCCTTCAATACGCTTTAACAAAAACATATCAATAAAACGCTTCCCGGACTCTGGCTGCAGAATTTCTGCTTTGGCACTTGCCAGGTCACCTTCAATTTCAATACTGAGAATTTCGCCAATACGACCATTAAACTGCCCGGCTTTGGTTGGCTTAAACCAACTCAGATATTCGTCAACCGGCACTTGCCAGATAGGCTGCCCTTCTTTGGCCAGAAATAACTCAGCCTGAGGGTGAAAAGCCTGTTTAATTTGCTGTTGCTGATTATAAGAAGTGCCGTTCAGGTACAACTGCAAAGTGTGGCGAACCGCCTGATAACTATCCTGCTCTGCCGTAAGCTGGGGTTTAGCTGCGTTGTTATTCAGCTGAGCCCCTGTAGTAACTGCAGCTACAGTGGCAAAAGAACAACAACACAACAACAGAGCACAAGCATACAGATAACGCATATTTCCTCCGGTTAACTATTTAAAAAACCGGAGCTAGCATAAAAGTTGCGGCTGCGCCTTACAGCCGCAGAATATGATTCAGGATAGCGGATTTATAATTCCGGAATTCTGCTCCGGCAGCTGTTGTTTGTATCTGGCGGGCGTTTGCAAAGTGACTTTTTTAAAAGCGGCATAAAATGTCGATAACGAATTAAAACCACTTTGCTCTGCCAAATCAGCCATTTTGAGCGGTATTTGTTGTTCGATCAGCTGCCTGGCAAATTCAATACGATATGCATTGATATAGTCATTAAAAGACGTCTGCAGATTGTCGTTCAGCAACTGCGACAATTTTGGGCTAGCACAGCCCAGTTGTCTGGAAAGTTTGGCAAGACTCAGGTTGGCATCAAGAAACAACAGTTGTGTTTGCATCAATTGTTCAAGTTGCTGTTGCAAAACCAAAACTTCGTCAGCAGGCAGCTTTTTATTGGCGTAAGGCTCTTGAGCTATTGTGTTCTCTGGCTGGCGCTTTAGATAAATAGTCAGCGCAGCCACATATAACAAAAAACTAAAAGTTAAAGCGCCGCTAATGTAAGAGGTATAAGAGGCGAAATAATAAGCAGCCCAAAGCAGCAGATTGCCGGAAAATACACTCAACAGCATTGGTAACTGTGTTGTGTAGTGCTGGCCGGCCATCAGCTTTGTTTGGTGTTGCCACAACAACAAAGCCGATAACAAAATCCAGCCAAGCCAGCTGTAATTAATCAGCTGATATAACAAAGTTTGCCATAGTTGTGCATTGTGCTGATAAGGCCAGCCCAGCCCAACCACAATCATCAGCAACAAAGCGACCGGCAAAGGCCACAGATAACTGCTGCTTTTATGCTCTGGCCAACAAATATTGTGACAATAGGCATACAACAAAGGCCCTATTAACCAACAAGCCGACAACCCCAGTTGTAATATCTGTTTGGTGATGTCCGGATTAAAATAAAACAACACAGATTTCAGTACTCTGATGCTGAGCATCAGTAGCATCAACGCCAATAACCTGTCTGACAATTGCCCTGGCTGGCGCCAGAAAAAATAAGCCACCAGCACCCAGGCGTTGATAGCACCAAGGGCGCTAAACATCAGTAACAATTGATCTGAAACTGTCATCCGAACCTCATCCGTTTGATCATCGGCCTGCATAAAGCTTGCTTGCCAGGCGTTGTGCCCAATAGTGGCAAAGGCATGGCAACTAACACTGGATGCTACCGAATCTTACTTGGTCTGATCCAGAAAAACTGTTATAAAAACAAAAAGTTTTATTAACAAGAGCCCAACATGCCAAGTCGTTATCAGCCCAATATTACCCAAGCACCAAGCCAGCTGATTGATGCCAATGGCAATGCCATTTATGGTTTATTTGACGGCTCAGTGCCCCAACTTAATTTTGCTGATTTCGACTACCGCACTGTGCTGGATAAAAAAGCCAGCGCCCTTGCACGGCATTTTCATTTTAAACAGTTTCAGTTTGTCGCTGTGACAGGCCCCAACTGGCTACTGGCAGTGGCTATTGCCGATATCCGTTATGCCAGTTCAGGTTTTGCTTATTTGTACCAGCACGGCAACAAAACCATCGAAAAAGGCCTGTTATTGCCGCTGAATATGGGTTGTCGCATGAGCCAATCCCCCACCTCAGGCAAAGCGCAACTGCATTTTGGTAAAACAGGCTGGAGTTTTGATTTAAGCGCTCAAAGCTGGCAACTTGAACTTGATTGTGGTGATTTGCAGGCGAGGCTTCAGCTACTGCCACAACAACAAAGCCCTTTGGCACTTTGTGCCCCCACTGCTTATCAGGGCCTGACTTACACTGAAAAAAACAATGCGCTGCAGGTTCTGGGGGAGCTGAAACTTGGCAATAAAAGCTTTGATTTAAGTCAGGCGCATGGCGGTTATGATTTTTCTGCCGGTTTTATGCGCCGCCAAACCAACTGGCGCTGGGCGTCTATCAATAGCAGCGTACAAGGTAAGGCTTTTGGTTTAAATCTGGCGAACGGTGTCAACGAAACCGGGCTTTGTGAAAATGCACTTTGGTATCAGGGTAAGATTCAGCACCTGAGCCCGGCGCAGTTTGCCTTTGCCAGAGCAGCACCAGAGCGCAACTGGCAAGTCAGCACTTTATGTGGTGAAGTAGAACTTGAGTTTCAGCCTTTGTATTGCCGGCAGGAAAAAGTACAGGCAGGGCTTTTAGCCAGTAATTTCCGCCAGTATGTTGGTTATTATCAAGGGCACATTCAGCTGGCCGATGGCACTGTACTGCAACTACAGAATTGCCTTGGGCTTGCTGAAGATCATTATGCGAAATGGTGATGTCTGGTTCGCGGCTTCGCTATTAAAAAAATTTAAACCTGCGCCAAAGTGTAGCTAAGCCCGCAGTCGGATGGCTATGCGAAAAACAAGATTTTATTACTGATTTACAAGGAGTTGATATGAATTTTTCTGCAAAAAGTGCCTCGTTGCTTTTGGTATCCACTTTGCTAATGGCCTGCTCCCCCAAAGAAGTGGGTGATGTCAGCTTGGGTTTATTTACCACTAAAGATATTAAAATTCAGACCTTTAACGACCCTGATATTCCAGGAGTGACCTGCCATATCAGCCATGTGGAAGCCAATCTGGATTTAGCTGACCCTTCCGATATGTCGATTGCCTGCCGTCAGACGGGTGAAATTACCAAAACCATGTTGGATCAAATAGATACTTCCAAATCGGGTGAAGTTATTTTTACCGCTTCAAAAAGTATTTTGTTTAAACACTTAAAAATCCGCCGCATTTTTGATAAAGACAACAGAACCCTGGTGTATTTGTCTTATTCCACCAAAGAAACGGCCGGCAGCGACAAACATTCGTTAACCACAGTGCCACTCTGGGGCAGCAAAGCCTGGGCTGAGCTGGAAGCCGCAAATATGGCAAAA
>NZ_JAVBXS010000069.1 GCF_030824435.1 Rheinheimera sp.
GACCACAACCAGGGCCATCGTCTGTGACGGCAAGCAGCAGTTGTTCGTTTTGATGAGAACCCTGAATGCGGATAGTAGCGCCCTGGGTGCGGCCGGCCACGGCATATTTCACCGCGTTTTCTACCAGAGGTTGCAACAATAAAGCCGGAATACGTTGCGCTTTGAGGCTGTCGTCTACTTCCCAGATCACTTTTAATTTGTCGCCAAAACGGGTTTTTTGTAAGGTCAGATAAGCTTCAATAGCCGCCAGCTCGTCGGCCAGCTGCACCAGACTTTGGGGTGATTTACTTAACGAATAGCGTAAAAAAGTGGCCAGTTGTTCCGACATGATTTCGGCGTCTTCATAACGTTCTGTTTCCAGCAAAGCACAAACTGAATTTAGCGCATTAAAAGTAAAATGCGGATTCAGCTGATGTTGCAGTGCCTGCAATTCCAGTTGCTGAATATTCTGATGCAGTTGTGCCGATTCGCGCAGCTGCTGTTGTTGTTGTTGATAGCGCCAGAATGTCAGGTAACACATCACCCAGATAAAGAGCGGCAAACTAGTTGTATCAAGCTGACTCAGCAGCATGGCTGCTTTAAAATCTTCTGCGTCTTTCAGCAGCATCCAGCTCAGATTGCTGACCGGCGTATACAAACACAACATGGCAATAGCGGCCAATACCACAAGCAGTTGTGACAGCTGACGGGAAAAGGACCAACGGATAAAACCGGCAGAAATAATCATTTCCACCAAAAATAACAACAAGCGGGAAATCACAAAACTCAGGTGAAACTCATATTTTTCATAAGTCAGCAGCATCAGCAAACCGCTCAGGCCATCAAAAGCAAGTAACGCCAACCAATAATACTGGTTGTAACGAAGTAGCTGACGTAGTTCAAGATTTGGCATGCGGTATCATCCGGTTTGAGCTTGCCTGAGTATAAAGACAAGTCTGGTTTTGTGCTGCTATCAGCTTGATAAAAGGACGAAAATAAGTGACGGTTTGGTGACTGCAGTCTAGCCTGCTGTTAATTATGGTTAAAAGCGACCAGACGAATAAAGCATCAACCTGATGATATTGCGGCAAACTGTGTTGTTATTGCTGTAAATATTGCAATAACCTGTCAAAAGCGCGGTAACTCAAAGCTTCCATTAATTGTGGTTTTTCAATGTGGGTTTGTTGTTGTAAATCGGCAATGGTGCGCGCCACTTTCAGCAACTTATGATAACTGCGGGCCGAGAGTTTCAGCTGCAACAAACAATGTTCAAAAAAGTCAGCATCTTGTTGTTTTAAATAACAATGTTGGCTCACTTCGCCTGGGGTCATGCGGGCGTTGCTTTTGCCTTGCCGTTCAATTTGTAAATTTCTGGCGGCTTTGACTCTGGCGGCAATAGTGGCTGAGGTTTCGTCTTGTTGTTGCTGTTGGCTCAGCACGCCTTTGGGCAATAACGGTACTTCAATTTGCAAGTCGATACGGTCAAGCAGCGGACCCGAAATGCGGCTTAAATAACGTAAAATTTGCTCGCGGCTGGCACGACCATCCTGATGATGGCCGGTCGGGCTTGGGTTCAAAGCCGCCACCAACTGAAACATGGCCGGAAATTGTGCCTGATGGCCAGCTCTGGCTATATGCACAAAACCGTTTTCCAGTGGCTCTCTGAGTACATCCAGCACTTTGCGTTCATATTGTGGCAATTCATCAAGGAACAAAACGCCCTGATGCGCCAAAGAAATTTCACCTGGTTTGGGCACAGAACCACCGCCCACCAGCGCTATGGCTGAGCTGGTGTGATGGGGCTGGCGAAAAGGCGGCTGATGCCAGTCGTGTAAAGCACGTGGCCTTGCCACAATAGAATACACAGCGGCACTTTGCAGCGCTTCGTCATTGCCAAGCGGCGGCAATAAACCGGGCAAACGTTGCGCCAGCATAGATTTACCAGTACCTGGCGGGCCAAACATCAAAATATTGTGTTGCCCGGCGGCGGCCAGTTCCAACGCCCTTTTGGCACTGTGCTGGCCTTTCACTTCGGAGCAGCACAGCTGCTGGTCTTGCAATGCCGGTGCCGGCAAAGCCGGAATAGCAGGCAATGCCTGTTGCCCTAATAAAAAACTATGCACCTGCAATATATGGCTGGCGCCGTGAATTTGAGCGCCAGGTACCTGCTGCGCCTGACTGGCATTTAACATCGGCAACACTGCTGCTCTGGCTGCGGCTTGGCAGGCGATGGCCAGCGGTATTTCACCAACAATGGCGCGAATTTCACCGGATAATGCCAGTTCTCCATAAAATTCAAAACCTTCAATACTATCGGCTGGTAGCTGGCCACTGGCAACCAGAATGCCAATGGCAATAGGTAAATCAAAACGGCCGCCTTCTTTGGGCAAATCGGCCGGTGCCAGATTGACGGTAATTTTTCGGTCCGGAAATTCAAAACCACTGTTGAGCAAAGCGCTGCGCACCCGGTCGCGTGCTTCTTTCACTGACGTTTCGGGTAAACCCACCAGCAAAAAACCGGGCAAACCCTGACTTAAATGTACTTCCACACAAACCTGGGGAGCTTCGAGGCCTAAACGGGCTCTGCTGTAAACGATGGCAAGTGACATGCGACATCCTTGGCGCTTTAACTTTGCTTTAGGTGTAGCAAGATGTAAATAAAATGCAAATGAATGACGGGGCAAAGCGGAGCACAATGCAGTCAGCTTTCTAAATGTTGGATAAGTCGCTACACTGCAACCAGATTTTTAGGGTTGGGCAACAGCGTTTTGCCCGGAAATTCCGGCAGTCCTGCCGCTGATTTGAGAGAAAAGCAGTGCGCTCAGCAACAAGTCGGTTTTTGTTTTATCGGGTGATTGGTTATTTGCTGGTGATGCTGGCAGGCGCCATGTTAATCACCACAGCAGTCGCGGTGTATTACAACGAAAAAAGTTTCTGGAGTTATCTGGTTTCTGCTTTTATCACCGCAAGCAGCGGTTATTTTCTGGTGTACAAAGGCCGCCACGATTTTGCTTTGGTCAAACGCCACCTGTTTTTACTGACCACCTTCTGTTGGCTGGCTATTTGTTTATTCTCCACTTTGCCTTTTGTGCTGGTATTGCCCAACGTCAGTTATGTTGACGCTGCTTTTGAAACTGTTTCTGCTATTACCACAACGGGCGCTACTGTACTCACCGGCCTTGATCAGATGCCCAGGGGCTTAT
>NZ_JAVBXS010000003.1 GCF_030824435.1 Rheinheimera sp.
TAAAAGGCAAAGCGCTAAAATGGTGCAAAAGCGGCAACTTTTTGCCGCTTTTAATTTCGCTGTAAGCCAATAAAGACAGGGCTTGTAGCTAAATAAGTAAAAGTGAAAATGCCGGCTTGGCAACTGCAGTTTTCCCGTTATAATGCAGATAATTTCCGCAAAGAATGATGGCTTATGAGCGTTGCAGTCAGCCAAAATATCATTAAAAGCCCAAATGTCGCCGAAGTCTTTACCGGCCGGCAACCGCGCGCTATTGCACCAAATACAACTGCAACTGACAAAACTTCAGCATCTCCCCAGGGCAATGGCGTTAAAAGTTCGGCTGCTGTTTTAAGCTTGCTTGATGATGAACGCCAAAGTAGCGAGCGCACCGGTTACGACAACCCTGCAGGCCAGCATCAGCGGGCGCTGGAGGCTTATAAAAGTTTGGCCAATCAGCAAAAACGCGAAGAAATTCAACAAATGTTTAGTGTGGATTTATTTGCCTGAGCTGTTGTTCACTGTTGCTGAAACTCCTGAAACTCCTGAAACTCCTGAAACTCCTGAAACTCCTGAAACTCCTGAAACTCCTGAAACTCCTGAAACTCCTGAAACTCCTGAAACTCCTGAAACTCCTTTTTTAGCCCTTTATGTTATTACGTGAATTCCTGTGCCGTTTCACTAATCCGCTTCTGTTGTTGCACCGTATCCATCCCAGAGTCTCACTTTGTGGATAGATAAAGGTCAGCAGATGCAAAAATGTTGTGTGATTACCGGCGCGAGCTCAGGCCTTGGCCGTGAACTGGCATTGCAATATGCAGCTCAAGGTTGGCAGGTAGTGGCCATTGCCCGCTCCATGGAGCGGTTGGCGCAATTGTGCCAGCAGTCGCCTTTGATCCAGTCGCTGGTGGTGGATTTAACCGATGAGCATGCTGTCGCACAGAGTGCAGTACTGATAAATGCCATGTTGCCTTCAGTGGATTTAATTATTTTAAATGCCGGCAGTTGTGAATATGTCGAGGCCGACAATTTTGATTTGGGCGCTTTTGAGCGCACTTTTGCGGTGAATTTTTTTGCTGTGGTCGCTGCAGTGAAGTTTTGGCTGCCGCTGTTAAAAAAAACGGGCAAGGCCCAGCTGGCGATTGTCAGCAGTCTGGCCTGGTTGTTTCCTTTTACCAGAGCAGAAGCTTATGGCGCCAGTAAAGCGGCACTCAGTTATTTCACTGACAGTTTAAGACTGGATTTAACAGGGCAGGGCATTCAGGTTTGTCTGATCGAGCCAGGTTTTGTCGACACCCCGCTGACCCGCAAAAATGACTTTGCCATGCCGTTTTTATTATCTGTGGCAGACGCAGCAAAACGGGTGCGTGTTGCTATTGCTGATGGCAAGTTGCGTTGTCGTTTTCCGCTGCGCCTCAGTTTAAGTCTGCAACTGCTGAACTTATTGCCTTATGGCTTCAGGCAAAAGCTAGCAGCTGGTTTAAAGCCATGAAAATGCTTCATTTTATTGCATTTAAACTCTGCTGGCTGGTGCTGATTTATTGGCAATACCTGCTGATAGTGCCGGTGGTGTTGTACTGGGCTTTTGCCATGGTCAGATTGCACCATAAAGCCCGGCTTGCTGTGCTACTGATCACCTTGTGCGGGGTTTTGCTTGATTCGCTGTTAATTGCCAGCGGCTGGTTAAGTTTTGTTGGCGCCAATATGTTGCCCGTCTGGATGATTGTGCTTTGGGCTTGTTTTGCCCTGATGTTGGTGCAGGTACTGGCCGATATGCTGCGTTATAAATGGTTGGCGGCTTTGTTTGGTGCTTTAGGCGGCCCTCTGGCTTATTGGGGCGGCAGTGCGCTTGGTGGGCAACTGCTGTATCAACCTGTGCTGGAGCTTTCGTTGGTGCTGGCTTTGTGCTGGTCATCGTTATTAACGATTTTTGTGCATTATCGTTTTTTGTGGAGCAAACAAGATGAGACAACAAGCTTTAATGCAAAAGCTGCGGGCTCTTAGTCTGCTGGCATCTTTGCTGTTATTGGCGCCTTTTTGTTATGGCAATAGTACAGATACAAAAAGCAATGCCTTTAAAACAGTGGGCGAGGGCCATTACAGTTATTGGTTTTGGCAGTTGTATCACGCCAGATTGCAGAGCAGTGATGGCTTGTTTGTGGATTATCAGCAAAGTACACCGTTAAAACTGGAGCTTACCTATCAGCGTGACATCACAAAACAGGAGTTTATTGATGCCACTATGGATCAGTGGAAAATTCAGCAGGGTGCAGTGCAAAAGGTGCATAAAATCTGGGCTGGTGAGCTGAACACTTTATGGCGTGATGTGAAAAAAGGCGACAGGCTAACCGCTGTATTGCGTGCTGATGGTCTGGTGGACTTTTATTTTAATGATGAAGTATTAGGCCGCACCACAGATCCGGCTTTTGGCTTTGCCTTTTTTGATATCTGGTTATCGGAAAAAACCACAGCACCTGAACTTCGCAAACAATTACTGGCATTAAAGTCGCCGTAACATGGGTCAGCAGCTCAGTGTAAGCTGTTGTTAAAACACGGACCGCAGCACCAGCCTGAACTGGTGCCGCGGTTTTTTATTTAGCTTATTGTGGCGTTTTTTGTGCTGCGGTTTGTTGTTGCTTCGCCTGGTGCTGATGCACTGACTGTTGGGTGATTTTGGTTTTTTCCTGCTCAGACAACTGTGTTGTTGCTGGCTGGGCATCTTTGCCTGGTTTTACATAATGGATCAGCTTGCGGGCAATATCGGTATTGTCCTGCATGCCGGCAAAAGCGCTTTTTTCTGTGCCCCAGGCCAATACAGGTACGTCAATGGCGGTGTGGGCGCCGCTGGTCCAGCCGGTGCGGGAATAGTGGTTGATATGCTGTTTAACGACTTTAGCCAGTTCATCTAAAGCTTCGGCTTCGGTTTCCAGCTGGTCGTTGATTGTTTTACCGGCAATTTTGGCAAAAGTTTTGGCAGCGTTGGCGCGTGCTGTTGTTAAGGCTGCCATTTCATCGGCCGTCAGTTTTAACGCCGTTTTCTCCAGCCAGATTTTGTTCATATCGGCTTCTTTTGCCTGTACCAGTGCTTTGGCAATTTCAGGCGCGGTGTTTTTCACCTTTTTAATAATGTCTTTGTTCCAGGCGTAATCA
>NZ_JAVBXS010000086.1 GCF_030824435.1 Rheinheimera sp.
ACCACCATTTTATTGTTGTCTGCGCTACTGACTTTACCTTTGTTTGCCAGTACCGATACCGAACAATTTCAGAGCCTGCTGGAACGCCAGCAATATCGCAAACTGCAACAACAACTGAATGCACTGCCCGATTTAGCCACACAGCCCCAATTACAATTGCTGCAATATAAAAGTATGTTGTCGTTGGGTGAAGATGAGGCTTTGGAAGCAATACTGGAACAACAAAGGGAAAAACAGCCAGCTTTGGCCGAGTTGTTTTATCTGTCAGCGGTGAATAAATTTAATCTGGCACAATCCGGCAGCATGTTTTCGGCACCGGGCCGCGCCAAAGAAGGTTTGGCCCTATTGCAACAAGCCATCAGCATGGACCCGGCTAAAGTGGAATATCAACAAGTGCTGGTTAGTTTTTATGCTGCAGCGCCTGGTATTGCCGGTGGTGATATCGACAAAGCGCAAAAACTGGCCGATGCACTTTATGCAAAAGATGCGGTACAGGGTGCACTGGCACAGGCTGAGGTGTTACAGCAGGATGACGTGAAAAAAGCACTGACGCTGTTACAAAACGAAATTAAAAAATCGCCACAACAAGCCGAGTTATTACAAAGTTATGCCGGGCTGCTCAGTCAGGATAAACAACATCAACAAGCCAGCAGTTATTATCAACAAGCAGCTGCGCTTTTTTCTGAAGTGACACCTCAGTACGCCAGCCTGTACCAGGTAGGCCGCCTGGCGGCACTGGAAGGCATTGATTTAACTGCAGGTCAGCAGGCGCTGAGCCGTTATGTTGAGTTTTATCAGGGCAGTGATCACAGTTTTTATCCCTGGGCTATTTTACGCCTGGCACAAATACAGCTGCGTAATAAAGACGAAGCTGCAGCAAAGGCCACTATAGCGCCGTTGCTGGCCAATGAACCCACACAAAAAAAGCTGCGTAACGAATTAAAAACCTTTATCAAACAATTAAATCAGCAAAAAAGCTAAGCCTGAACCGGCAGTGCTGCAGCGCTGCCTTTTTCTCCTTTGATTCTGTTTTTCCAGCCAGAACAACACTGCAGTTATAAGCACAAGCAGATATACTGTTTTTTATTTTCCACAGTGGAGTCTGTTTATGGTCAAACCTATTGATATGTCGTTGGTTGAAAATGCTTTGGCTGGTTTTACCATTCCTCCACAACCTGACGTTCTGCTGCGAATTCAACAGGAAATTGAACTGGAAGATCCGGATATCAATACCATAGCCGCACTGATTAATATGGATATTGGCATTGCCGGTTTTACCCTCAAAGTAGTGAACTCTGCTTATTTTGGCCTGCGTCGTAAAATCAGTTCTATTGAACATGCCTGTAAGTTTCTTGGTTTAAACCGCGTCATTAAGCTGGTCACCAGTGTGGTGTTGCGGTTTACGTTAAGCGATGGCCGCAGTGACCCTTTTACGCTGAAACTGTGGAACAGCGCCATGAATGTCGGCAGTGCCGCTATGTTAATTGCGCAACAACTGCGCCTTGGCAGCGACTGTGCCGACGACTGTTACAGTCTGGGTTTATTCCATAATGCTGGTATCAGCCTGATCCAAATGCAGTTTCCCGATTACGCCAAAGTGCTGAAAGTTGGTTTGAGCAATCAATTGCCTTACACAGGTATAGAACAACGTTATTTTCATACCAACCATGAAACTCTGGGTTATCTGATAGCACAAGCCTGGGGCCTGGCACCGGAAATAATTAATGTGATTGCCAGCCATCACAACCCCGAACCCATGTTGTTATCGACCGATTTATATGAAAAACGGCTGTTTGCCATTTTAAAACTGGCCGAACATTTAACCGGTGAAGAAGAAACTTTGTTTGATGTGAATTTAGAAACCGAATGGCGGCAATATGGTGAAGCCATTCTGGATATTCTGGAGCTGGACGAAATGCAAATGCCGGATTTAGGTGACTATCTGCTGCAAAACGGGGTCGAGAACCACTATCACCGCTAACCACCACTTCTTCAGTGACAGACAGTGCCGCTGTGGCTTGCAGTGGCACTTCCAAGCAAATCCGCTGCACTTTATTGGCACAAACAAAAACACAACTGCACCAAGCCTGGGCAAGCCGGGCCATCTGAATACGTATTCATCTTGTTGTTACCGCCAATTCAAGTTATCAAAGCAGGCAATGTAGTTTGGCAATAAAAGCATTGCTGGCAGCTAAAACAGCGAATCACTTTACAACAGCATGTTTTTACAGCGAAAAATAGCACGCAGGCGGGTAAATCCCGCCTTATTGTTGTTTGCACGTTTCAGCTGATTTGTGCGCTCTGCACAGAAAATGTGTCTGCTATGCTAGCTACAACTAAAAAACAGTTATCCGACCACGGATACACAGCACTCGACGGGGAATCAGCATGCAACAACAAAAGCCCAATCTTAGTTTTTGGCAGATCTGGAACATGTGTTTTGGCTTTTTGGGCGTGCAATTTGGTTTTGCCTTACAAAATGGCAACGTCAGCCGGATTTTCCAGACTTTAGGCGCCAGCATTGATGAAATTCCCATTCTGTGGATAGCAGGCCCGTTAACGGGTTTATTGGTGCAGCCTGTTGTGGGTTATTTCAGCGACCGCACCTGGAATAAACTGGGCCGGCGCCGTCCTTATTTTTTCTACGGTGCTGTGCTGACCACGCTGGCGCTATTTTTTATGCCAAATTCACCCACGCTTTGGATGGCGGCCGGCATGTTGTGGATTCTAGATGCCTCCATCAATATCACCATGGAACCCTTCCGCGCTTTTGTCGGTGACAACCTGAACCAACAACAAAGGCCACTTGGTTTTTCGATGCAGAGCTTTTTTATTGGTACCGGTGCAGTAGTGGCTTCCGCTTTGCCTTATATGCTTAGCAACTGGTTTGACGTCGCCAATACAGCCCCTGCCGGTGAAATACCAGATTCAGTCAAATATTCGTTTTATGCCGGTGGAGTGGTGCTCTTTGTTGCTGTGCTCTGGACAGTAATGCGTTCTACCGAATATAGCCCGGCACAACTACAGGCTTTTGGTGAAGCTGAAGATGAAAAATCAGCATATGGTGATAACAAAGCGCGTTATTGGCGCAGTGGCGCTTTATTTGGCCTGATTGGCACTACAGCTGTAACGGCGGTCTGGTTTTATAGCCTGGATAAACAGCTGTATGTGTTAGGTGGCTGCTTATTGGCTTTTGCTTTGCTGCAATGGCTGGTCAGCGTACAGAAAAACCATAACGGCAACGGTATGTTAGTGCAAATTGTCGATGACCTTTTTACCATGCCAACTACCATGCGCCATTTGGCTGTGGTGCAATTTTTCTCCTGGTTTGCGTTATTTTCGATGTGGATTTACACCACCGCAGCTGTCACTTCAGTGCATTACGGAAGTTCCGACCCAACTTCAGCAGCTTATAACGACGGCGCCGACTGGGTGGGTTTGTTATTTGCCATTTATAACGGTTTTGCCGCTATTGCCGCCATTATCATTCCCTGGGTGGTCAAACGCACTTCATTACAAATCAGCCACAGTATCAACCTGCTCTGTGGTGCTTTGGGTTTAGTGTCGTTTTTATGGATAGACGATCCAAAACTGCTGTGGCTGTCGATGATTGGCGTGGGTGTTGCCTGGGCTTCTATTTTGTCTTTGCCTTATGCCTTGTTGGCCGACGCTTTGCCCAGCCAGAAGATGGGCGTTTATATGGGCATGTTTAACTTTTTTATTGTGCTGCCGCAGCTACTTGCCGCTTCTGTACTCGGCACTTTATTAAATTTGTTTTTTGACGGTCAGGCCATTTACGCGCTGGCGCTGGGCGCCGGCAGTCTGGTGATTGCCGCCTTTTATGTGCTGACCATTCAAGTGAAAAGCCAGCACCACTGAATTTACAGCTGACGCCTTTAGCGTCACAGAACACGGGACTTGTTGATGAAAGCCTATTTACCTTTAACAACTTTTTGTACCGCCTTATTGCTGAGCGCCTGTCAGCCAGCAACTGACTCAGCCACCCCAACGGCACCTGGCGCGCCTGGTGTTGCTTCGACCTGGGCTTATGCCGGCAAACAAGGTATTGGCAGCTCTTACGAACAATATCATCAGGGCGCTTACAGCGATCAGGCAGCCACTGGTGTTGTGTCTAAAGTGTGGTTTTCAATAGCACAAGGGGTGCTGACCGAAACTATGTCTGGCCTTATTCATCAGGCGCAGCTCCGTGAAATGCAGTTTGTGGTCAAAGGTGCCGGTTTTGTTGATGAAGAAAAAACCGCTACTGTTTCCAGCATCGATTATTTATACAAAGACGCCGCTGGCCGTCCATTGTCTTTGGCTTATAAAGTGCTGAATAAAGCCAAAAACGGCCAATACGAAATTGAAAAACACATTTTTACCGACCCATCCGGCCAAAGCCTGGTGGTGCGTAGTTATTTCCGCCCTTTGGCTGACAATTTACAGCTGTTTGTTTATCTGGACCCTGCGCTTGGCAACACCGGCAGCAACGACAAAGCTTATGTCAAAAACAACATGATTCATGCCGTTGAAGGCAGCTCAGCCTTAACCTTAATAAGCCAGCCAGCTTTTAAACAAGCCAGCACAGGTTTTGTCGGTGTTTCTGATGGCCTGACAGAACTTAAAACCAGCCAGACATTTAATAACCTTTACCAAAACACAGGCGAAACCGCCGGTAATGTGGCGGCTTTGGCAGAACTGCCAGCGGTGAAAAAAGGTGAAAGTGGCCAGTTTGATTTAGTCATTGGTTTTGGCGACAGCCCGGACAACAGTGAAGTTGCAGCACAAAACACTTTCAAACGTGGTTTGGATACAGTACTGGCTGAATTTAACGGCCTGGGTGACGCTATTGGCTGGCAGGATTATCTGCAAAGCCTGCCGCAACTGGCAACTCTGGCCGATACCGCCATGGACAACGGCAAGCTGCTGTATACCAGCGCTATGGTGCTCAAAGCCCAGGAAGATAAAACCCATGCCGGTGCTTTAATTGCTTCTTTGTCGAACCCATGGGGTGATGTTAAATCGGCTGAACAAAGCCAGACCGGTTACAAAGCCGTATGGCCACGCGATTTTTATCAGGTGGCCATGGCTATGCTGGCGCTGGGTGATGAACAAAGCCCGAAAGTGGCGTTTGAATATTTAACCAAGGTGCAAGTCAGCGACAAAACGCCGGGTTATGTTGGCGCGCCTGGCTGGTTTTTACAAAAAACCCATGTCGACGGCACGCTGGAATGGGTGGGCATTCAGCTTGATCAAACCGCTATGCCTATTATGTTGGGCTGGCGTTTATGGCAACAAGGTTTGTTGTCGGAAACTGAATTAAAAACCTGGTATAGCCGCATGCTCAAACCAGCCGCCGATTTTCTGGCCAAAGGTGGTCAGGTGAAACTCGACTGGAATGATATTGCTTTAACTCCGCCTTCTACCCAACAAGAACGCTGGGAAGAACAAGGGGGTTATTCACCTTCCACTATTGCTGCTGTGATAAGCGGTTTAGTGGTAGCCGCAGATATTGCCAAACTCAGTGGTGACACAGCTTCTGCTGAGCTTTATCTGCAAAAGGCCGATGAATACAGCAGCAATCTCGAAGCCAAAACCTTTACCACCCAAGGCACACTGAAGCAGGCGCCAAGTGATGGTCAGTATTATCTGCGTATTAACAGCAACGACAATCCAAACGATCAAAGCAAACTGGCCGACCGCAATGGCATCAGCAATATCAACGAAAGTGATGTGGTCGACGGTGGTTTCCTGGAATTAGTGCGTTATGGTGTGCGCAGTGCCGACCATCAGGCAGTGCTTGCCACTTTGGGTGAGTTGGATGACCAGAACCTGCCGGACGCGCTCAGAGTGAAATATGAATTCAGCTTTGCCGGTATCGAAGGCAAATTACCAGGCTGGCGCCGTTATGGTTTAGACGGTTATGGTGAAGACACCGAAACATCCATGGCTTATGCCAAAGGGCCAAACGACGCCAATACAGCAGGCCAGCGTGGCCGGGTCTGGCCAATTTTTTCCGGTGAACGTGGCCATTATGAATTGGCGCTGCTGCAAAGCCAAAAACAGCCACTGAGCGCTGAAACAATACAGCCGCTGCGCCACAACTATGTGCAGGCGATGGAGCAATTTGCCAACGAAGGCATGATGTTACCTGAGCAGGTTTGGGACAATGTCGGCAATAACAGCGTTTATCAATACAGCTCAGGTGAAGGCACCAATGGCGCTACACCATTGGCCTGGAGCCATGCCGAATATATCAAACTGTTACGTTCGTTAAAGGATCAAAAGGTGTGGGACAGGTACCAGCCAGTTGAACAACGATACAGCAGCAAATAAATAACAACCCCCAGCTCTCCCGCCCCCGGTGTCTTGTTGCGATGCAAACATCGGGGGTTTTTCTTTGCGGACATAACATGGGGACAAGCTTCAGCCGGAAAACTTTAGCGCCAGCGATGCTGACGCCACAGCTGCTGCTGTGCTTCAGTTAAAAAAGTCCAGGCGATAAAACGGCTTTGTTTATTACCTTGAGCCATCTCAACCAACTGCTGCTCAGCAACGCCGGCTTGTTGCAATTCAGCCTGCAACAAAGCAACATGCTGCTGTTTAGACACCAGACAACTAAACCAAAACACCTGACCGGCCACAGCTTTGCTTTGTTTTATCATGCGTTTGATAAAAGCCAGTTCACCACCTTCACACCAGAGTTCATGCGCTTGTCCGGCAAAATTAAGTGTTGCAGCGTCTTTGGCAAGACCCAGATTTTGTCTTTTACGGTCGCTACCGGCACTGGCCTCTGCTGCACTTTGGTGAAAAGGCGGGTTACACAAAGTAGCGTCCAGGTATTCACCTGGCTTGAGTAAATGGTCAAAAATATGCTGATCTGAAGCTTGTTGACGCAGTTCAATTTTATGACCAAGCTGATGGGCCTCAATCAGGCTTTGGGCATGGCTAAGCGCAGCGCCGTTGATATCCGAACCGAGCACCTGACAGCCCAATGTTTTTACTGCCAGCAGCGGATAAATTAAATTGGCACCACAACCTACATCCAGCAATTTCATCTTACTGAATTTTGGTTTTTTGCCTTGATTGTTTTGTTGTAATAAATCAGCCAGATACAACAAATAATCCAACCTTCCCGGCACTGGCGGACATAAATACCCTTCAGGTAAATCCCAATGTTGCAGGCCATAATGATGCGCCAACAAGGCTTGGTTTAAGGTTTTTACTGCTTTGGGGTCGGCAAAATTAATACTTAGCTTGCCGCCTGGCGTGGTTAGCAAAAAAGGGCTTAACGCCGGCAAAGTGTTGGCCAGCGCCGCCATATCATAACCTTGCTGATGTGGATTGGCCGGATGCAATGGAGCAGCTGCTGCTTTAGAGCGCTGCGGTACAGAATTTTTTTTCATATCAGGTAAGGCGTTTTCCGCTCAACTGGCGCCACAGGAGCGACGGATGATAATTTTGGGTTCAATTTCGGTTTGTTCTATGCCCTGCTGCGCAATGAGTTTTAACAAATTCACCACCAGCATTTCACCGGCCAGCGTGGTGTTTTGCTGAATAGTCGTGAGCGCAGGTGACGAAAATGACGCCACCGGAATATCGTCAAAACCAACTACAGCAACATCAGCAGGCACTTGCATACCTTGTTGTTGCAGAGCCCTGATAACACCAATGGCAATCAGATCACTGGCGGCAAAAACTGCATCTGGTCTGTGACCTGCTGCCAGCAGTTTTAAAGTCGCGTCAAAACCTGCTTGTTCAGTGGAAATCGCATCAAACTGCGGCACTGCCTCTGCTTTAATGTTCTGCGTTGACAACGCCTGAATAAAACCTTGATAACGTTCGAAAAACTCCGGACTGTGTTCGGAAGCATTGCCAATAAATGCAAAAGATTTGCGGCCAAGTTTTAATAAATGTTCACCAGCCAGCCTGCCGCCCTGCTGGTTATTGCTGCGAATAGTAAATTCCGGGTGGCCATGCACTTTGGCGCCCCAGCAGACAAAATGGGTTTTTTGCGCCAGTAGCTGGTTGAGCTTTTCTTCATAATCAATAAAGTCGCCGTAACCCAACAAAATAATGCCGTCGGCTTTTTTACTGTCTTCATATTCGGCATGCCAGTCGTCGCTGAGCTGCTGAAAAGACACCAATAAATCATGGCCTCTTTTAGTACAAGCACGGGTAATACTGCCCAGCATCGACAGGAAAAACGGGTTAATTTGGGAATCATCAACAGTTGGATCTTCAAATAACAATAACGCCAGCGTGCCGCTGCGTTGTTTACGCAGGTTGCTGGCGTTTTTATCTACTTTGTAATTCAGCTGTTTGGCAATGGCAAAAATGCGATCTTTGGTTTCCTGATTGACCGCCGGACTGTCGCGTAATGCACGCGATACCGTCGATTGGGACACACCGGCCTGATAGGCAATATCAAAAGAGGTTGCTTTACTTTTCATCTTTATTCCCCGTCAAAAAAGAATGCGGACAAGGAATAACTGCTGCTAATGATGGAGACTGACACCGCACTTACCTCAGACTTTGCCGAACTGCGAGCAGAACAGGTGAAAACACCTGCCTATAAGGAGTGCTAAGGTGCCATAACCCAAGCCCCAAAGGCAAGGCTCATGCGATCTTCGTTGTTTATCTTGCTGGCCGCTGACGGCTTAAATTTAACGACAAAACAGCGGGTTGTTTGTGCTGTGATGCCGTAGTGACAACAGTTGGCTCTGGTATGACTGCCGCTGCCCGGCTGCTGTCAGTGATATGAACACAAGAACCCAACAGATTTAACAAGGCAAAAGCCAGCAGTTGATTGCGGATCACCAACAAAGGTTGTGGCTCAGACTCTGACAAAATATTTCTCCTCTGGCTGAAAGTAGAACTGCAGTGTAAAAAAAACTGGGCTATAGCTCTGTGACAAATCTGCCTTCATTTTGTGAAACATTGTTATTTGTGCTTAAGCTCAGCATGCACAAATGCTAAAGTGCCTGAGTGTTTATCAGATGAGCTGTAGTTTATGCGCCTGCTGTTAATTCTCGCCTGTAGTTTGCCGTTATGGGCTTCGGGTAACGAGTGCCAACAAGAATCCAATGCCAAGGCCGGCCACTGTATTGAGCCGGGGCAGTGGCATTTTGCGCTGGCTGCAGGTGCAGGTCACAGATCTAACCCGTTAAATGGCGGCCATAATTTTCCACTGTGGTTGATCCCCGATCTGAGTTATTACGGCCAGCACTGGTTTTTTGACAACGGCACCCTTGGTTATAACTGGCAACTGAACCCATCATGGCAACTGAGCCTGGTCAGCCGGCTCAACGAAGAACGCGGTTATTTCCGCCGCGCCGATGCCAGCAATTTATTCGAAAAATTTATGGTCAGTGATATGGGTCTGGCCGGACCAACACAAAAAGTTGCTGCTGTACCCGAACTTTCTATTGATGATGTAGCCAAACGCCCAACCGCTGTTGATGCTGGTTTGCAACTGGATTGGTTTTCAACAGATTTACAGCTGAAAGCCAACTGGTGGCACGATGTGTCCGGCCGATACCATGGCCAACACGCCAGCATCAGCGCCAGCACTGGCTGGCAAAGCAGCTTCGGGCAATGGCAACTCAGTACCACTTTGCACTGGAAAAACGCGGATTTAATCAATACCTATTATGGTGTTGCTGAAGAACAGTATTTTTCCAGTTATTATCAGACCGGATCAAGCTGGCAACCTGAGCTGAAACTGACCTGGAGTTATCCACTGACAACAGATTGGTCGGCTTTAGCTTTTTACCGGCATCGCTTTTTGGATGACGCGATGACCAATAGCCCGCTGGTGAATGAAGACAATATCCGGAGCTGGTTTGTGGGAGTAACTTACCGATTTTTCTGATGCAAGGACGTACCATTTTTGTTGTGATGTTTTTAAGCTTTTGCTGCTGGGCAGCACAGGCGGCAACACCTTGTGCGCAAATTTTGTGCTGGCAGGTGGCTCCTACAGTTTGCCTGTTGGATCAACAACAAAACAGCTGTCAGCTGCCACTGCAATTAAACTGGCAAAGCCCCAGGCCCATGTCAATCTGTGCTTATTTGAATAACCTGCAACTGACCTGCTGGTCAGCAACACAACAGGGCCAGCTGCAGCAACAATTACCGCTGGAAGGCCCGGCCCAACTCGAATTACGCGACATGCAGCAGCAAGTGCTGTTGCAACAACAATTAACAGTGTTAAGCCGGCAGCCGGAACGACGGCGCAGACTGGTAGCCCCCTGGAGTGTTTTCTGATGAGCAAAATTTTGTTGGTTGAAGATGATCAGCGCCTGGCGGCTCTGGTTCAGAGTTTTTTATTGCAACAGGGTTTTGAAGTGCGGCTGGAAAACAATGGTCTGGCCGTTGAAGCGGCTTGCCGTGAATTTCAACCTCATCTGATAGTGCTGGATCTGATGTTGCCCGGTATGGATGGTTTTGCCATCTGCCGTACTATCCGTCCCTGGTTTAAAAATCCGATCCTGATGCTGACAGCGAAGGAAGGTGATATTGACCAGGTGCTTGGGCTGGAACTTGGTGCCGACGATTATGTGATAAAACCGGTAGAGCCCAGAGTATTGCTGGCGCGTATTCATGCTTTGTTACGCCGCAGTCAGCCCGCAGGCAGTCAGGAAACCACTGAACTGGAATTTGGTCAGCTGAAACTCAGTCAGTCAGCCCGCGAAGCTTATTTCGCCGGTCAACTGGTAGAGCTGACCAGCTATGAATTTGATTTATTGTGGATGCTGGCAAAAAACGCTGGTCAAACGGTACGCCGTGAAGCCATTCACAAACAAATTATCGGCCGCGAATATGACGGTCTGGATCGTACCGTTGACGTGCGGGTATCACATTTACGCCGCAAACTGGGTGACAACGCTGATACACCGTTTCGCATCAAAACTGTCTGGGGTAAAGGCTACCTGTTTGTCGCCGACGCCTGGAACTAACATGCGCCGGCTGTTTTTACACTTTTACCTTTTTATGTTGTTGGTGCTGTTAGGCATCGGCTGGAGTGTGGATCGACTTTGGCAACAAAGCCTGCCACAACAACAACCCGGCTGGGTAAGTTTATTGGGCCAAAGCCTGGCTTATCAGCTGAATCAACCTGATACCAACGCCGAACAAATTGCCGACCAGCTGAATTTAACGCTGCAAAACATGCCTATTGATGCTATCGCCTGGTCAGAACCCGAACAACAGGCCTTGGTGCGTGGCCAGCTGGTGCCGCTGTTCAGTGGCAATATGGTGTATTTTTACCAACACAGTCAGGACGAAAAACAGCTCCTGCAATTTGGTCCTGTTGAAATAGACGCCAGCAGCCATCAGGGTTATTTTTTCACTTTGTTATTTTTTGCTTTGCTCGCTATTGCTGTTGCTTTGTGGTTATGGCCGCTGGCGCGGGATATTCAGCAACTACAACGTCAGTTACAAAAGTTCGGCCAGGGCATGCAACTACCGGAACAAAAACTACCGGCTCATTCTTTACTTGCGCCTATTGCCAACAGCGCCCAACAAATGGCAGAACAAATCCGCCGGTTGGTCGCTCTGCAACGGGAAATGACCCATGCCGTTTCACATGAACTTCGCACACCACTGGCAAGGCTTAGTTTTGCCCTGGAAATGCAGAATATTGCTGAAAACGATAAACAAGCCATGCTGCAGGACGTCAAAGAACTGGACCAGCTGGTCGATGAAATGCTTGATTACGCCAGGCTGGAATCCCAATCGGTGCAGCTAAAACCAGAGCAGGTTAATCTGGCCGAATTGCTGGACAATCTGGTGGAAAAACTGACCCCACTGCCGGGTGCAACTATCTCGCTGCAACACCCACCTCAGCTATGGTTATTGTGTGATGGCCATTATCTGGAACGTGCACTACAAAATCTGCTGGTAAACGCCAAAAGGTACGCCAAACAACAAGTTTTGTTATCGTTGCGGCAGGAACAGGATCAACTGGTGTTTTGTGTTGAAGATGATGGTCCCGGTATTGCGCCGGCACAACGCGACAAAATTTTGCAGCCTTTTGTCCGTCTCGACGAAAGCCGCTGCAAGGGTCATGGTGGTTTTGGTTTAGGTCTGGCTATTGTAAGTCGTATTGTCAGCTGGCATCAGGGGCAGATCCTGATTGGCGATTCTGCCCTGGGCGGTGCTTTGTTTCAATTGCGGCTGCCAATAAAACAGCCGCAGCACAGTACATCCTGATGAAGTTACAAGCCCAGGTTGGATAAAAAGTCGTCGTCAACCAGACTTTCGGCATCAGCAACTTCGGCTTGATTTTGCTGATTTGCATTGGCCAGAATGTCGTCCACATTTTCATGTTCAACTTTTTCAAAATCATGCAGCTGGATAAATTCTGTTTTATCCATCGCCAGCTCCATATAAAAAATATTATGGGAAGGCGTACTGAAGGTTACCCGGCGGGCTTGTGGCTGGTCCAGCTGAGTATTAATTAAAATTTGCACCTGTTTATTAATCGCCATCATTTTCGGCTGGCTCTGATTGATGGACGTTTGCAAATCAACCCGCACTCTGTTGGTAAAATCACCAACAATTTGGTTCATCAGTTCGCCCATCACATTACCCACTTCGTCTGAAGTGTGGAACTGCGCCAGCTCAGACTCAGGCATGCCCATACTCATCATATATTTACGGTAAATTTCCATGGCCGCTTCAGAGGTGAAATTAATAATCACCAAACCAGAAAAACCGCCGTCAAATAATACAAAACAGCCAAGATCCGGTCGCAGGCAGGTTTTGTGAATTTTCTGCACCATAGGTGAATATGCCACCTGTGCATTACCAGCAGCCGCAAGCACCTGCGTCACGGACGAGCAAAGTGTTAACAGAATCTCTTCTGTTGTAATGATTTTATTTTTTCTCATGTAGGCTCCCAAATGGCCCCGGATAACAACAATGATGACTGTCAGAGATTGGATTAACAGTCACATGAACGACTTAGCTTAAGGATCGGTAATCATCAAATACTAAGCCACCGCCCGTCTGCATGCAACTTTGTTACTGAATTGTCTGAGCTTTGGCGACAAAACAGCACTTTGCGAAAAGCATCGGGTGCGCTAAGGTGTTGGCATTGCTTTTAACCAGATGATTTGCAGAGGAAATAGCTCAGATGCAGCTGACTGTGGATCCCTATGCCGACAAATCTTATGTACGACAGCTCAAGCAACTGATCAGCAGTTTATTGTCAATCAGCAAATTTCAGCATTCAGTGTATGGACAGGCCAGTCAGTTTTTCCAGCAACAGCAACAGCAGAAAAACCAGCTCAGCCAGCTGCAACAAGCCTTTGACGAAGCCCAGCGCCAGCTGGGTTCAGCCAACGCCAAATCCGAAGCCAGACTGGTGCAACAAGCACAACAATGTCAGCAAGCGCTCAAAGCGGAGCAGGACAAACAAGAACAAAAACGGCTGAACAACTACAGTCAGTTGTATCTGTTGTGCCAGCAGTTTTTACAGATGATCGAAGGCAACAACAGGGCAGAAACTATTCTGCGTTCGTCAAAAATGCTGGGCACACTACAATTGCTGGCGCCAAGTGAAGGTGAACAAATTGCCACTGTGCAGCAAAAATACAAACCTTTTTACAAAGCCACGCTGAGTTTACGTTTGCTGGACCATTTGCTGGCACAAGGCATGATCAGCAGCAGTTATATTCTGCAAAAAGCCAAAGCACGCAAAACCTCTGTTGAAGCCGGCAGTTATTGCCCCTTTCGCGATGATGTACAAATTCCGTTGTTGATGGCTTTGTTGTTACAGGACATCGGCCATTCACATCCGGAGGCACTGTTGATCCTGACAGGTCCGGATGGCAAGTTACCGCGCAGCCGCGAACTACAAACACAAGAGCGCAGCCGTTTTCTCGATATTAGTTTACAGGCCAGTCTGCAGTTTTTATTAAAAGGTATAGGTGCGCCCAGATACAGGGGAAATTCCAGGCCGGAACGGGATGCTTTTGATAAAAATGAACAGGATAAACTGGCATTTGCGACGACCTTATTAAAAAATGCCGGTAAGCCGGGCGCTGGAGTTGGTAACCTGTTAAAAATCCCACAGGTTTATGCTTCGGCTGTGTTGCCGGGCCGCAACAGATTTGATTATCAGGCTTTGCCAAAGGTGGCATTAATTTTAAAAACCGGAGCAGCAGCCGGCCAGTATGATGAGCGTATGGTGCAGTCTTTGCTCAGCATTACCGGGATATTCCCGCAAGGCTACGGCATTGTATTTTTACCCAAAGATGCCAAGGGTCAGCCGCTGGACCGCTACGAATTTGCCATTGTAAATTCGTTATACCCACCCCAGCCTGAAGCACCTTTGTGCCGTATTGTCACCCGCAATTTGCATTACCGTCATAATTTACCCAACTGCAATATCAGCGTGGCTTCGAACCTATATTTCAAACCAGCACGCCAGCAACTGGAAATAATTCCCCAACAACGTCTGGAGGAAATTTTAAAAAAACTATCTTCTGACTTTGCGCCCGGGCGGTTAAGGCGTTTATTACCCCGTTATTGGCATCCTGATGAGTTTTTTGCTGATCCCCGCCACCAGAATCTATGGAATCGCACTGAGCTGCGCGATAACTGACTTTTTACTGACCACTATTGCCGACAAGCCGGAATACTGATGACTGAAAAAGAAAAAATGTTAAATCAACAATGGTTTAACCCAAGGGATACCGAACTGAGTAAAGCACGTTCAGCTGCAAAACAAGGCTGCCGGGCGCTGAATCAACAAGGGCCTGAACCTTTTAAAACCCATCAGCAGCTGGCAAAACAACTGTTTGGCAAAGTGCAGTCTTGTTATATAGAACCGGATTTTTATTGTGATTATGGTTTTAATATCGAACTGGGCGCCCGTTTTTACGCCAATCATCATTGTGTGATTCTGGACGCTGCGCCTGTGATTATTGGCGACGATGTGATGTTTGGCCCTGGAGTACAACTCTACACTGTCACCCACCCACTGGATGCCACCAGCCGCGTGACCGGCCTTGAAATGGCAAAACCTATCCGTATTGGCCATAAAGTGTGGATTGGTGGTGGCGCTATTGTATTGCCCGGTGTTTGTATTGGTGATGAAGCTGTGATTGCCGCCGGCAGCATAGTGACCAAAGACGTCGCCGCCGGTATGCTGGTGCAGGGTAATCCGGCCAAAGCGGTACGTCAGGTTAGCCCGTCACCTCAGGCGAACTCCATAGATTAAGCCTTTTTCTGTGCAGTAAATCGACAGATTTATCACCAAAAAAGCCGATTTTATGCGCTTTTTCCGAACTGTGAAGGGGCTACAATAGCGGCTTTTAATGCCCTGGAACCTTGTTCACCATGTCACGCCCTGCGCCTTCCTTTGCCCTTATTTTGTTATTTGCCGCCATTATTGCCACTACACCGCTGGCCATTGACATGTATTTACCCGCCATGCCACAACTGGCCGACAGCCTGCACACAAATGGCGTGCTGGTGCAGCAGTCTTTGAGTATCTTTCTGGCATTTTATGGTTTAGGTATGTTGTTATTTGGCCCACTGGCCGATGCTGTTGGCAGGCGTCCACTCGCGCTTTGGGGTTTAACCGGTTTTATTGTCGCCAGCCTTCTGCTCAGTCAAACCGACAGCATTGAATGGTTTTTAACCTGGCGGGCACTGCAGGCGCTGGCTGGCAGCGCAGCCACTGTGGTGGTGCCAGGTATTATCCGGGCCATTTATCAGCAGCATACCGCCAAAGGTATGTCTTATGTGTCTATGACCATGATGCTGGCCCCTTTGTTGGCTCCTGCTATTGGCAGTCTGGTGTTGTTTCTGGGTAGCTGGCATTGGATTTTTGTGGTGCTGGCGCTTTATGCGTTGGTGATTCTGCTGTTGTCGGCAAAATTTCTGCCGGAAATAAACAGCAAAGCGCAGCGCAATAAACTGGATTTTTTTGGCTCTTACCAGGTGGTGTTTGCCCATAAAGCAGCAAGGCCGTTAATTGCCATTTCGATGTTTGCATCTTTTAGTTTTTTTTGCTTTTTAACTGCTGTGCCTTTTGTTTATATCGAACACTTTGGAGTGGATGAGCAGATGTTCAGCCTGCTGTTTGGCCTGAATGTGCTGATGCTGATTGCCGCCAACTTTATTAACAGCCGTTTAGTCAGTCGCCTTGGCAGCCCAAACATGCTTAAAGCCGGTTGGTTCAGTGCATTGTGTTTTGCCGTGGGTCTGGTGCTGGTGAGTAGCCTGGATTTAAGTTTGTTTTGGACAGTGCTGATGATAGCGCCTTTAATGGCAAGCCTTGGTTTAATTGCCACTAATGCCGACGCGCTGATTTTAATTGCCTTTCCGAAACACAGCGGCACTGCAACTGCGGTGATTGGCACCTTAAGATTTGGCGCCGGCGCGCTGGCCGGGCCTTTGCTGGCACTCTGGCCACAACAAAACACTTTGCCTTTTGCACTTTTGATGTTGTCAGGCGTGCTGGCCATCACACTGGCAAGGTTTTTTATGCAACAGATTGAAACGAAAACAACAGCTGAATTAAGTTAAACGTTTTAATTCAGCAGTTAACAGAGCCACTATATCCTGACTGCTGCGTAGTAAACGCAGTTGTTCAAATAACACAGCCGCTTCTGGGTATTGCAGTTTTAAATAGCTAAACCACTGTTTAATACGATTGGCGTAATATTGGCCTTTGTCACCGGCCATCTCAAACTCGGAATACCGCATCAGCAGCCTGAGCACTATGGGCCATGGCATGGCCTCACCGCCGCTGGCAATACGTTTGGCCAGGTTGGGCTGCGCCAAAGCGCCCCGTCCCAGCATAATGTCGCTGCTGCCGGATTGTTCACGGCATAACAGTGCATCTTCCGGTTGCCAGATTTCACCATTGGCAATGACCGGAATATCCACCACAGCACGGATTTGGGCTATCCAGGGCCAATAGGCCGGTGGCCGGTAGCCATCACTTTTGGTGCGGGCATGTACTGTCAGCTCAGAAGCGCCGGCTTCATAAAAAGCGCGGGCATTGTCGAGGGTCAGGCTGGTGTCGTCATAACCCAACCGCATTTTGGCGGTGACAGGGAAATTTTTTGGCACTGCATCACGCACCGCTTTAACAATGGCATACAGCTGCTCGGTTTCGCGCAGCAGTACAGCACCACCTTTGCTTTTATTAACGGTTTTGGCCGGGCAACCAAAGTTCAAGTCAACACCAGGTGAACCCAATTCCACCGCACGCACCGCATTTTCGGCCAGCCAATTGGGTTCTTGTCCTAATAACTGCACCCGCACCGGTGTGCCGGAAAGGGTTTTGCCGTCTTGTAATAACTCAGGACAAAGGCGGGTAAACACTCTTTTTGGCAGCAGTTGGTCCACCACACGGACAAACTCAGTGATGCACAAATCAAAACCACCAATTTCGGTCAGCATTTCACGCATCAGGTGGTCAACCACACCTTCCATCGGAGCCAGAATTATCCGCATCACAGAGCCTCTTTAAAAACGGCCGTCAGTGTAATGACTCAGACCACGAAAAGCCACCACAGCGCGCTTTTGCTGCGTTTGGCCGAATGGCGCTTCTGGGTTACACTAAGCACCAGTTTGCATTAAGCAGAGCAGCAATATGAGTTCGAGCAAAGCGTTAAAAAAGAAGATTAGTAAAAGAGCCAAACAGAAAAAAAATATTCAGGTGAAAAATTCCATCCGGCTGAAGGCAAAACAAAGTGAAACCGCAACTGAAGTGCCGGCAGCACAGGTTGACGACACACCAGAGCAACAATAAAAAACCGCACTTTGATAAAACAGCTCAGCAATAACTCAGTGGATGTTATTGCTGCGTCCTCTGTTAAGCCCTCAGCTGCACTGTGACAGTGACCATAGCGTGGTCGCTGCTGTATGCGTCTTGTTGATAATCCGGCCGCACCAGATGGCTGTCGCTGATTAACACTTCAGTCACGCTGGCAAGGCACACCGGGTTGTTGTGGTCAAAGTCGGCTGACAACAAACAATAATCCAGTGTAGAGCCTGTGGCGCCATAATAATGGCTGGCTGGCCTTTGTGCTGGCGCGTTTTGCCATAACAACCAGGCGTCCTGTAACTGCAATAGTTGCCCAGGTGCCGTCAGATGACTGAGCCAGTCTGAAGTTAAAGCATCGTTAAAATCCCCGGCCAGCACCACAGGGCGGCCACTTTGTTTTTGCTGCTTGCTGATAAGCTCCAGCAACAGTGCGGCTTCATAAGCCCGCTGCGCTGAAGCGGCAAAACGGCCTAATGTTTCGCTGCCACCACCGTCGGTCACCGCAGTAAGAGCACGGCGTGATTTCAAATGCACTGTATAAAAATCACAAGCGCCAATACCGGGCAACAGCACTTCAGCCCACAAAGGCGGCCTGCTGAATTGAAAATCTGCCAGCCCGAGCGCCTTTAATAACTCAGGATCCGGGCTTAGCGCCGCCTGCTGTCTGATGGGAAAACGGCTGGCCAGCGCCACCACAGGTTGTTGATAAAAATGGTTGTCAACCAACACAGGCGCACCGGCCACGGCAAAATAACCATAACCCAATTCCAGCAACAACTGTTTTAACTCGTTGACACTAAACACTTCCTGCAACATCAGTACATCAGGCGAATTGGCCAGAATGACACGGCGCAACCAGTTGGTTTTTTGCAACCACTGCGCCTGGCTGTAAATGTTGTCAAACTCGTAACTTGCCAGCGGCGGCGCAGCAAAGTTCTGTAAGTTTAAAGTGCTGAATCTGAGAATGGTTTTCACCTACTGCCAGGCTCCTGTGACGCCGCCATTTCGCTGCGCAGCAGCTTCAGCTCCTGCCGGATAGCCCGCAGCTCTTCGTGCAAAGCTCGCTGCTCCAGCGCTTCATGTTGTTTGTCCTGCTCGCGCTCTGCCGCATGCTCTTCTTCACTGAAGGTTTGCATGGTGTTGACGATAATGGCAATAAACAAATTAAGCATGGTAAAAGTGGCCACCAGAATAAAAGGCACAAAAAACATCCAGGCCAGCGGATAGGTTTCCATCACAGGTCTGGAGATGCCCATAGACCAGCTTTCCAGCGTCATTACCTGAAAAAGTGTATAAAAAGAACGGCCTATATTGCCAAACCACTCAGGAAAAGCCGCGCCAAACACTTTAGTCGCTATCACGGCAAAGACGTAATAAATCAGCAATAACACCATGGCAATGGAAGCCAGGCCAGGCAAAGACCCCAACAGCGCCGATACCACTCGTTTCATCGAAGGCACCATCGACAAGACTCTGAGTACCCGCAGCACCCGAAGCGAACGTAATACTGCCAGCGGACCTGAAGCCGGTATTAACGCAATGGCCACTACCGCAAAATCAAATAAATTCCAGGCGTCTTTAAAAAAGGCGCCACGATACGCAAAAATACGTAACAGCAGCTCAAGCACAAAAACTGTTAATAACAACCTGTCTGCACCATGTAACAGGCTGCCATATTGCGCCATTAAATCGGCTGAGGTTTCTAAACCCAGCAGCACGGCATTGATTAAAATCAGACTTAAAATCAGTCGGTTAAACCAGGATTTTTCCACCAGTTCCTGCACTTTTGCCTGCAGGCTGCTGTCACTAAGCTGCGCTTCTAATTCCATATTGAACTCCGATAAAGAATGTGGCGGCGATTGTAGCCAGCACAGCTGCAATTGCCCAGCAGCATTCGGAATTTGCCTGCTGAAAATCAGCTGACAAACACTGCCAGAACCTTTTTGCCAGGAAACTTGCCAAAATCTTATTGCTGCCGTTTAATCGCAAGCTGAAAAAAGGAGTTTTTATGCATCGTTTATTACAGCTGTTGTTTGTCGGTATTTTGGCTTATCTGGCTTATAGCTTCTGGCAAAAGGATACAGGCCTGCCTTTATTGCCTGTTATAGGCAAAGGCCTTTGCAGCACACCCCTTGGCTGGAAACTGGGTTATCTCGACCCTGCTTTTAATCTGACCGAAACAGAAGCAACTGCAGCTATCAGCCAGGCAGCACAAATGTGGAATCAGGCCTTTGGCCGCACTTTATTGCAACAAGATCCACAAGGTTTTGTCATCGATTTTCGTTTTGATGCCCGCCAGCAACAGCTGCTAAAACAACGTTTACTCAGCCGCAATCTCAACAGATACGACCAGGCCATCGAACCTGGCCGCGAAAATCTGCCACAACAATTTGCCGCCTTACAGCAACAAATTGATAGTTTTAATCTGCAAACAGCGCAGCTACAACAACAAATAGCGGCTTTTAAACCAGACGCGCCTAATGCAGCCTCCGAGCGTGCCCAACTCGAGCGCCGCCAGCGGGAATTAAAGCAGGAAGCCGACTGGCTGGAGCAACAAAGACAGCAGCTGGTGCGGGATCAGGATTATTTAAACGAAACCATTAAACAGCGTAATGCGTTATTAACCGAAGCTGGCCCAGCCGCCATCAGTGGCCCTTTTGAAGTGGGTTTAATGAAAATCCGTGGCCAGGAACGGCTGATGACCATTTATGCATTTGGCTCGCAGCAGGATTTAGTAGCAACTTTGGCACATGAATTTGGCCATGCTTTTGGCGTTGAACACACCAGCGCCGAAGATTCAATTATGTATCACAGTCTGAGCACGCAGCAGGCCATGCTGACCGCTGTTGATATTGCTGCTTTACAATCTCAATGTGGTTTTTAAACAAACTCAGCGCGGGAACGCCGTCATCAGACAGATGATGACGGCACTAACTCAGGTCAATCAGGCCAGATGTTTGCGTTCGGCTTGCGCCGTGATCAAGGACAACAATCTGTCCAGATTTAACCGCTGGTAAGGCATAGTGCGCAGCGGTTTGCCCTGGCGGGCGATACTGATGTGCTGTTCGGCCAGAGTGATCACCGCGTTTTGTGTGATGATCTGTTGGCCTTCAAGACGATATGAACAGCGGGCGAGTTGCAGAAATTGCAGGATACGGGGTCGCGCATTGTGTGGCATGGGTTTTACACCTCTTTTTTGCTATAGGGTTAGCGCGGTTTCACCATCACAACCAACCACCAGAATTGACACAGCTAACCGGCACACCCCTTGGCCAGAAATTATGCCATTCCCCCCGCGGCGATACGACTGTCGCTGGCTATTCCGGTGAAATCGCTGCTTGTGTGACTGACAGATCTCAACAGAAGTTCCGCCTCTCTGGTCTGACCTTTTTTATAAGCTCAAACGGCTTTGGCCTTTGCCGTTAAAGGTTTTTATCCATGTTTTTATCTGCTGTGACAGAGCTCAGTTTCAGGTACTCTGGGTTTTGTTATGCCAGCCAAAGGAACAAAGATGAATCTGGACAAAGCAAAAAAACGTATCGCAAAACAAGTCAAAAAGGGTTTTGACGGTTATCCGTTGATTTCATTAGCCTATTTTGGCGTCACTGCAGATTGTGCCAACAAAGTGGAAGTCACTTTTTTGGCTGATAAAGCTGCAGAAGCACAAGTGCAGACCTTTAGCAGCAACACGGACGCCCGGGAAGATGAAACCATTCAGTCGGTACTGGTGAAAATTATCGAAAGGGCAGAACCCAAAACAGTCACTGAAATTGCTGGTGTGACAGTAAGCAGATAACAATAAGCCCTGCCCTTGCTCTGCCGGACAACATTGTTTCGCCAACAGCTGATTAGTTTTAGATCATCAGCCCGCGCCATCCGTTGCACCTTGTTTATTCACCCTAACTTTTACCAGAATGCCTTGTTTCTGCTGAAAATGACCAGCTATGCTGTACCCTCAATGTATACAAAAAAGGAGTCACCCCCATGGAACAGGCAACAATCAACGAACTTTTAGCCATTTTGCAGGCACGTTTTCAGCACAATATGCAGCGGCACAACAGTCTCAACTGGCAACAGGTGGCAGAAAAATTACAACAGCAAGATGCCAAACTGCAGACTTTGTGGCAAATGGAACAAACAGGTGGTGAACCCGATGTGATAGGTCAGGAGCTACCAAGTGGCGAATTGTTATTTTGTGATTGTTCAGCGGAGAGCCCTACCGGCAGGCGCAGCCTGTGTTACGACCAGCAAGCGCTGGATAAACGCAAAGAAAACAAACCTACAGGTGCGGCGGTAGAACTGGCGTTACAGATGGGCGCTGAGCTGTTAACAGAGCAGCAATACCGTCAGCTACAAAGCCTTGGTGAATTTGATAAAAAAACTTCAAGCTGGGTGGCTACACCCTCACAAATCAGAGATTTAGGGGGGGCGCTGTTTTGTGATCGTCGTTATAACCAGGTTTTTGTTTATCACAATGGCGCTGAATCTTATTATGCCGCCCGTGGATTCCGGTTATTGCTTAGGGTGTAACACCTGATTGTGCCCCGAAGCGCCCCGTACCGCTCTCCTGGCCGCCCACAGAGTGGGCGGCGCTATCGCGGACTGACACCAAACATTGGTCTCAGTAAAGCCCGCGCTAGCCCTGCAATAGCGGCATACCGTGCATCCATGCCCGTCACCGGCTTTTTGCTCCGAAACGCTCTGTGCCGCTCTCCCGGCCACCCACAGAGTGGGCGGCGCTATCGCGGCCTGACGCCAAACTGTTGGCGTCAGTAAAGCCCGCGCTAGCCCTGCAATAGCGGCATACCGTACTTCCATGTACATAAAAAAAGCCCCGCGGTTTTCACCAGCGGGGCTTTTCTTCAAGCTAACAGCTACTTAGTTTTTAGCAGCAGCAGCTTTCTTTTCTTTTTCTTTCTGGATCACTGCGTCAGCCACGTTTTGTGGACATGGAGCATAGTGAGAGAATTCCATAGAGAACTGACCACGGCCAGACGTCATAGTACGCAGTGTAGAGATATAACCGAACATCTCAGACAGTGGTACGTCGCCTTTGATACGAACGCCAGTTACACCAGCTTCCTGACCAGAGATCATGCCACGACGACGGTTTAAGTCACCGATTACATCACCTACGTGATCTTCTGGCGTGAACACGTCAACTTTCATGATTGGTTCTAACAGCTGAGCACCAGCTTTAGGCATGGTTTGACGGAAAGCGCCTTTGGCAGCGATTTCGAACGCGATGGCTGATGAGTCAACTGCGTGGAAACCACCGTCGAATACTTCAACTTCTACGTCTAATACCGGGAAGCCAGCCAGAGTACCGGTTGACATCATGCCAGCAAAACCTTTTTCAATCGCAGGCATAAATTCTTTTGGAACGCTACCACCAACTACTTTTGATACAAAAGTGAAGCCTGTGTTTTGCGCGCCTGGACGAATGCGGTAGTCGATTTTACCGTATTGACCTGAACCACCAGATTGTTTCTTGTGGGTGTAGCTGTCTTCAACTTCACGGGTAATAGTTTCGCGGTAAGCAACCTGTGGTTGACCTACAACTAACTCAACACCGTAAGTACGTTTCAGAATGTCTACTTTGATATCTAAGTGCAGTTCACCCATACCTTTGAGGATGGTTTCGCCTGAGTCAACGTCAGTTTCAACACGGAAAGTTGGATCTTCAGAAACCATCTTACCGATAGCGATACCCATTTTCTCAACTGAACCTTTGTCTTTTGGCGTTACAGAGATAGAAATTACCGGCTCTGGGAAGATCATTGGTTCTAAAGTACATGGTGCTTTTGGATCACACAGCGTGTGGCCAGTCTGAGTGTTGTTTTTCAGACCTACCAGCGCGATGATGTCACCGGCCTGAGCAGTTGTCAGGTCAGTACGGTCATTCGCGTTCATTTCAACCATACGGCCGATACGCTCTGTTTTACCAGTGAATGAGTTCAGTAAGGTATCACCCTTGTTCAGAACACCTGAGTAAATACGGATGAATGTCAGGGCGCCAAAACGGTCGTCCATGATTTTGAAAGCTAAAGCGCGGAATGGCTCGTCAGCAGAAACGATAGCGTATTCGCCAGTTGGAGCACCTTCTTCATCAGTCAGTGGCTGTGGGTTTACTTCAGTTGGTGATGGTAAATAATCAACAACAGCATCCAACACTAACTGCATACCTTTGTTTTTGAAGGCTGAACCACAGTAAGTTGGGAAGAAAGCCAGTTCACGTGTACCTTTACGGATACAACGTTTGATGTCGTCGATTGAAGGTTGTTCACCTTCCATGTACGCCATTAACAGGTCGTCGTCTTGTTCAACGGCAGTTTCAACTAACTGTTCGCGGTACATTGCAACGTCGTCAGCCATATCAGCTGGGATATCAACAACTTTGTAGTTTTCTGGTAAGCCAGAATCATCCCACACGTATGCTTTTTCAGTCAGCAGGTCAACCACACCAACGAAGGTGTCTTCACGGCCGATTGGCAACGTCATGATCAGTGGCTGAGCGCCCAGAACGTTTTTAACCTGTTCTGTTACGCGGATGAAGTCAGCACCGATACGGTCTAACTTGTTTACGAAAATCAGACGAGATACTTTCGCGTCGTTGGCATAACGCCAGTTGGTTTCTGACTGAGGTTCAACACCACCAGAACCACAGAATACACCGATACCACCGTCTAATACTTTCAGAGAACGGTAAACTTCAACTGTGAAGTCAACGTGGCCTGGGGTATCGATAACGTTAAAACGGTGACCTTTCCAGAAACAGGTTACAGCTGCTGACTGGATAGTAATACCGCGCTCTGCTTCCTGAACCATGAAGTCAGTTGTTGATTCACCTTCGTGAACTTCACCTATCTTATGGATTTTACCGGTCAGTTTCAGGATACGTTCGGTAGTAGTGGTTTTGCCGGCATCAACGTGGGCGAAGATACCAATGTTTCTGTATAACGATAAATCTGCTGACATAGTCATCTC
>NZ_JAVBXS010000084.1 GCF_030824435.1 Rheinheimera sp.
AGTTCATGGGTTCCGGTATCCTGCTCAGGTTTTTCATCCAGCACTGAAAATACCGTTGCTGCTGCCGCCATGCCTTTTTGGAAATCGCTGTTAACTGTGGTTAATTGTTTTAATGGTTTTAACAACAACATCATTGAAGTGATAATTTCGGTAAACATGCCTGGCGTTAACGCATCTAACATCTCAGGGAAGCTCGCCAGATAAATCACAAAAGCCAAAGCAAAAGAAGCGATGATTTGAATGACTGACACACTTAAAGCTCTGGTGGCTTCAAGTTTGACATCCAGCCGGCGATTGGAATTATTCACTTCAGCAAAACGTTTAGCTTCTAAGGCTTTACCACCAAAAGCTAAAATAACTTTATGACCGTTTAACATCTGCTCTGCACTTGACGTCACCTGCCCCATAGCGCCTTGCATATTGTTACTGATTTGGCGGAAACGGCGTGACACATGCGACACTATCACCGCAATTACAGGCGCGATGATCAGAAAAATAGCCGATAACTGCCAACTGTTGTAAAACATCAACGCCAGCAAACCAATGACAAAAGCACCTTCGTGAATCAGCACCACCAGCGCTTTACTGGAGGCTTGTTTAATTTGTTCGGCGTCATAGGTAATACGGGAAATCAGCTCACCTGTAGAGTGTTTGTCATGGTAACTGACAGGCAAAGCCAACATTTTTTCAAACAGCTGCTGGCGTAAATCTTTGACAATATGAGTGCCCGACCAATTCAGGCAATAAGTGGCGACAAAATGAAAAATGCCGCGCAGGATAAATAATAAAATCACCACAAAAGGCGCCATGGCGAGGTAACTCATATCACGTTCTGTGATACCGCGGTCAATAAACTGGTCAAACTGCGACAGAAAAAATACGTCCACTGAGGCATAACCAATCATGCCCAAAATGGCAACCAGAAAGCCTAAACGATAATGTTTTAAGTAACCAAGCAGACGCCGGAAGGTAGAAGCAGAACTCTGTTGTGTTGACAAAATGACATCCTGACAATGAAAGACCGCAACATTCTACCTTGTTGTTGCTGCGGTTTCAGCAGCAAAGGGCAGATTTTCCAGCCATTTTACCAGCCGGCCCGGCCGCACAGCCTCGAGCTGCAGCTCTTGTGTACTTAAAGTTAACTGCAATGCACCAGTGTCGGCCGTGTTATACAGCGGAATTTGCAACAACGATAAACGGGCCCGCACCTGTGCTGACGGATGTTGGTAACTATTGGCAAAACCTGCGCTGTTTAGCGCAAATTTTGGCGCAAGATTTTGTAAATAAATAAGTTTATTTGAACCATGGCTGCCATGGTGAGACAACAACAGCACATCGGCCTTCAGCTGTGGATACAAATCCAGCAAACCGGTTTCGGTGTTGCTGCCAATATCACCACTGAGCAGCACTTTCCAGCCATAAATCTGCAGCCAAACCACACAGGACTGATCGTTTTTTACCGGTGCGGCTACAGGCCCTGGCGGCCACAATACCTGCAGCGAAAAATGCTGCCATTGCAAAGGTAACTGGCGGCAATTCAGTTCGGGTGAAAACCTTTTGACGTCACTCACCAGTTGGGCGTCAGGGTACGCCTGCCTGAGCAAAGCCAGATGCCCACTATGGTCGCTGTCGTCATGACTAAGCAGCAGATAATCCAGCTTCTGGATGCCCTGATAGCGCAAATAAGGCAAAACCTGCGCTTCTGTTGCACTGTAAGCACCATATCTGGGGCCAAAATCATACAGCAGGCCATGTTTGCCCTGCTGCAACAGGATGGCCGTACCTTGCCCTACATCAATCAGATGTAATACCGCAGCCTCTTTTGGCCTTAATGCCAGCAAAAAAGGCAGACAAAACAGACACAGCAACGGTAACTGACGGCGCCGGCAAGGTAACAATAACAACATCAGACCCGCCATCAGCAGCAACGATACCCAAACCGAAGGTTGTGGCAAACTCCACCACCAGTTGGCTTGTGCACTATAGTGCAACCACCAAAACAAAGGTTGTAACAACAAATCCACCCCTTGCCAGGCTAAGGTTAAAGGCCACGGACAGAAAATCTGCAATAAAAAAACAAGCAATAACAACGGGATAACTAACAGACTGCACCAGGGCACAAATAACAGATTGGATAACAAAGACAAAGGTGCCATGCCCTGGAAAAATAACAAACCCAGCGGGAGCATCAATAACGAAAAAATCAGCTGATAACGTAAAAATGCCCAAAACAGCGCTTTCCCACCTTCAGGCTTCGGATAACGCCAGCTCAGATAAAAAACCAGCGCTACTGCCAACAAAGACAACCAGAAACTCAGACTCAGCAACCAGAAAGGCTGCCACAACAATAACAGCGCCGCCACCAGCAAACTGAACTGACGGCCACCGGCGCGCCGCCACAATAACCTAAGTATCACCAACAGCACCAAAGCCAATAAAGCCCGCACTGTTGGCACGGCGTAACCTGCCATGGCGCTGTACAACCAGGCAGCCAGCAATGCAGTGCAAAGCGCCAGACTAAAACGCCAGATCCAAGGTGTGGCGACAGTGGCAAAGAGCCTTTGGCTTAATAACACCCAGCCAAACACCAGGGCGATATGCATACCCGAAATAGAAATCAGGTGCCCCAACCCTGTGGCCTGCAGTCCAAGCCAAAGGCTGTCGGAGAATGGCCGCTCGCCCAACGTTAATGCCAACATCAAAGGTTTGGTGGGCAAAGCCGCCAGCTGAAAATCAAGTTGATTGAGCAGTTGCTGGCGTATAGAGATGTCGCCGCCGAGGTATTGCAATGACGGCGGATTGGCCGCCAAATGTCGTGGGAAAGTGGCGTCCGGTCGCGATTGTTGTTGTGTTGCAACACCAGAAGATAAAACTTCTGCAGCTGACTCTGGCAACACAGTTGCTTGTGCTACCACACCGGCAACCAAAGCCGACGCTTCAGTCCAACCGCCGCCTGGATTGGCTAAACCTCTGATAAGCTTTAGTTTTACCGGCAGCTGCCAACGTTGCCCTTGTTGCAACTGAACCGGCACCTGATACCAGCGCACCAATAACAGACTACCCGCGCCCTGTTGTGCTTTATCCTTTACAGTTTCATCGAGCTGTAATATAAACCTGCTGCCGCCGTCATAGTGCTGTGGAATACTGACAACAGTTCCGGCCACTATTGTGCTATGCTGCGCCAGCATCTGCTGACTGGTCGTGCTGTAGCAGTGCAGCTGTAAACTCAGGCTAGTGAGATACAGGCATACACCTGCCCCAAACCAGCCTCGCAGTGCGACGCAGAGCATAAACAGGGCCAAAGGCCAGTACCAGTCCGGGATTGAAGGTAACAATAAAGCACCAAGGCTGCCAGCCAGGATCCCCAGACACCATGATTCCATGTTCATATTTGGTAAATAAGTTGTAATGGCTAAAAACTTTATTAAGAAATACTTACCAGATCCTGATTCGATCAAAAATCATCAATCGATGCAGATCTTCGGCAAGCTGCTGCATGATGGCAACTTATGGCATTTGCACCGCCGCTCTGCCCGCGGCGCCTTTGCGGCTGGTTTGTTTGCGGCTTTAATGCCGATGCCGGGTCAAACTATTCTCGCCGCAGCTTTGGCTATTTTGTTCAGAGTGAATATTCCAATCGCCGTCGCTTTATGCTGGGTCACCAACCCCTTTACTATGGCACCAATTTTTTACATCTGTTACAACATTGGAACATTTGTCTTAGGCCAGCCGGCGCACGATATTCATTTTGAAGTGACCACTGAATGGCTGATGGAAAGTATCAGTACTGTGGGCAAACCCTTTTTAATTGGCAGTTTTATTTTTGCCGCTTTTGTGTCGGTGTTGTCCTGGTTCACTATTGATACCTTCTGGCGTTTGGGTGTAGCCAGAGCCTGGCGTAAACGCGCCGAGCAACGCGCTGCCAAAGCAGATAAATAACAAGTTATAAACCACCAGACTCAGCGGGTGCTGAGTCTCTGCACTGCAAAACACGAGCACAAACTCGGACAACAACGAGCCTGTTTATGGCAAAACCCTGGTACCAAAGGTTTATTCCCGACAGCAGCAAGCTGCAACAACACCCATCATTACAAAGGTTTGGGCCTGCTTTGCAAAATCCATCGCTATGGCATTTATCCAGACGCTCGGCCCGCGCTGCAGTGGCTGTTGGTTTGTTTTGCGCCATGTTGCCTATACCGGTGCAAATGTTATTGGCGGCTTTTTTGGCCATTTGGTTAAGAGGGCATTTGCCGCTGACCATAGCGCTGGTGTGGTTGAATAACCCCGTGACCATAGCACCGATTTTTTATGCCGGTTACAAGGCGGGCAGCTGGCTGCTTGGCGCAGCGCCCAAAGACATTCAATTTGAGTTCAGTAGTGACTGGTTGTGGGCGCAGCTGGCCGATATTGGTTTGCCGCTGTTATTGGGAAGTATCACACTTGGGTTAGTACTGGGCATTGTTGGCGCTTTGTTGCTGAACCTGGTCTGGCGCCTGCGTATACAACAACGTTGGCGGGCAAGAGCCCTCAGGCGTTAAAACGCCTGACTTTACCCGATTTATTGCAAAACAGCTTTCAGCGCCTATTTTTTGAACAGGCTTTAACAATGTTTTGTTCAGCGGCAGCCTTACAGGCCACCTTGCCTCACCCTTGTTTCTACTTTGTTTCTGGCTTATTTACACCCACTTTAACGTTGCCCCAATACCCGCGCAGGCTCTACTTTAGCCGCCCTTGATGCCGGATATAAAGTGGCGAGCAGACTCAGCAACAAAGCCACCACCACAGTCAGGCAGATATCCTGCCAATGCAGCTCTGATGGTAAATAGTCGATAAAATAAATTGTTGGATCAAGCAATTGCAGCCCAAACAGCTTACCGGCAATAGCGTAAATATTTTCGATTTGCCAGGCCAGTATCACGCCAAGCAAAGCGCCCACAGCAGTGCCTTTGACGCCATTGAGCCAGCCTAACCACATAAAAGCGCGCACTATTACATTAGGGGGCGTGCCCATGGTCAGCAGAATGGCGATGTCACTTTCTTTTTCCCGCACAGCCATCACTAAAGTGGCGACAATGTTAAAACAAGCAACGGCAATCACCAGCGCCAGCACCAGATACAAAATGCTGCGCACCATCTGAATGTCCTGATATAAATGACCCTGAGTGCGAAACCAGTCCAGCATATAGACATAATCTTCCGCCTGGTTCCCAAGTTCCCGCGCAAGATTACCGGCTTGAAAAATGTCGTTAATTTTAAAAGCAAAACCTTCCACCTGATTGGGTGGCAACGACAACCAGTCCCCCAAAGCGTTGATATCGACCCACACCTGCTGGTAATCGAGCTGACCGCCAATACCAACGATAGCCACTATTTCTAAACTGACGTTTTTCTGACTGGCAAGCTCACCTTGCTCCGACAGTTGCGGCAACATCAGTTGTACTGTGTCGCCTACCTTGGCCGATAATTCAGTGGCAATACCCTGGCCTAACACAATCTGACTGGAGCCGAGGTTTTTAAGCTCACCTTGTTGAATAAAATCACCCAGTTTGCTGATGCCATGTTCAAATTGAGCATCAATACCGCGCACCGAAGCGGCTTTGACTTTACTGCCAAGACGTAACATACCGTCCGACTGAATAAAAGGCGCACCAGCCAGGACACCCGGCGTTTTCACCAGCTGCGCCAGTTTGGGTTGCCAGTTATTGATGGGTTTATCCACCGCCAGCAGCTCAACATGCGGGATCACCGACAATAATTTGTTTTTTAATGCGGCTTCAAAACCATTCATCACCGACAAAGCCAAAATCAGAATGGCCACGCCAAGGCCTATACCCCAGGTAGAAGATGCCGAAATAAACCGGATAAAAGCGCTGCTATTGCGGGTATGGCGATAACGGCCCGCCAATTGCCATGACAAACTAGCCACGAAGTTCACCCAAACGACCATCTTGCATAAACAGCTGCCGGTCTAGCCTTTTTGCCAGTTGCTGGTCGTGGGTTACCACAATAAAACTGGTGCCAAGTTCCAGATTTAGCTCCCGCATCAGCTGGTAGATACTTTCAGCGGTTTGATGATCCAGATTGCCGGTTGGCTCATCGGCCAGCACTAACGCAGGTTTACCCACCATAGCGCGGGCAATAGCCACCCGCTGACGTTCACCACCACTGAGCTCACCTGGTCTGTGACTAACTCTATGGCCAAGCCCCACCCGTGCCAGCATCTGCTCTGCCTGCGGTTTGGCGGTTTTGGCTTGTTCACCGCGGATAAGCAGCGGCATCATCACGTTTTCAAGAGCAGTAAAATCCATCAGCAGATGGTGAAACTGATAAATAAAACCCAGCTGCTGATTGCGTAATTTGGCTTTTTCAGCCGCAGTTAAAGTGGCCACCTTTTGATTGGCGAGCCACAGTTCACCACTGTCGGGTTGGTCTAAAGTGCCGAGAATATGCAACAAGGTACTTTTACCAGAGCCTGAGCTGCCAACTATGGCCAGCATCTGATGGCTTGGCACCGACAAATTGACCTGATGTAACACCGGCGTGACGTGGCCGCCGTCGTGGTAACTTTTACAAATATCAATACAACGCAACATCAGTTATTCATCCCGTAAAATTTCGGCAGGGTCAATTTGCACAGCACGCCAGGCCGGGTAAATCACCGCCAGCGCCGTTAACAGCAAAGCCGACAACACAATAAAAAGTACCTGCAGCGGCTGTAAATCAATAGGCAACGCCATGCCTGGCAAAAGCTGTAAACCCAACAACGCCATCAGCGGATTGAGCTGCCAGCAAAGCAGCACACCAGCCAAAGCACCGGCAAAAGCGCCCACCACACCGTGGCTCATGCCCTGTACCGCAAACACCAAAAACAGCTGACTATTGGTCATGCCCTGAGTTTTTAAAATGGCGACTTCACGTTGTTTATCGGTGACCATCATCACCAGCGCTGACACTATGTTAAAAGCCGCCACTGCCACTATCAGTAATAACATCAGCCACATCATGGCTTTTTCCATCGCAACTGCAGCAAACAACTTGCCATGACTGACCCGCCAGTCCACCACCTGAGTGACACCAGGTAGCTGCTGCAGTTTGGGCGCTATGGCAACAGAGCTGAAGGGGTCAGTTAAACTTAACCGCCATTCCTGCACAGGTTTAGGCGCCAGCTTTTGTAAATCAGTCAACAGCACCACAGCCACCACTTTGTCCACTTCAGAGCCACTGTCAAAAATACCGGCCACAGTAAACACTCTTTGCCTTGGCATCCAGCCCATAGGGGTGTAATTGCCGCCCGATGGCAATAACAACCGCACTTTTTGGCCGACCTGCACCCGCAGTTTATCGGCAAGGGCCGAACCTAAGATCACCTGATAGCGGCTTTGACCAAAGTCCTGCCAGTCGCCAATTTGCAACGAATCACGCAAAAATTGTGGCAAAGCATCCACCGAAACACCTTGTAATAATGCGCCGGTCAGCTGTTTACTGGATTGGATCAAAGCTTCAGATTGTGCAAAAGGGCTTACCTGACCAATACGGCTATCCTGCGCTTTTAAAGTGTCGGGCCAGCTATTGTTGGTTGATTGGTTGCTTGATTTTTCGGTGGAAACCACCAGATGAGGTAACACACCCAAAATGCGTTTTTTCAGCTCACCTTCAAAACCATTCATTACTGAGCTCACCAGCGTCAGCGCCATCACCCCCAAAAAAATACCGGTGACAGAAAACAAGGTAATAAAAGATAAAAAGGCGTGACCTTTGCGGCTTTGGCTATAACGTAGGCCGATAAAAAGTGGGATTGGTAGTTGCATCCTTTTCTCAGGACTTCATTGAATGATAATGATAAAGTAGCGGGATCATAGAGATAAACAGTGGCGCTTACAAGCCACCTGCCGAGGTAATCCATGGATCAGTCCCAACTTGAGCTGCTGCGCGTGCAATATCATGACTATTTCTCCATAGAACAGTCTGTGGTTGCCAATATCAAGCCGTTGCCACAGGTGTTGCCGGATGAAGACAGCTTTTTAACGATGATCCCTGAACCTTTTCTGATGGCCAGTGAACAAGCGGTGCTGGACCGTTCTGCCCTTAAATCTCTGGCAAAACTAGGCGATTTGGCCGAGGAGCTGGCAGTTTACCTGCGTGCTCAGGCAAAAAAACTCGATATGATGATGCGGTATCTACTGATCCAACAAGACGATCCGACGTATCGTCAGCATACTCATAGTTTTGGCGGTTCAGCGTTGAATTTTATCAGCAACACTGATCTGACGGCCGGTCAGACGCTGGAAGTAAAATTATTTTTAAATGGCAGCGACGGCGCAGTGTATTTTTTGGCAACAGTGCTGGAGTCAACCTTAATACCCGCCGACCTGAACACCTATACCGGTTCAGATACAGCTCTGGTCAACAATAGCCAGTTTATGATCAAGGCGGTAGTCAGCCGTATTCGCGATGAAGACCGTGAAACTTTAGTACGCGCCAGTCTGCATGAACAATCAAGACAACTAAAACGTAAAGCGCAGCAACGTCAGTTGCGGGAAAAAGACTAACTGTTGTTTTGTTTTTTTCGTCTGGAAAAATCGCTGTTGTGCTCAACACAGCAACTTCTTGACTGTTACACAATTTAAAAAAGGGCACAGATTGCCCGGCATTTTTCAGTGTTAATTTTTGTTTTAACCGCAGCCAGCATCCATTGACGATACTGCTGTGGCGGGGTTTGTAATGCGTCTGAATTTAACGTTGCCGCTGCCAACAGGGCCGCAGGATTTAAAACAACTGGGCAATTTGTCTGGTGCAGCTTTACCTCTGGCTTTAAGCGAGTTAATGCGCGGGCATGGTGGTTTGTATTTGCTGGTGGTGCCTGACACCCCAACAGCACTGCGCATTGAGCAAGAGCTGACGGTATTTTTAGGCGATAGCCAGAACATCTATAGTTTTCCCGACTGGGAAACTTTGCCTTATGACGTATTTTCGCCGCATCAGGATATTATTTCGCAGCGTCTGCGTACCTTGTATCAGCTGTCCACCTTAAATCAGGGTTTAGTGATAGTGCCGGTCAGCACTTTGATGCTGCGGCTTTGTGAACAAAGCCATCTGCAACAACAAAGTCTGATTTTAAAACAAGGCCAGACTTTGGATTTAACCAGCTTAAAACGCCAGCTGGCGCAAGTGGGTTACAGAGCTGTGGATCAGGTGATGGAGCACGGTGAGTTTTCTGTGCGCGGCTCATTGCTTGACTTGTACCCTATGGGCAGCAACCTGCCTTATCGTATTGATTTTCTTGATGATGAAATAGACGGCTTACGCACCTTTGACCCGGACAACCAACGCACAGTAGACAAGGTACAACAAGTCGAATTGTTGCCAGCCCACGAGTTTCCGCTGGATAAAACCGCCATTGAACGTTTTCGCAGTCGCTACCGTGAGCTGTTTCCGGCGCGTAACGAAAAAGAATCTTTGTATCAGCAGGTCAGTCAGGGTTTATTGCCGGCCGGTATTGAATATTACCTGCCGCTGTTTGCACCAGGCACAGTGTCGTTATTGAGTTATTTCCAACACCACACTGTGGTACTGCAACTGGGCGATATTGAAGCCGCAGCGCAGCGGTTCTGGCAGGACGTGGAGCGGCGTTATCAGGACAGGGCCATTGATTTATTAAGGCCTATTTTAAAACCAACGCAGTTGTATTTTCCGGTTGAAGAACTTTTTGCTGAGCTTAAACCCAGGCCCAGACTGCGGTTATCGCGTGCTGAATTGCCAAACAAAGCCGGTGTGGCCAACCTCAAAGCCAAGCTTCTGCCCGACTTAACGGTCAATCATCAGCTGGCCGAGCCTTTAGCACTGCTGCGCGATTTTATGCTGCAACAAAAACAACTAAAAGGCCGTTGCCTGTTTTGGGTGGAGTCTGAAGGCCGGCGCGAAAGTCTGCTGCAATTGTTGCAAAAAGCCGGCATTCGTGTACCACAAGTGGCTGGTTTTCAACAGTTTATACAAAGCAACGAAGATGTTGCCATTGCCATAGGTGCGCTGGAGCAAGGGGTCTGGCTGCTGGACGGCGCCAATATTGCGATTATCAGCGAAAACGAATTATTCGGCCAGAAAATCAGCCAGCGCCGGCGGCGTAAACACAGCCAGCAGGTGTCCAGCGACACCATTATCCGCAATCTGGCGGAATTAAACCCTGGCGGTCCTGTGGTGCATCTGCAACATGGTGTTGGCCGTTATCAGGGTTTGCAGGTGCTGGAAGCGGCTGGTATCAGCGCTGAATTTGTCACTATTGAATATGCCGGCGGCAGCAAACTTTATGTGCCGGTGTCGAGTTTACATTTGCTGAGCCGCTATTCAGGTGCAGATGCCGAACACGCGCCTTTGCATAAACTTGGCAACGACCAGTGGGAAAAAGCCCGGCGTAAAGCGGCGGAAAAAATCCGCGATGTGGCGGCGGAACTGCTGGATGTATACGCCATGCGCGCCGCGCAAAAAGGTTACGCCTTTAAAATTAATGATGAAAGTTATCAGAAGTTTGCCGATGGTTTCCCCTTTGAAGAAACCGCCGATCAACAAGACTCTATCGCCGCAGTACTGAAAGATATGCAACAACCTCAGGCGATGGACCGGCTGGTTTGTGGTGATGTTGGTTTTGGTAAAACCGAAGTGGCGATGCGTGCAGCTTTTGTCGCTGTTGATGACGGCCATCAGGTGGCCATTCTGGTGCCCACCACTTTGCTTGCACAACAACATTTTGAGAACTTTCGCGACCGTTTTGCCAACTGGCCAGTCAGAGTGGAAGTGTTGTCGCGTTTTATCAGCGCCAAAGAACAAAAAGCCATTCTGGCCGACGTCGAAGCCGGCAAAGTGGATATTCTGATTGGTACCCATAAGCTGTTACAAGACGATATTAAATTCCGTGAACTCGGGCTTTTGATCGTGGATGAAGAACATAGGTTTGGCGTACGCCAGAAAGAAAAAATCAAAGCGCTCAGAGCCAATATTGATATTCTGACGCTGACCGCCACTCCTATTCCACGTACTTTAAATATGTCGTTATCCGGCATGCGCGATCTCTCTATTATTGCCACACCACCGGCCAAACGGCTGGCAGTCAAAACTTTTGTGCGGGAAAACGAACCTGGCCTTATCCGCGAAGCGGTACTGCGGGAAATTATGCGCGGTGGTCAGGTGTATTATCTGCACAATGACGTCGCCAGTATTGAAAAAACCGCCGCCGATTTAGCTGAATTATTGCCCGAAGCACTGATAGGCATAGCCCACGGCCAGATGCCGGAGCGTGAGCTGGAACGCATTATGGCGGACTTTTATCACCAGCGTTTTAACCTGCTGCTGTGCTCCACCATTATTGAAACCGGCATAGACGTGCCCACCGCCAATACCATTATTATTCAGCGGGCAGATAACTTTGGTCTGGCACAGTTGCACCAGCTACGTGGCCGCGTGGGTCGTTCGCACCATCAGGCTTATGCCTATTTATTAACGCCACCACCCAAACGTTTAACCAGCGACGCACAAAAACGGCTGGAAGCTATTTCAGCACTGGAAGATTTAGGCGCCGGTTTTGCGCTTGCCAGTCACGATTTGGAAATTCGCGGTGCCGGTGAATTGTTGGGTGATGACCAAAGTGGTCAGATTGAGTCCATTGGTTTTACTTTGTATATGGAAATGCTGGAAGAAGCAGTACAGGCATTAAAAGATGGCCGTGAACCCAGCCTCGATATGATGCTAAGCAGTCAGTCTGAGCTTGATATGAAAATTCCGGCTTTACTGCCGGATAGTTATATTCCGGATGTCAGCTTAAGGTTATCATTCTACAAACGTCTGGCCAGTAGCCGCGACAACGAAGAACTGGATGAAATTCAGGTAGAGCTAATTGACCGTTTTGGTTTATTGCCGGATGCCGCCAAAAACTTAGTGGCTGTGACCCGCTTTAAACAGCAAGCGCAGGCACTTGGTATTAAACGGCTGGAAGTAAACCCCAAAGGTGGCACCGTTGAATTTGCCGAACGCACTCAGGTACAGCCGGTTTATATTATTCAGTTAATTCAAACCCAATCGCGCATTTATAAACTCGAGGGTGGCAATAAACTGAAATTCAGTATCACCACCAACACCAGTCAGGAGCGGCTGGAGCTGGTCAGAGCCTTACTTGAAGATATGCAAACAAAAGGCACTGCGGGTAAAACCCGTTAAGGTAAAATTGCCGGGGCTTTTGTAAAAGCCCCGCCTTTAAACAGCAAGTTAATTTTTAACGACATTCAACATAGTGAACCTGGAAACAGCAACAATGAAAAAATTTGCGCTGCTCAGCCTGATGTTGCTGAGTGCAACAGGCACAGCACCTGCCAAAGCCCAGAGTATTGAAAGCTCCTGGTTTGAAATTGAATTGTTGGCTTTTAGCCGCGATGAGTTACAAGCTTTATTGGAAAAGTTTCCACCACAAGTCACGCCAATTAATGTTGCTGGTGCAGTCGACTTGTTAAGCCCTTTGTATCAACCGGATTTAACCGCTTTGGCAACAGCTCTGCCTGGTTGTCAAACCAATACGGCAGGACTTGAGACAGAGCCAACGTTACAACTTGATATACAAACAGCAACAACACCGCTTTTTATTGTTGATGAGGCATCTCTGGCCGATTTTAGCTTCAGGCAAAACCAGAGCAGCCTGAATTTAACTGCAACTTTTGAACTGCCACAACTTTGTCCTTTGACCTCAACTACCGGTGCTGACAAAGAACCCGATTATCAGTTAATGCAGCCGCCGCTGCTGGCAGCGCCACAAGCAGCGCCGTTAACACCGGCTGGCAGCGATACACATCAGAACAGCATCTATCTGGCGCCTGAAACTGCGCTGGCGCTGAACGACCTGGCATATCAGCTGAAACACCGTGCCGGCCATCAGTTATTGCTGCATACGGTGTGGCGTCAGCAACTAGGCACCAAACGTCAGTCGGTGCCAAGCCGCTGGTTTGGCGGTCGTAATTTTGCGCAGAGTTTTGATTATTTTGGCCGTGCCAAAGCCAGCCAACCTGATTTGACCCACAGCCAGGAGCAAAGATTAACCAGTCAAATTCAGTTATTAGAGCAACAACTACAACGTCAACCTAAACAGCCTTTGCAAAGCGACCCGCTGTTACAGCATCAGGCTGTTGCAGCCGGTGCTGTCTGGCAACTGGATGGTTTAATCAGGCTCTACAGTGAACGTATGTTGTTTGCCGAAACTGAATTTAATTTACGTAAATTATCGGCTGACGGCAGCCAGTTACAAAGTTTCCACAGCAAAGAACAAACCCGGTTGTTAATTGGCAATCTGCATTATCTGGACCATCCGCATCTTGGTTTGATCCTGCAAATCCGCCGTTTTACACCACCTATGGCAACACCGGACTTAACACCGGACATCACACCGGACATAGCCCCGGTCACTACCCCTTAAACAATAAAACTTCGGTTAAAAGGAATATCCATGAAAAAATTACTCACTATCGCACTGTTATTCAGCCTGGCTGCCTGTAGCAAATTATCGATGGAAAACTACCAGCAGTTAAAAACCGGCATGACCTACAACGAAGTCACGGCGCTGATTGGCGAGCCAGCTAGCTGTGAAGAAGCGCTTGGCACCCGTAGTTGTGTCTGGGGTGATGACAACAAACAAATTAAAGCCGCTTTCCTGGCAGAAAAAGCCATGTTATTCAGCCACAAAGGCCTGAACTAACAGGTTGTCAGGCAGTGTTATGCAGTCTGGAGCGCAAGCAATAAGAAGCGCCGGACTGTTCCACTGCCTTTTCCCCGGCTTGCCGACCCCAATTTTAACCAGCCTTTGTGAAGCAGATTGTTATGTACCAGCTGCGGGATTATCAGCAACAAACAGTACAGGCGGTGTTACATTATTTCCGCGCTTTTGCTGAGCCCGCAGTGGTGGTATTGCCTACAGGCGCAGGTAAAAGTTTAGTGATTGCTGAACTGGCCCGTATTGCGCGCGGCCGGGTGTTGGTGCTGGCGCATGTGAAAGAGCTGGTTGAGCAAAATCATAGTAAATATCAACAATATGGCCTGACCGCCAGCATTTATGCGGCGGGATTGGGACGTAAAGAAACCGACAGTCAGGTGGTGTTTGCGTCTATTCAGTCGGTGGCGCGTAATCTCAGCGATTTTAGTGCCAGTTTTAGTTTATTGGTGATTGACGAATGCCACAGGGTGCCGGACGACGATAACAGCAGTTATCGCCAGGTCATCAGTCACCTGCGTGAACAAAACCCGGGTATTAAAATTCTGGGGTTAACAGCCACCCCTTATCGGCTTGGTCAAGGCTTTATTTATCAGTACCATAGCCGCGGTTTGGTGCGCAGTGACGAACCGCGTTTTTTTAAATTTTGCATTTTTGAACTGCCTTTGCGTTATTTGCTGGAGCAACAGTATTTAACACCAGCCAAAGTTCTGGATGCCCCACTTCTGAGTTACGATTTTTCCGGTTTAAAACCAACGGCTGCCGGTTATTTTCGCGAAGATGAACTGGCGGCTGTTATTAACAGCGCCAAAAGAGTGACCCCACAAATTATTGACCAGGTCAAACATTACGCCAAAGAGCGCAAAGGCGTGATGATTTTTGCCGCCACCAGCAATCATGCCCGTGAAGTGTTGTCTTATCTGCCCGCTGATCAGGCGGCGCTGATTTTAGCCTCAACACCCGCCAGTGAACGCCAGGCTATTATTCAGGCCTTTAAAAACCAACAGCTGAAATATCTGGTGAATGTGGCTGTGCTGACCACAGGTTTTGACGCCCCTCATGTTGATTTAATTGCAGTGCTCAGGCCAACAGAGTCTGTCAGTTTGTATCAGCAGATTGTCGGCCGCGGTTTGCGTTTAGCGCCCGGCAAAACCGACTGTCTGGTGCTGGATTATGCCGGCAATATGTACGACTTACATTTACCGGAAGTGGGCACACCGCCGCCCGTTTCTGGTGCTGAGCTGGTGACTGTTCCCTGCCCTTTATGCAATTTTGCCAATACCTTCTGGGGCAAAACCGACGTCAATGGTCTGGTGCTGGAACATTATGGCCGTCGTTGTCAGGGTTTTGATCGCAGTGATTTACATCATATTCAGCCTTGTGGTTACCGTTTTAAAGCCAAGTTTTGCCCGGAATGTGGCGCCGATCAGGATATAGCGGCCAGACAATGTAACCAGTGCCAGACTGTGCTGGTGGACCCTGATAAAAAATTGCAGGAAGCGCTGAAACTTAAAGATGCATTGATCCTCTACCCTGTCACACTGCAGCTGGCAGCTCAACAAGACAACAAAGGGCAAAGCAGATTAAAAGTCAGTTATATCGACGCTCAAGGCCAACAGCTACATGAATTCTGGCCTCTGGCCAGCAAAGCGCAGCGCCAGCGCTTTGGCCGCATTTTTGTGCCGCCGCATTTAACTGACCGCCATCGCCCTTTTGATGTCAGCTCGGTCAAAGCAATTCTGGCGCAAGTCCACAGATTACAAGCGCCCGCAGCCGTTATTGCCCGCAAAGATGGCCGGTTCTGGCGGCTGCGCGATAAGTTATTTGCCTTGTCTGAGCAGCAGACAACAGAGGGTGCTTTGAGCAATTCAGGCTGAAAACACTCAGCTGCAAAGTGTTGTTTTTTAAAATTAATCCCCAAAGCATTGCTTTACAATGGCGGTTAGTTAAGCAAAAATGAAACTCCCTATCAGCAGTGAAGGAACACAGCATGTTGTCAGGTCGTTTTTTGCTTTGCGCCTTGAACCACCAACCGATGTCCGGTCATCAGCCTGCTTCTGAGCCAACCTCGCTGCTGTCTTATCGCATACTTTATGCAGTTGGCTTGTTGCCCTGCCTGCAGATCAACAACTGAGCTCTGGATGCACACCTGTTATGCAAATTAAAGACATCAACAAAGATACCTACCGCAGTCACCTCAACGTCATTATCGTGATGGCCATTGCGGTATTTGCGGCACTGGGTGTGGGTATATCCAGTGTGCTGATCCATTATTTGGGTGGCCCTGAAGGTGATAACTTTGTCTGGAATCTGCTTGGTGTCAGTACTGGTGGTTTAATAGCGGCTGCCTGCTTAAAAAAATTAAAACACTCTGCTTATTTTTATGAAGTCGCTTATGTCTGGGATTTAAAACAGGAACTGAACCAGATCAACCGCAAGTTGACCCACCTCAAACAAGCCATCAACAGCGGTAATGTCGATGCCATGATCATCATGTTATATAACTACCATGGCTCACGGCAGTTATGGCAACTGGACGATAATGTGCTGAATCTGCAGGAGCTGGAACTTGAGCTTATTCAACTGGAAGACAAAATCCGTCAGGCTGGTCTAAAGCTGGACCCAAGTCAGTACCAACGTAGTCTGCTGGATAAATTCTGAAAACCTAAATGGTTTTCGGAACAAAAGTAAAATAAAAATTTCGAACTTAACTACCTGTTCCAGAATATAAAAATAATCTTTCGCCAGCGCAGTTTTTTTAGTCACAGTGCTGTGAAAGCAATACGGAATAGACAATAATCAAACAACTGCTTTTCCTCACACATAACAACAAGCTGTTACAGGGTTCTGATATGACTGCGCAAAATGCCTTATTAACCATTCTCGTCGAAAAAATTCGTAACGATAGTTTAGTATTACCCAGCCTGCCCGAAATCGCGTTAAAAATCCGCAAGATGGCTGATGACCCAAATGTAAACCTTAACCAGATGGCCGACATGATTTCGCATGATCCGGCGTTGTCAGCCCGCATTATGAAAGTGGCTAATAGTGCTTTTGTTGGTCGTGGTGTGCACGTAAACTCACTCCATCAGGCCACCACCCGCATTGGTCTGCGTTATATTAAAAACGTCGTGACCTCGATGGCTATGGAGCAACTTTTTGTCTCCAAAACTGCTTTTATTAAAAAACAAATGGATTTAGTCTGGGCTGAAACGCTGGAGTTGACCGCTTTTGCGCTGACAGCTATGGCGCAACACAATGCAAATTTTAAAAATCCGGCGTTAAATTTCGATACTATGACGCTGGCGGGTTTAGTGCACAATATTGGTGCCTTGCCCATCTTGACCGAAGCTGAAAAACAATTGGATATTTTTGGTGACGAAAACTTTATTAAAAATTCCATCAATAATATCTCCGGCAAAATCGGCGCCACTATCTTGCGCACCTGGGGTTTCCCAAACGAACTGATCGAAGTGGCTGAGCAGTGGGATGTACCGGGCTATCAACCGACGCACCCTTCTTATGTCGACTTTATCCGTATTGCCGCTATCAAACAAAACCGCTTCCACGGCGAAGGCGATATGCCACAGCTGCTGAAACCTTATGTTGATATCGGTCTGATCCCTTCAACAGATTTTTACCGTTCACCGGATTTCGTCGTCAAGTTTAACGATATCAAACAGTTATTTGCTTAGTTACCACACTGGCTGCTACTTTCTGCATTGCAGCAACAAGTGGCTTTGTTACTGAACATCTTATAACTTCAGAAAAAAACCGCCCTTTGGCGGTTTTTCCTTTTTAATGGTCAGCTTACTGTCAAAACAACGCCTGATGTAACTCTTTTACCACTGTGGCCGCTTCCTGATCCTGTACCAAAAAACACAGGTTGTGCCTGCTGGCACCATGGCAAATCAGCCGCATATTAATTTTCTCCAGCGCCTGAAATAACGAGCCTGTCACACCGCGGGTGCTGTGCAGATGGTTACCAATCACAGCAATCAGGCTTAAATCCTGCTCCACCGTCACTTCAGAAAACGCTTTGAGTTCAGCCAACGCAGGTTCAATCGAATTGCTAAAGGCACTGCCTGGCGCATCATCCAAAGTTAAAGCCACACTGATTTCAGACGTAGTGACCAAATCAACCGAAATCTGATGACGGCTTAAAATATCAAACACCCGCGCCAAAAAACCTGCAGCGTGCAACATGGCCGGGCTTTTTACCGTAATTAAAGTTTGGGCTTTACGCAGCGCAATAGCACGGTACGAGGGTTTGGTATCTACTTGTTTGGAAATCCAGGTACCACCAGCGTCCGGTTCACGGCTGGAGCCGACAAACACCGGGATATTCTGCCGCATTGCCGGAATAAGGGTGGCCGGATGCAATACTTTGGCACCAAAAGTAGCCATCTCTGCTGCTTCATCAAAGCTGATTTCAGCAATACAACGGGCGTCGCTGGTGAGTCTCGGATCTGTGGTAAAAATACCAACCACATCAGTCCAGATTTGCACCACACGGGCGCCTACCGCTTCACCTAAAATAGCAGCGCTGTAGTCAGAACCTCCACGGCCTAAAGTCGTGGTCTGGCCCTTTGCGTCAGCACCAATAAAACCCTGGGTAACAATCAGTTGTTGATTCAGCAGTGGCAGCAGATATTGCGCTGTTAAAGTTGCAATCACATCAATTTGTGGTTCACCTTTGCCAAAACGGCTGTCGGTGCGCATCACGCGGCGTACATCAAAACTGCTGACAGCTGCGCCCCGCTCGGCCAACACCTGAGCAAACAACACTGAACTTAATCTTTCGCCAAAAGACAACACCAGATCTTTTTCAGCGTCGGTAAAAGCACGCTCAGCATTTAACAGGGTTTTCAGCTCAAGCAGCAACTGCTCTATGGCAGCACCGACTAAATGTTGTTGCTGTAATTGTTGCAGCACATTGTAGGTAATACGCTCTACGCCAGCGTAGTGGCTTACACGGCCCGCCACATCAGCAGCTTTGGTTATGTCGACCAATAAGTTAGTAACGCCGGAACTGGCACTGACAACAATTAATTTAATGCTGGGGTCGGCCAGCACAATATCGGCACAACGGGACATCGCAGGAAAATCGGCCACACTGGTGCCACCAAATTTGGCAACGATCAACGGGTTCTGGTTCAAAACAGGACTGAGTGGTGCAGCAGCACCGGAATTTTGTAGATTTGACAAGGTTTCTCTCCTTATAAAAAACATAAGCAGAGCATGGCATTTGCGGCACAACAATCAGACAGAGCCCACAGCAGAAAGTTGTGCTGTTTGCTGTCTGATTGCAGACGAACAAAGGCCAGAAGCTCTCCACCGGGTTTCAGGTGACAGTCGCAGGGATTCAGCCCTTTTGACCGGACAAGATGTTGCTACGGCATCTTGTCCTCGGCGTTCATCCCCATCATTCAGGTTAAGGTTTATAGCTACCTAGCCTGAACTACCTGGTGAACGCTCCTCTTCTGGTCTATCGGATATGATTGACGCGGCCAAGATACTGCAGTTTTTTGCAAAAGGCAACAGACTTTTAGATGTCCAGACTAAAGTCAAAGCCAAAAGATGTAGAACCTGCAACAACCGGAACCCATACCTTTTCACAAAAAAATGCACACAGTTCATCAATAAAAAACGGCACCAAAGTGCCGTTTTTTATCAAGTTAAAACATAATCTTAGCTGGCAAACTGGCCAAAAAAGTACACGCCGGTGTAACCCAATGAATATGCAAACAACAGGTAACCGGCCATTTTAAAATAACTGCCAAAAGTCAGTTCTTTAATTTTGCTCATGGCAATAATACCGGCCGCTGAACCAATAATTAAAATCGAACCACCAACACCAGTTGCGTAGGTCAACAATAACCACTCAGCCGCAGTCATGGTTAAATCTGCTTTTAACAGCGCGGCCGTTAATGGCACGTTGTCGATTAGCGATGAGGAAATTCCCATCAGGTAGTTGGCCTGAAGTGGTGGTAACACATTGTACAGATTAGTGAAATTGTTCAGGAAACCAATTTCTTTGAGGATGCCAACCAACAACAACACACCTAAGAAAAACAACAGGGTTTCAAATTCTACTTCCCGCACATAATTCAGAATGCTCTGGGTGGCTTTTTTGCGTAGTAAATATTGTGCACTTAAAAACATAATGCCAAGACCAAACAGGAAGGTCAGTACAGGTGGAATTTGGAACAGAATATTCAGCAGCAGCGTTGAGCCGATAGTTGCAGCAAAAATACCGGCAATAATGGCATCGGCTTTTTCGATAGGCTTGGTTGATTTTTCAATCACAATACGGTCTTTCATGCCACGGGATAACAAAATCGCCAGCACGGCAACGGCAAAAAATGCCGGTAGAATCAATAACAACAGATTAGCAATGGTTACTTTGCCACTTAAGAAAAACATCAGGGTGGTCACATCACCAGTGATCAGCGACACACCACCACTATTGACCGCAAAAATAATTAAGGTTGCGTATTTAATCCGTTTTTTCACGTCCATTTTTAGGCTGGCAATCACCGCAATGGACACCAGAGTTGCCGTGACGTTGTCGGCAAAAGAGGAAAACACAAAAGCAAAAGCCGCGATAATAAACATCAACCGGCGTTCCGATAACTCTGACGGCAACATGCGTTGCACCATCTGTGAAATAAAACCTTTGCTGTTGAGATAAGCAACAAAAGTCATAGTTGACATCAAAAATAACCACAAAGTGGCTATTTCTAACAAGTTATGGTTCAGTTGCTCGCCAATTTCGGCACTTGTAGCACCATGCATTGGAAAAATAAATGCTAAAATCCAGCACAGAGTACCGAAAAAAAGTGTCGTTTTTGCCTTGTTTACGTGGATAATATCCTCTATAACGATGAGCACAAAAGCTAGGGCAACCAAGCCCAGTATTACGGCTGTTAACATATATTTTCACCAGGTTGTAGACAGTGGAAGTGGCCAATTTGCGGGGCGGCATTCTAGCACCGTCAGGCATTTATCACCATCCACATCTGGGCATACATTGGTCTATACCCCTTAATTTTTTAACAAAAAGTTACGAGTTCATGCTATCAGCAAAAAAAGTCATTAAATGCCTCGATGAGCATTGGCCTGTTCTGGAAACACTGGTCAGCAGAAGTGCGCTTGGCAGTTTTAGTTTTCAGGATGTACAGGCACTTATTCAGCGCCATAACCCAGGCTTGAGCAGCGAACAGGTGTTTCGTGAAGCGCAAAGGTTGTTGCAACAGGAAGTATTGATTCCACTGGCCAAATCCAGCCAGTTGGAACTGAACCGTGCTGTGCTTGAATTTATTCAGTTCCTTATTCAGGAGCATCAACTCGGTACTGTCGGTGATATTCAAAGCCGCATTGAAGATTTAGACCGGCTGCGTGGCAAACTAAAAACCGCCGCCGACGGTAAAGATGTCAGCGAAATGCGCCGTTTTATCAGGTTAATGGATGAGCGGGTGCGTGAAGTGGTGAAACACTTTCGTAAAAACGAAAGTGCCATTTTGCATTTGGTTGAACAGGCCAAAGCCGACGAAAGCAAATTAAGTCTGGCGAAAAGATACAGCGCTGTAATGGAAGCTTTTGATGAATACATAGAGCCTGTATTGCAAATGATTGATATCAATGGCCCTTTCCAGCACAGCATTGGCGCTTTGGAATTGCTGCTCAGCGATCTCATTATCCATATTGAACAAACCGGCTTTTTACAGGGCGAAAAAGAACCTTTAGTGCAGCTGCGCACCCGTTTGCTGGAAATGAACCAGCTGGGTCGTGAGTCGCTGATTCGCAGCACAGACGTGCTGATGCCACTTCGCGAAGAGCTGCGTAAAAATACTTTGTTGTCACGTAACGCCAGCGCTTTATTGGCACTTTTGCGTAAAAAAGGTCTGGAGCCAACGCTTGAGCAATTAGTGCCCAAATTCAGCTCAGATCATCAGAAATTCAGCCTGGGTTCGGCCAATCAAATCACCAGTTATATGGCAGAACTGGTGGATTATCAGGACGACAATTACCAGATGCCACAGCAGGTTGACCAGGCCGCACATCACAATATCCGGGTGCCTGAGCTGGCTGATGTGCTGAAATTTGCCCGCACACAAAAAGCCAATACCGATTTGTCTTTATGGCTTGCCAAAAGTTACCCGCAGTTGCCGGTTGATGAAATGTTATTTTTGTATCAGGAACTTAGCCGCGCTCCAAGCCTGAAACTACAACATTTAGAGCAGTTAACCGAACTTGAAGTGAATGGTTACCGCCTGAAGCTCCACCCTTTTGCCCCTACAGCACAGTCAGGAACATAACTGATGCAGATTGAACTGGAACAACTGAGCCAACTTGCTGAAATTCATAAAAAACTCAGCACAGGTTTTCATATCAGCGAGCAGGATTTTGCCCTCTGGCAAGAGCTCGACAACAACGAAGATGCTTACAGCGCGTTATTTACCGCTTTGGGTAATCAACTGAAACGCGACAGCCGTGGTTTTTTCCATTTTGAAGTGGACGATGCCACAGTCAATATGGGCAAAATTTCCCGGTTATTTGCGCTGACCACTTATGCTTTAGTGGAGTTTTTTGCCGATAAAGGTCAGGACCCACTGCGGGTGATGTTTGAAGAAGAAATCAGTCATGAAATTCTTGCCAGCATTTTGCAGCAGCAATATCACTTATTTGAGCAGCTGGAAGTTTATTCAGCCACCGACCTCAAACGTGAAGTGATGAACCGGATGTTACGTTACGGTTTTGCCAAAGCCCAGGGTGAACAATTTAAACTGCTCTCCCCCATTTACCGCTACCTTGATGCCTTAATGGCGGTTGATCAGCTGACCGAAGAAACCAATACAGAGGAGCAGGCCGATGTCTGAGTTATACGGCTTAACCAAGCTCGCTTTATTAAATACCGCAGGTTACGCCAAGTGTGTGATCCCGCTGGACGACGCCGCGTCGATTTGCGCGCCAAACAACACCGGTAAAAGTTCGGTGATTAACGCTTTACAGTTTCCGCTGATTAACGATTTACGTTTAACCGAATGGGACGGCCACGATTTAGACGAAACCCGCAAATTTTATTTTGGCACAGACCAAAGTTACATTCTGCTGGAAGCCAATTTGCCCAACGGTCCTGTGGTGATTGGTGTGGCTGGCCTTGGCAAAATTGCCGGTTATCAGTACCAGTATTTTTGTTATAACGGCAAACTGAACCTGGACCACTATCTGGTGAATAACAGCATTGTGAAGTACAACAAGCTGGATCATCATCTGCGTGAGCTGGGTTTTGACCCGCTGGAGCTTAAACCTGCTGAGCTAAACGCGCTACTCACAGGCGGCGCCACCCCTTATGACAGCAAAATTAATCTTCGCATGATCCCGCTGACCAATGTTAGCGATGCGCCTGTTTATAAAGATATTTTCCGCCGGATTTTAAACCTGCACCGCTTAACGGCGCAGGACGTCAAACGGCTATTGTTGCCAGTATTTGCCCGCCATTTAAGCGACCCGAAAGTCGATTTTTATACCGTCTGGCATAATGCCTTTGAAAAAGTAAACCGCGACAGGCGCGAGCTGAAAGCTTTGGAAAACCAGCAACAAGCAGTGGAAGCACTGGAAAACCTGCTGGATAACCGTGCTGTACTCAAAGGCCGTTTAGGTGCTTATGCGCCAAAACTTGATAAAGCTTTGGTGGAGTTTCAGAGTTATTTAGAAGATCAACAAGGCGAACTTTCCGGCAACCTCGAAGAGCTGCACCGCGAAAAAAGTCAGCTGGAAGAAAAACAGCGGTTATACGTCGGGCAAATTAAAGAACTGTCTGGCCGTAAAATTGAACTGCAACAATGGTTTAGTGAACACGACACCCTGGCGCTGCGTTTTGGCCTGACCAACCTCGCCACCTTGCAGTCGAACCTTAGCAATATCCGCCAGAGTTATGAGTCGCTCAGCCACAGTTTACAAGGCGCGGCCAATTTAAACCCCACTACTTTGGCGCATCAGCAAGCGCAAACACAAAAGCAGCTGAAAAGCTTAAAGTTGCAGCTGAAAAACCTGGAATACAACCTGTATTCACGGCTGCGCGAAGATTTGTCTTTGCCTGAAGTGCAGCAGCTGATTAAAGCGCTGAACCCGGATTTATTGTCGCTTTCAACCGCAACAGGCGGTGATGTACAAATCACTGACGATGATGCTTTTGGTGAACAATTAAGTGCACTGGCTGATTGTTTCCGTCAGGGTAAATTGCACCTTAAAGGCGCTGTTATTGATTTAGCGCATTTATCGGCCCCTGATATGACGGGGGTTGAAGGCAAAATTCAGCTGAAAGAGCAGATTGAAGCTTTGCAATTAACCCTGGCGACTCTGGAACAGCAGGAAGAAGTTGCTCAGGATTTAGCAGGTAAAACCCGCGAAAAAGAGCGTTTATACGCCGATATGCTGCAAGCGGAAGAAGATTTAAAACGTTTTGCGCGTTTTGAGCAGATGCGTGAACTGCGTGAGCAGCAGCAGGATTTAGTCGACGAGCTGGACCGGGAAGAAGAAATTCTGCACGAACAACTGGCCGAAGTGCAGCACAAAGCCAGCAGCTTGTCGGACAGGCGTAATCTGGTGACCAATAAACAGGATCAGCTCAAACGCCAGTTAGAGCGTATTGAACACGAGAAAAAAGAACGTATTGATTTCCAGCTCGATTTTTACAGCGGCCGCGTCACACCTTATCCAATTGAAATTAATCTGGAATACGACAATCTGGCCGACGAGCTGCGCTCTTACAATAAACATTGTCATGAGCTGAAGCTTCTGGATATCAATATTAAAAATACCTATTTGTTTATTTTTAATGCCGGCATCAGCAAATTTGAAGCCGAAACTGATGAA
>NZ_JAVBXS010000002.1 GCF_030824435.1 Rheinheimera sp.
TCTGCGAAAACTTCAACAGTAATCTCGCTGCCGACTTGAATGTCAGCGCCTTCGTTGTCTTGCAGGCGGAATTCCCACAGACCACGACCGGCTTCAACACCAGCTTTTGCAAACTGACCAGCATCTGGTTTGTTCAGGCGAGAAGCCTTCACAGTGCCAGCAGTCACTTGCAGTGCGCTATAGCCATGAACGTCTTGCGTTTTGATGGCAGTAACGCGGTTTGGTGTTGCTTCGATTACGGTTACTGGGATTGATACGCCATCTTCAGTGAAGATGCGAGTCATGCCCACTTTACGACCGATTAGACCGATAGCCATATCCTAAACCTCTCTAAAAACCTGTCTGATTAGCCCAGGCTGATTTGAACGTCAACGCCAGCAGGCAGATCTAAACGCATCAGAGCATCAACAGTCTTTTCTGTTGGCTCAACGATGTCGATTAAACGCTTGTGGGTACGGATTTCGTACTGATCACGTGCATCTTTATTGACGTGAGGAGAAATCAATACAGTGAAACGTTCCTGGCGAGTAGGAAGTGGAATAGGACCACGAACCTGTGCGCCCGTACGCTTAGCTGTGTCAACGATTTCCATAGTTGACTGATCGATCAAACGGTGATCGAACGCTTTCAGACGGATGCGAATCCTTTGATTACTCATAAACCAAAGCCTCAAAGAGCAAAAAAGAGCAAAAATAAACATGGGCGTTCACACCACAAGGGGGGAATGCCTATGCACCATGTTACGTTTGCCCCCCAATCGGGGGCACTGTAGTTGCTTGGTCACTACGGCGCTATAAGCGACTGTCTGACCAGAGCACCAGTCATTTTAAATGACCGGCCGCGCATTATACTCAACTGAATAATAAACACAAGCCTCTGCTGTAAATTTGAGCAGAGGCTTTATGTGGTGATCAGAACAGCCCTTCCTCAAACTCGCTGATGACAGCAACTGGCTGGCGCAACAAAGAAATAAGGCCTTGTGCCTTTGGTAATATACGCTCGAAGTAGAACCGGGCGGTTTTACGTTTTGCCGCAATAAACTCCGGGCTATGTTTAGCTGTGTCTAATGCCAATAAATTTTGGTGCCACATATAGCCATAAAGCAGGTAACCCGTCAGGTCCAGAAGGTCGCAGGCTATTGCCGGCAACAACAGTGCATCTTGTGCCGCCTTTGCCAGCAGTTCAGTGAGCAGCTGCTGATATTGACCGAGTAATGCAGCCAATTCTGCCTGAGGAGCAATAGCTAAAGCGCTCTCGATTTCGCTGAGCAGCTCTTTTAATGCAACACCACCATCAGCTGCAACTTTACGCACGGCAAAATCCAGTGCCTGAATGCCGTTGGTACCTTCATAGATCTGGGCAATACGGACATCGCGCACCAGCTGCTCCATACCCCATTCCTGAATGTAGCCATGACCACCAAAAACCTGTTGTGCCGTGATGCAGGCGTCCAAACCACGGTCGGTCATAAAAGCTTTGGTTACAGGGGTTAATAAGTTGGCTCTGGCTTCGGCTTTTTGATCACCGGCAAACTTGGCCTGATCAAGCTGTTGGGCAACATAGACTGAAAAGCTGCGACCCGCTTCATTGATTGCTTTGATATTCAGTAACATCCGTCGTACATCGGCATGTCCCAAAATCGGGTCGGCTTTATTGGCATCTTTACCTGTGGTTCTGCCTTGCAACCGGTCTTTGGCATAACTTAATGCATTCTGATAAGCGCGCTCAGCAGCACCAAGACCCTGACTGCCCATCGCAAGGCGCTCGTAGTTCATCATCGTAAACATACAGGCCAGCCCTTTATTGGCTTCACCTATTAAATACCCGATAGCACCATCAAAATTCATCACACAACTGGCGGAAGCATGAATGCCCATCTTGTGTTCTACCGAGCCACAAGTTACCGCATTACGCGAGCCGGGATTTCCCTGAGCGTCCACCATAAACTTCGGCACCAGAAATAAAGAAATACCTCTGGAACCAGCAGGCGCGTCCGGTAGCTTTGCCAAAACCAGATGGATAATGTTCGACGTTAAATCATGCTCGCCGGCGGTGATAAAAATTTTGCTGCCGCTAATGCGATAACTACCATCCTGCATCGGCACTGCCTGTGTGCGCATAATGCCCAAATCAGAACCGGCGTGCGCTTCGGTTAAGCACATAGTGCCCGACCACTCACCACTATAAAGTTTAGGTAAATAAAGTGCTTTTGTTGTTTGGTCTGCATGTTGATTCAGGGCAACACAAGCGCCGGCTGTTAATCCCGAATACAGTGAAAAAGCAATGTCAGCACTACACATCATTTCTTCATAAAGGCTTGCCAGCGTTTTTGGCATGCCCATACCACCAAATTCGACATCACCAGCAAGACCAGTCCAGCCGCCGTCACACAACTGCTGATAACAACTTTTATAGTGCTCTGGTGTAGTCACCAGCCCATTCTCCAACTGAACACCCTGCTCATCTGCCAGTTTTGCCTGAGGGGCTATAAGCTCAGATGTGATTTTGGCAGCTTCTTCAAGGATAGCTGCGGCAGTGTCCTGATCCAACTGTTCCTTCAGTGCGACTTGTTGTTGCCAGAATTTAGGCGCTTGCCACACATCGAATAAATTAAACTGCATGTCTGTTAACGGGGCTTGGTACTGGCTCACAATGCTTCTCCATCTGGTACGATGTGTTTGTTCTATCATGCTGACGGGATAAATTCAAACGGTTGTTTAAATTTCCTTATTGCGTGGTGTAGTGCCAGCGTGACAATTCTGGTGGCAAACTTATTTTAGCGGGTATCAGATAGCTTTTTATAAGATGGTATTTGTTGGCTGGCTCGCCAACTAAAACAAGCTCGCGTTATCAATGACAGAAGAAAACCATAAAAAAAGGCCCCGCAGGGCCTTTTTTAAATCACCGGCTGATTAAGCCAGGATTTTTGATACTACACCAGCACCAACTGTACGACCACCTTCACGGATTGCGAAGCGTAAACCTTC
>NZ_JAVBXS010000104.1 GCF_030824435.1 Rheinheimera sp.
CAGGTCTTGCGTTTTGCCTTTGCTGAAAATCAATTTAAATCAATGATGTAGACTGATAAGGCTTTATCAGCGCAGCCAGCAAAGTGAAGTTAAACCCCAAACCAACACCGGCTGCTGCGAAGTGAGCATTCAAGAGTGAGCGCGGGAGGCGCGAACGGGCGAACGGCGTAGTTGCCGGTGGTGGTTCGTGCAATATCCCGACATGGTTTCAGCTGTAGGCGAATCACAAAACAGCCACCAAAGCGAAATAAAACCCCAAACCAACACCGGCTGCTGCGCAGTGAGCATTCAACAGTGAGCGCGGGAGGCGCGAACGGGCGAGCGGCGTAGTTGTTGCCGGTGGTGGTTCGTGCAATATGCTAAAGCACCAATGATTCGCCGATAATAAACAACCAGCATTAAGCTTTTAGCAAAAATATCCGCTCAACCAGAAACGAATTTAAACTTGCTGATTTACTGGCTTGCTGTTGCCTCCAGGCTTAGCAGATGTTGTTTGCGATCTGCTCCCCAGCGATACCCCCCCAAAGCGCCGTCACCGCGTAATACCCTGTGGCAGGGAATTAACACTGCCACTTTATTGGCACCACAGGCATTGGCGACAGCTCTGTATGCAGCAGGTTTAGCTATGCCTTTGGCAACATCGGCATAACTGACAGTTTCACTGCTTTTGATTGTGCTCAAAAAGCGCCAGACCGACAATTGAAAGGCGGTGCCTGTTAAATGCAGAGGCAGATCAGGTCTGGGCCCCGCACCCGCCAAATGCTGTTCCAACGCGTCTATCCATAGATCCAAATCAGCCTGGGCTTGCGCTGGTGTCGGCAGCAGATGCGCCTTGGGAAATTCCTGATGCAGACTTTGGATCAAGCCCACAGCTGAGTCGCCAAAATGTACAAAACAAACGCCTCTTGCTGTAGCGGCCATCAGCAGCAAGCCAAGTTGAGTCTGGCGCAGTGCAAAATAAATATGCACAGCCTCAGCCCCTGTTTTGTATTCCGTCAGTGTCATGCCGAAATTTTGATCCAGTTGCTCATAAACCCGGCTGACTGAACCAAAGCCTGCGTCATAAATAGCCTGACTGACCTCAGCGCCACCGCGCAGTGCCTGTTTAAGTCGTTGCACCCGGATAGCATTCTGGAACTGTTTGGGTGATACGCCAAACAGCTGACTAAAGGTGCGCTGTAAATGAAAGGGGCTGACTGCTGCTTCAGCAGCAAGATGATCCAGGTCCAGACTCTGTTCTGCATGCAGTTCAATATAATCAGCCAGCGCTATAACCCGCTGTTTAATATTGGTTTTACTCATTTCCGCCTCCGCGATACTCCTGTGCAGTATGGCAGTTTCAGCCAATGCTTTCGCTCCGGAACTTGCGATTTTAAGCTGTAAATACGGCAAGAAACGGATCGCTGGCCCGCCTTGTATTTATCTACTCTGCAGGTCCCGTTTTAAGGAGTTTGTCATGACCTATCAAATACAGCCATTAGCACCACAGCAGTTTGCACATTTGTTCCATTTGAGCCAGCCCGAGCTGCAGCAACTGGGCATAGTCCGGATGCAAGCGAACAAAACCCCAGGGTTTCCATGCCGGTTAAGTCTGCAAGATGCTGAACCCGGAGAGCAGATGTTACTGCTGAATTATGCGCATTTATCGGCGCCCGGGCCTTATCAGTCGGCCCATGCCATTTTTATCAGTCAAAGCGGCATGAACACCATGGAATGGCCTGCACCAGACACAGTGCCGGCCATGTTGCTGCGGCGTACTTTGAGTTTAAGAGCTTTTGACACGCAGCAGATGATGTTAGATGCCCGCTTATGCCAGGGGGCTGACGCTGATACTCAGATCAGAGAGTTGCTGGCGTTACCAGAATGTGATTTTGTGCATATTCATACCGCAATACGTGGTTGTTATCTGGCCGCAGCGCGCCGCCTTTAACACTGCCAACAGACCCTGAAACCGGCTGCGTAGTGAGCATTCAAGAGTGAGCGCAGGAGGCGCGAACCGGCGAACATGGTAGTTGCCGGTGCTGGTTCGTGCAAAGCCTCAAAACACCACTGAATCGCTCTAAAAGCAGCCATCAAAGCGAAGTGAAAACCCCAAAACCAACAGCGGCTGCTGCGCAGTGAGCATTCAAGAGTGAGCGCGGGAGGCGCGAACGGGCGAACGGCGTAGTTGCCGGTGGTGGTTCGTGCAAGGCCTGTGACAGGCACAGTCACTGGTGAATCACAAATTACCAGCATTCACGAAGACACTCAGCAACAGCTTATAAATATCAGACCAAAGCCAAAACCCAACTAAACCAACATCTCAGCCGTAACAGGCCAATGCACGTCGGCGCTTTGTATTAAAGCGTGGGCTGTAAGCCCTGGTACACTCTGTACTATGCAGCGGGTGGCAAAACGTTCGCGGATGGTATTGAGTAATAACGCAAAATCGCCGTCGCCGGATAACAACAAAATTTCGTCCACTTCCGGCGCCTGGGTCAGCACGTCTATGGTAATGCCCACATCCCAGTCGCCTTTGCTGCTGCCGTCGCTGCGCAAAATAAAAGGTTTCAGTTTCACCTCAAAACCAATATGGCGCAGTGCGTCCTGAAACTTGCGTTGCTGGTCGTCGTGGCGCTCTATCGCGTAAGCTGTGGCGTATTTAATGTCATATTGGCTTTGCAGCTGCTGCCAGAACAAACGGTAATTAAAAGAACGGCCATACACTTCGCGGCAGGTGTAATAGATGTTTTGTACATCGGCAAAAACGGCAATAGTTTTCAAAAGGACACCACCACAAGGTTGTGGGGCGCAACAATCAGGCCTGGCGCCGCAGCAACAAAAAAAGAAGGCCGGATGATAACACGGCATCCGGGCGGATTTTCGCTTTAAAATCTGCTAAAGTGTCGCCAATTTTTGTGTCTGGTGAAAAACCGGCACCCTTCCTTAACAGCAGGACTTTGTTGTGACCAATAACCAGATTTTACGCCGTTTACGTTATGCCTTTGATTTTAATGACAGCGCCATGATGCGCATTTTTGGCCATGCCGGTTTGGAAGTTAGCCGTGCTCAGGTCAGTGACTGGCTGAAAAAAGACGAAGATCCGGCGTCAACGCTGATTGATGATCTGGAACTGGCGCAGTTTTTAAACGGTTTAATTATTGAAAAACGCGGCCGTAAAGAAGGGCCACAACCAGAGCCAGAGAGCAAACTGAACCATAACATTGTGTTTCGTAAGTTAAAAATTGCTTTGGATTTAAAAGACGACGACATTCTGGCGATATTGCAGCTGTCTGATTTCCGCTTAAGCAAACACGAACTCAGTGCCTTTTTCCGCCGCCCGGATCACCACCATTACCGCGCTTGTCAGGATCAGGTGCTGCGTAACTTTATTAAAGGTGTGCAGTTAAAGCTGCGTCAGGATAGCGAAGAATCATAAGGCTGTAGCTTGCTGCAACACTGTTGCCAGTGGTTTTTGCAACATCAAATGAACGACCTGCTGAAGCTGCCCACAAGGCAGCTTCAGTGCTTTTAGCAACTGCCACTTTTACATTCCGGTTGCGCCCGGATAACGGCTGGGTTATCTGCGGCACAACATTCGGCCACTAAAAACGCCATTAAAGACTCCACCACCTGAAAATTTAAACAACAAAACAAAGTGCGGCCATCACGCTGTTGTTGCATTAAACCCACTTTTATCATGCGGCTTAAATGGTGGGACAAAGTTGAACCCGGAATATCCAGTTGGCTTTGAATATCACCCACACTAATACCGCTGCGGCCAGCGCGCACCAATAACCTGAATATCGCCAGTCGGGTGCTGTGGCCTAATTCCGCCAGTTGTGCTGCGGCAAATTCCAGTTCCATTTTGTGTCCTCTGTTGTGGTTGACGCAGATTTTAGCTTCACAAACGGCTTCAGCTCAAACTTTATTTCTATATTTGTCGAATTAATTGTTGACGATTCGGTGTTTGTGGAAATATTATATTTCTAAGTTAATCGAAATAAATGTGACAAGCATTGCGCTGCACTGTTATCAGGCGCTTTATTTCGGTTTTATATTTCGATAAAAACAGAAATAAAGAGGAATAAAATGAACACCCAATTTGATGCAGCCTGGCAATTTTTTATCAGCACTTTTAGCGAGTTAGTTGTGCTATTTGTGCTGATCAGCATGTTGGTCATTTGGCTACAAGCTAAGTTTCCGGCTGACACTATCCGAAAACTACTGAGTGGCGGCGCTGGTTATTTTACGGCGGCCGGCCTTGGCGCTATGACACCTTTTTGCAGTTGTTCTACCTTGCCAATGCTGGTTGGCTTGCTGCGGGCTAAAGCAGATTTTGGCCCGGTAATGACTTTTTTGCTGGTATCACCACTGCTGAATCCGCTGCTGGTGGTGCTGTTATGGGTCACTTTTGGCGCCGAGCTGACCATCATTTACAGTCTGGCTATTTTGCTGCTGGCGGTAAGTGCAGGTAAGTTGTTGCAACATGCTGGTTTTTTGCGTTATGTCAGTTTGCCCGCTGTCAGCGGCTGTCAAAATAGCGGTTGTAGTGACGCTGTTGCACAAACAACAGCCATGCCCGGCTTATGGCTGTTGTTTAAACAAGCTTTGCAACAAAGCGTCAGTTTTTTACCTCATCTGCTGTTTGGCGTATTAGCGGGCGCTTTGATCCACGGTTATATGCCGTCAGAATGGCTGGCGGCAACAGCGGGGCAGCAACCCTGGTGGTTAATTCCAACGGCTGCTGCGGTGGGGGTGTTGTTGTATGTCAGAGCCAGTTCAATGATACCGCTGGCCATGAGCCTGGTGGCTAAAGGTGTCAGTTTAGGCACTGTGATGGCGCTGACCATAGGTGGTGCCGGTGCCAGCTTGCCGGAACTGATTATTCTAAAACGAATTTTTCAGTGGCCTTTGTTGCTGGTGTTTATTTTTTTAGTGTTTGGCACTGCCTGCGTCACAGGTTTTAGTATTGATTTTTGGTTTGCGGCAAAATAATGAGGTGGGGTATGAGCAATAACATCACAGCGCTTAACACAGCAGATTTTATGAACAGACCTGTGTTGCCAGCAGTACCAGCGCCAAGGAAAGCTTCAGGTGTTAACCCCAGCCAGCTGACAACCAGGATGGCAGCTTTAAAACTGGGCATGTTAAATCACAAAGCCGGGTTTCAGCCGGTGCCTGTTGCGTTACAGCCCTGGTTTTTAACAAAAAAACAGTGGCAACAGGCAACAGAAGCTGCAGTTTTGTTAGGCCGGTTATTGGCTGCAGTAGCCAAAGACGCTGAGTTTTTATTGCAGCAGTTTCAGCCTGTGTTGTTGGGAGATTCTTTACCGGCAAAACTGGCGGCAGCTTATGCACAACAACAGCAACAGGCCTTGCCACAACGAGCCGGTGCTGTGTTTTTAATGCGCCACGACCTGATGCTGAACGAACAACAACAGTGGCAATGGATAGAATCCAACAGCATAGCTGCTGGTATGGGGCCTTTATCGGTGCAGCTTGGCGCCTTGTTACAGCCTGAGCAGCCAGATCTTGCGCCCAATAATGCCACTGAATTGCAGGCAAACTTGTTGTATCGGGAAGCACTGGCGCAGGCGCAAAAACATGGCCGTCTGACACCACAAATTGTGTTTGTAGTGGAAGCACAGGAAGACAATATTTTTGACCAGCAGCTACTGGCAGATGCGCTGATCAGACGTGGCGCACTGGTTGAGCGTTGCACTATTGCTGAGTTATATCAGCAACAATTGCGTGGGCAGCAGGGTGCTGGCAAAGCGGCAGCGGCGATAATAGACAAAACCGCCGCTGTAACCCTAAACGGCAGCAGGGTGGATTTATTGTATTTTCGCACCGGTTATAACCCGGCTGATTTTGCCAATGCACAACAGTTTGCCTGGCGTTGTCAGTTGCAACAACAAGATGTGTTGTTATGCCCCGACTTACCAACGCAGCTCTCGGGCAGCAAGTGGCTGCAATTACAGCTCAGCGGCTTGTTACAACAGGAACAAGGCCGTGTTTTGCTGGCCAGCCGTTTTGGCTTTCACGCCGCTGAACTACAACAGCTTTGTGCTTTAACAGTGCCGGCAAAGCCCTTGTTAGCGCTTGAAAAACCACAAATTGAGCAGCTGATCCAGGCGGGCTGGTGGTTTAAAAAACAAAATGAAGGCGGTGGTAATGTGGCGCGGGGTGAGCAGGCGTTGCAACTGGCCATGAAAGCAAAACCGCAGGATGGCGACTTTTTAATGGCCCCTGTATTGGTGCAACAAAGGCCAGAACCACTGTTGAAGTTTCAGCAGGGCAGGTTAATACAACAACAAGCCCATATTTCCGAGTTAGGTATTTTTAGTCTGGGCGCTACCGCTGATTACGGTGGTTATCTGCTTCGCACCAAAGCGGCAGCAGCTCTGGAAGGTGGAGTGCATAAAGGCAATGCGGTGCTGGATACTGTGGCGCTTGGTCTTTAGTTTCAGCTGCTATTTTGCTGGGGTTTGATAGGGCCGCCAGCTGTAGCCATCAGCTGCAGCCGCCACCGCAAAACAAAGCAAAACTTACAGCTGATTAAAATAATCCAGATGAGGTTTTAGCGTTAACGCATAAGGCCGCAGTGCCTGCACTCTTTGTTTAACATCAATTTTATCCAGGCCTATTTCCAGCAGAATTTTGGCGGCCATCAGGCCGGTGCGGCCAGAGCCACCTTTGCAATGAATGGCTACTTTGCCACCCTGACGCAGCAGTTGATGCACCAAAGCATTGGCTTCCTGCCAACCCTGGGCAAAAGCCAGACCCGGCGCCTGATCGTCGCCAATAGGGCAATGAAACCAATGTAACTCCAGCTCGCGGCACAAGGCAGGCATCTCTGTTACCTGCAGCTCTGTCATTTCTTCATCCGGCGTCAGACTGATCACAGCTTTGGCGCCGGTAGCTTTCAGTTGTTGCAGTGAAGTTTTTAAATCCACCCCTTTGCTGCCGGGGCAAGGTGTAAAAATTAATGCTGCAGTGGCTGAGGTGCCTGGGTTTACCAGCAGCTCGTCAAATGGATGTTGCATATCAACTCCTTCATTCGAAATTCTGTCCGCAAATTCTGAGATAAAACCAGCTATGACAATAGCTTAAATCGCCGTTATTTTAGCAGCCGTTGTAATAACCTTTTTAAGCTGGCCGCTTTGAGTGGTTTAAGCATAAAGTGAAAACCGGCATTTTGCGCAGCGTCGCGGGTTTGTTGTTGTTGATCGGCCGAATGGATCACCACAGGCGCCTGCACGGCAAAATGTTGTTGCAGCTGGCTGGCCACTTCTACCCCTGTTGCGCCCTGGTCCAGATGATAATCAAATAACAATAAATCCGGCTGGAAACCTTGTTGCAGTGCATTCACAGCGGCAAAAGGCGTGGCAACAGCCTGCACTTCACATTGCCAGCTGCGCAGAAGTTCAGCAACTGCACCCAACAGCTGTGGTTCGTTATCCAATAATAAAATCTTTTTACCAGCAAAATTGCCTGGGAGTTCAGGCAATACCGAAGTAGTTGGCGAGGGAGCTGCATCTTCGGCCAGCGGCACTGTCACAGCAAAACAACTGCCTTTGCCCGGCACCGAATATAAAGACAGCGGGTGGTTCAGCAGTTGGCTAATACGTTGACTAATGGCCAAACCTATACCCAAACCTTTTTGGTCGGCTTGTGGCCCTTGCTGAAATTCCTGAAAAATCAGCGGTTGGTTTTCCGGATCTATGCCAGGGCCAGTGTCCCACACTTCAATGCGGGCAAAACGCTGGCCATTTTTGTTTTTTAACCGCCGCACGCCCAGCAGAATTTTGCCTTGGGGCGTATAACGAATGGCGTTGCTGATAAAGTTTTGCAGCACTCTTTTGAGTAACCGGCCGTCACTCTGAATAGTCAGCGAGCTTAAACAACAACAAAATTGCAGGCCTTTTTCTGCCGCCAATACAGCGGCTTCGCGGCCACTTTGCTCCAGCAGCTGCTGCAGCGCCAAAGGCCTGGGTTCAGCACGTACTACACCCGAATCCAGTTTGGTCAGCTCCAGAATACTGGCCAGCAACTCTTCGGCAGAATTCAGCGAAGCGGCCAGGTTTTTACTGAGTTGTTTAATCTCCGGGTCCTGAGTTTTTTCGCGAATAAGGCCACAAAACAGCGCTGCCGCATTAAAAGGTTGTAATAAGTCGTGGCTGGCGGCGGCAAAAAAACGGTTTTTGCTGATGGTCTGTTCTTCCAGCTGCATTTTGGCCAAAGCCAGTTGCTGGTTGAGTTGCTCCAGCTCAGCAGTGCGCTGGGTAACCCTCAGCTCCAGCGTATTGTTGCTGTGTTCAAGTGCGTGTTGTACTTCAATAAAAGAGCTGACATCGCTGTAAGTGGTGACAAAACCACCCCCTGGCAGCGGGTTACCCAACATTTCAAAAACGCGGCCGTCTTGCTGGCGGCGCTGAAATTTATAACTGCTGCCCTGGCGCAGATAATTCAGTCTTTTTTGAATTTCCTGCTCCAGCAGCGCCGGATCTGCCTTGGCTCCGGCTTCGGCATCGGTTTCGACACCTGTTTCGAAAGAGCGGCTGAGCCAGCCCCGTTCGGCGTTATAACGAATCAGCTCAGCAACAGGTTTACCCACCTCCACAAAACCAGTTGGATAAGCAAACATATCGAGGTAACGCTGGTTCCAGGCAATCAGCCGTAAATCGGCGTCCACCACACTAATGCCCATGCTGATATTGTCGATGGTGGCACGTAGCAAGGCCTGATTAAACAAATACACCTGACTGGCTTCGTCGACAAAACGCGCCACGGACTCCAGTGGTAACTGACTGTTTTTACTGGTGGCATTTAGTAACAACCGCATCGAAGCGCCGCCCACCACGGCCGATAAAGTACGTTCCACCCCTTGTTGTAAATTTTGTGGTGCTTTTTTATCAAGTTGTGGGCTGCTGGTTTTTAAATGGCGTTGTAACAGTTGTCTGGCTTCGCGTTCACCGGCAAAACGGCGCACCAATAAATAACAATCCTGCACTGTCAGCTGCACTTTCAGTTGGCTGGCATGACTCACTTCAGTGCGGGCGCCACGGCGTAAAAAACGGCCACTTTCCAGCCATTCACCAATGCCGGTGTTACTCAATTGACTGACCAGCAGCAACATCAGCACATTCACCGTCAGGCTTAACATCACGCCAAGGCTGATGCTGTCAAACTGACCACCAAAAAGCCCGTTTGGTGCCAACCAGCTAACGCCAAAAGGCCCCTGAGTCAGCCACTGCCAGCTTAATAAACCGGCGCGGCCAAGCTCGGGCAATAACAAAATATAAGCCCAGATAAAAGCGCCACTGCTTAAACCGGCCAGCGCACCCTGCCGATTCACTTTGCGGCTACTCAGGCCCAAAATAATGGCCGGTGCTAATTGCGCTATTAAGGCAAAAGCCATCAGGCCAAGCTGGGCTAAACCTGTTTCTGTGCCTATTAAGAGGTAATATAAATACCCCAGAGTCAGCACGGCCAGCATCGACAGACGGCGTAAAGTCACCATTTTAATCAGGGGTTTACCATCAACGGGTTTTTGTTGCAGCCGGTACAGCAGTGGGGTTAACAGGTCGTTGCTGATCATAATGCCAAGCACCACTGTGGCCACTATCACCATCGAAGTGGCGGCAGAAAAACCACCTAAATAGGCCAGCAGCGCCATATCGGTGCGGTTGGCCGACAGCGGCAGTTGCAGCACTACTAAATCTATATTGGCGTCCGGGCCAAGCAGCATAATACCGGCCAGCGCCACCGGCAGCGTAAACAGGCTCATCAGCAGCAAATACAGCGGAAAGACCCAACGCGCCAGATGCAGATGTTTTAAATGCTGAATTTCAACAAAACTGACATGAAACTGGCGGGGTAAACATAAAGTGGCGACAAAACCCAAGAGTACGTGTATCCAATACACTGAAGTGGGCAGCGCTTTTTGTTGTAAATTTTGCACCGCCGGGTGGTTGGCGGCCTGACTAAAAATGCTGCCAATACCGTCATATAAACCCCAGCAAACAAAAGCGCCGACTGACAACAGCGCTATCAGTTTTACCAGCGATTCAAAAGCTATGGCTGTCATTAAACCAGGGTTCGGTTGATGGGCTTTGGCGCTGCGGCCAATAAATAACATGGCAAAAACGGCCAGCCATAAGCTGACATAAAGGCCGGTGTCCTGATACCAAAGTGGATGCGCCGGTCTTTGCACCAGGGCATTAATGCTGGTGGAAACGGCTTGTAGTTGCAGCGCTATATAAGGGATCACCGCAGTCAGCACAATCAGAGTGGTGAGTACTGCTAAAAGGCGCGAATGGCCATAGCGGGTGGCAATAAAGTCGGCCACTGAGGTAATTTTGTACCTGCGACAAGCAATGGCTATGCGGGCTATCAGGCCAAAACCAAACCAGAACAATAACAAAGAGCCGATATAAGTGGGTGGGATCCACCAGCCATTGACAGCGGCCTGAGCGGTCACGCCATAAAAAGCCCAGGAGGTGCAATAAATGGCCAAAGCAAAACTAAACACCCAGGGCGCCAGTTTATGGGTGCCGGTAATACGACGACCCAGCCGGCCTACGCTATACAGCACCAGCAAATACAACAAAGACAAAGCAGCAATGCTGCCAAGCCCGATAGAGCCCTGGGTCAGTATCATAGTTGGCGCTTGAATCATTCAGAGAAGTCCCTGATTGTGCCTGAGTTTTTTGCCATTGTCAGGGGCTTCCACCAGGTGTTGCTGCTGAGCAACATCACGGTTTAACGGGCTGTCCAGCCACCATCCAGCACCAGGGTTTGTGCTGTGATATGCCGGGCTGGCGGCTGGCATAAAAACAGCGTCGTGGCGGCAATTTCATCCACACCAATAAAAGCTTTTTGCGGCATAGGTGCCAGCATAATTTGTTCGATGACCTGCTGCTCAGTCAGGTTGTGCTCTTTACACTGCGCCGCTATCTGGCTTTCCACCAAAGGGGTGCGTACATAAGCAGGGCAAACGGTGTTAATAGTGAAGTTAAAGTCGGCGTTTTCCAAAGCCACCACTTTGCTAAAACCCAATAAACCATGTTTGGCCGCCACATAAGCCGATTTAAAAGGCGATGCCACCAGCGCATGAATAGAACCAATATTCACCACCCGACCAAAATTGCGTTCACGCATCCCGGGCAGCAGCGCTTTGGTCAGCATGGCCGGGCCTGTCAGCATCACCTGTAATAACTGTTGCCACTTTTGCTCGGGGAAATCCTCAAGCCGCGCCACATGCTGAATACCGGCATTATTCACCAGAATATCCACAGCACCTGCTTGTTGTGCTGCCTGTTCAATGGCGCTTTGTGAGGTTAAATCCAGCAGCAGTGCATCGGCCTGATAACCCAAAGCGCGTAATTCGGCCACTTTGGCGTCAAGCTGCGCCTGATTCAAATCGGCCAGCAGCAGCTGATAACCCTGACGGCCAAATTCAGTTGCCACCGCAAAACCAATACCACCACTGCCACCTGTGATTAATACTTTCATCAAAATCCACCTTTTTATGTTTTGCCGCAGCCATGCTGCCGCCAATATCAGCCGATGCTAGGCGCCAGGGTTTATTTCGACAACGGTACTTTAGTGCTATGTGTCTGTCGCAAGCATCGCCGGGGCTTTCGGGATCTTCTGGTTTTTGGCGCAAACCAGGCATTGTGCTCTTTTTCAGCAGTCGGTAAAAAATAACCTGGTTATCACGATGTTTTTCGGTGAGTTAGCTAGGTAATTTGTTAGTTACCGACAAAAAACAACCTCTGACCGGTCAAAACCACAGGCCTGCTTTGCCGATGCCAATATCTATGCTAGATTGCGGGCAAACGAGAAAAATAGTTCTTGGGTTTCCGCCGCAATTTAGCCGACAGAAAACTGCTGTAACCATCACTTCATCGTTATTTTTGAAGTAGGCCGTTAAGTTTTACTGTTGTGCCTTGCCTGAAGCCTGAATCAACCAATAAGTTTCTGGGGATATTCTGATGTCAGAATCAACCGCTTTAATTACCAATGATGCCGTGGTGCTTGGCTTATTAGCCTTGATCCTCGGTTTTGTGTTTCACACCAGTCACAGCAGCCATCCGGGTTGGCAGAAGTTTTACCGTTACGTGCCTTCTATTCTGCTGTGTTATTTCATTCCGGCGTTATTTAACAGCTTTGGCATTATTGATGGCGAAAAGTCAGAGTTATATAAAATGGCGTCGCGTTATCTACTGCCGGTTTGTCTGGTGTTGCTAACTTTAAGTATTGATTTTAAAGCCATTCTTGGTCTTGGCCCTAAGGCGTTGATCCTGTTTTTAACAGGCACAGCCGGTGTGGTGATTGGCGCTCCTATTGCACTCTTTACCGTAGGCCAGTTTTTCCCGGAACAACTGGGAGGTGATGGTGCCAATGCCGCCTGGCGGGGTATGTCAACTGTTGCCGGCAGCTGGATTGGTGGCAGCGCGAACCAGGCGGCCATGAAAGAAGTGTTTGGGGTTGGTGGTGATATTTTTTCAGTGATGATCACGGTCGACGTGCTGGTGGCCAATATCTGGACTGCAGTGTTGTTATGGATGGCGGCCAATGCGGCGCGGCTGGATAAGGCCAGTGGTGCTGATACCTCAGGTATTGAGGTGCTCAAAGCAAAAATTGAAAAGTATCAGGCGGAAAATTCTAAAAACCCGACCACCAGCGATTTAATGCGCCTGGTGGCCATAGGTTTTGGTGCGGCCGGCTTTTCGCATTTATTGGCCAACTGGATTGCACCCTGGATTGAAACCCATGCACCAGAACTTGCCATGTACAGCTTAACCAGCAGCTTCTTCTGGTTAGTGGTTATCGCCACCACCATAGGTTTATTGTTGTCGATGACCAGAGTGCGTGAGCTGGAAGCTGTGGGCGCTTCTAAAGTGGGTTCGGTGTTTATTTATATTCTGGTGGCCACCATTGGTATGCATATGGATGTGACCGCAGTGATGGATTATCCGGTGATGTTCCTGGTCGGTATTGTCTGGATCAGTATTCACGCTGGCCTGTTATTGTTGGTGACCCGTTTAATTAAAGCACCGGTATTTTTTATGGCGGTGGGCAGCCAGGCTAATATCGGTGGTGCAGCTTCTGCGCCAGTTGTTGCATCAGCTTTCCACCCGTCTTTGGCGCCTGTTGGCGTGCTGCTGGCGGTATTAGGTTATGCGCTGGGTACTTATGGCGCTTATATAGCGGCCATGATGATGCAGGCAGTTTCGCCTTAAACTGCTTTGTTAACCCAGATAAAAAAACCGGCTGCTGAGCCGGTTTTTTTATCTGGGTTAACAGTAGTCATGAACTGCCGGGGCAGGCTCCGGTGGAATCGCGCACCAGCAGCTCCGGAATAAACACTGGTTGTTCAGCGGCCAAACCTTGTTGTTGGCCTGGACGGCTGCGGCGGAACAACAACTCTGCCGCCTGCATGGCAATGGTGCTGTTCGGCTGATGTGCTGTGGTGAGCGGTGGCCAGGTTTGACGCGAAAAAGGGCTGTTTTCAAAACCAACAATAGACAGCTGCTGCGGAATTTCTACCTGTGACAGCCGGGCACTAAATAAAGCACCAGCCGCTATTTCGTCGTTACAGGCAAATATCGCTGTGGGTTTATGTGGCAGTTCCAATAAATATTTAGCGCCTTTCACCCCGGACTCAAATGAATAACTGCCAGGCACTATATATTTGGCATTCGGGCTGATGCCCCTTTTGGTTAAAGCTGCTTTAAAACCTGCTAAACGTTCGCCACTGGAGCTGTGTTCTTCGTCACCACATAAAAACGCAATGTCGGTGTGACCTAATTCCAATAAGTGATTGGTAATTTTAAAAGCGGCGGTAAAGTCGTCCACCAGCACACAGTTGGTTAGTTTTGGCGAAGGGGTAGAGCCCGAGATAATGCGCACAAAATCAACGCCAATCCGCTCCAGCGCTTCAGCAATTTCCGGCATTTCAGAAAAAGGCGGGGTTAACACTAAACCTGCCAGTCTGGCATGCTGCACTAAATCAATTACTTCCTGCACTATCTGCGCCGATTTGGCATTGGTCGGGTGAATAAGCAACTCGTAACCGTGTTTACGGCAAGCTTCTAATAAACCCCTTTGCATATCAATTACATAATAGGCGTTAGGGTTGTCGTAGATATAACCGATGCTATAAGAGCGGGTACCGGCCAGATTGCGGGCAGCGGCGTTGGGCTGATAGTTCAGTTCGGCAATGGCTGCTGACACTTTCTCCTGGGTGGCCTTTTTTACGGAAGGCTCGTTATTCATCACCCTGGATACTGTTTTGATAGAGACGCCTGCCAGCCTGGCAACATCATTAATTGTTACTTTCATCGCTTTACCCTAAGCAAAATATCTGGCCTGGTGCCTGAGTGTAATTGGCTGAAAACACAGTGGTTATCATGGTTCTGGCCAACTACTCTGGTTATAAATGACAGCGGTGGTCAATTTGTAACTGAATTTGAGTAAATGGATACATCGTTTTTGTCTAAACGGCAATTGTTTATTTAGCAAAAAATAAACAGCAAGCTGAGGTTTTCAAAAAGCTGGCTGATTAATCTGTATTTATACAACAGCTTATACTTAATTAGTGTTTTTCATCCAGCCAACTGCGTCCGGTAAAGCCAGTGAAATTATTTTTACACTGAGCCATTGCCGGAAAAAATCCGGCTAAAATTTCAACGAAAGGAGTTTGCAAATCAAAAATTTTTTGTGTATGTTGAATTTTAATGACAACGCTGTCATTGCAGGACAATAAAATTCATCACACAAGATCAAAAAAAACAGGAATGGGAGAAGCTCATGTCGCACACTAAAATGAATAAATGTGCATTGGCAGTTAAGCTCGGTTTAGTGGTGGGAGCTGCAGCATTATCAATGCCTGCCCTGGCTCAGCAAGCTGCTACTGAACAAGCTGGTGCCAAAGAACAAAAAGTCGAAGTGATTGAAGTTCGTGGTATCCGCGCTTCACAAGAAGCCAACTTAAATGCCAAACGTTTTAGTGACACCATAGTTGATGTGGTGACTGCAGAAGATATTGGTAAATTCCCTGATAAAAACGTGGCTGAGTCATTACAACGTGTACCAGGCGTCACTATTCAGCGTCAGTTTGGCGAAGGTGCCGGTGTGTCCATCCGTGGTTCCGGCCAGGATTTAACCCTGACCACCTTAAATGGTCAGAACGTTGCTTCAACCGGCTGGTTTGTGCTGGAGCCGGCGCGTCGTAGCTTTAACTATGAATTGTTACCTTCTGAATTAGTGGGCAACCTGGAAGTTTATAAAGCTTCGCAAGCTGACCTGAGTGAAGGTGGTATCGGTGGTACTGTGGTCGTGCATACCCGCAAACCTCTTGATTTAGATGCCAATAAAACTTTCCTTTCTATTGAAAGTACCTATCAGACCGACTCCAAAACCAATGATCCGCAGTTGTCTGGTATGTACAGCTGGAAAAATGACAGCGAAACTTTTGGTGCTTTAGTTTCAGCAGTGATGCAGGAACGCAGCTTACAACGTCAGGGCAATGAAGCGTTCTGGGAATGGGGCGCAGGCCCTGTTGCTTTTGAACAGGAGCGTAAACGTTCTGCTTTAACTGCCACAGTGCAGTACGCGCCAAAAGACAATATCAACATCGTGTTTAACGCGATGGATATGCAAATGGAAGCGGACAACACCAACTACGCTTTGTGGTTAACTCAGGCTGACAGCAGCTGGGGCACTGGTGTCACTGAAAAATGGTTAGGTGGTGACGGTAAAACGCCTGGCAAACAAGGTACTCAGGTGAAAGGCCCGCTGAACGTGGCTTATTATCAGGCCCGTCCGCGTGAAGCAACCATGAACTCCGAAGTCTTTGATTTAAAGTTTGAATACGAAGGTGACGGTTATAAGTGGGCCACTCAGGTGGGTGACACCTCATCTACCGGGGGCACTGACTTTGAAATGGTGGTTGATGACGGCACCGGCGGTACCCCTATTGTTGGCGGCAGCTACGACTTTACCGGTGGCGGTCAGACCTGGAACACCGGCAATCTGAATATCAGCAGTTATGATCCGGGTTCACTGGACATGGGCACAGGGCCAAACTTTAACAAAACGCCAAAAACAGATGGTGAAACTTACCTGCAATCTGATTTGACTTTTGCCCTGAATCTGGGACCTTTAACTGAATTTAAAACCGGTTTCCGTTATGCCGACCATAACACCACCAGCCGTCGTTTTGAGTTCCAGCAAAAAGCCGGTTTTAACAACAAAATTGCCACCAGTGGTATTAAAGGCGGCAGCATTGATGTGGGCGCTGGCAACTACAGCATCCAGAAATTTGATGCTAATGCGCTGAAAGCCTGGGCAAAAGCGTCGATCATCGGTGAAACTGAAGACTTAGGCGCTTACAGTGAAATCGACGAGAAAAACGCAGCTTTGTTTGGTATGGCGGTGTACAGCACAGAACATATGCGCGGTAACTTTGGTATCCGTTACGTCACCACTGATGCCACTTCCACTTATTATGTGGCGGGCAAACAAACCGAAGCTGACGCAGATTATGCCGAGTTCCTGCCAAGCTTTAACATGGTGATCGACTTAAGAGACGATTTAATTCTGCGTGCTGCTGCTGCCCGCGCTATGGCTCGTCCGCAATATGTCGATATGTATGTGAACCCGAACGTTATGGGCACCAACGACGATACCCCAAACAACCAACGCTGGATTGTCGGTAATATCGGTTTAAAACCTTTTATCTCTGATCAGTTTGATATTGGTCTGGAATGGTATTTCAACAGCAACTCTATGGTATCAGGTGCGCTGTTCTTAAAAGACGTGAAAAACTTCGTTAATATTGCCCAGGGTAAAGCGACAGCGGCAGAAATTCCGTTCCCGTTAACCCGTCCGGATGAAGCAGCCAATGGCTGGATCACCGAACAAAAAGGCAATGGTAAAGACGCCGCTATCCGTGGCCTCGAACTGCAATACCAGTCTTATTTTGGCAACGGTTTTGGCAGCATTGTGAACTACACCTACACAGATACTGAAACAGACAAAGACACCTTTACTGATCAGAATCCGTTCCTGAGTGACAGTTCACGCCATTCTTATAACCTGACCGGTTATTACGAAGACGATCTGTTCCAGATGCGTGTTGCTTACAACTGGCGCAGTGAATATATGATCCGTGAATCAGGTTCTTATGGTAACCGTCTGCATGACGACTTCGGCTCCCTTGATCTGAGTGCCGTTTATCATGTGACCGATTACCTGGATGTGAAGCTGGATGTCAACAACCTGTTGGAAGAAGGTTCAAAGCAGTTTGGTAATAACCGCCAACAAACCAACTACTCTGGTTTTACTGCCGGTTTCCCACTGTATGAATATGAAATGGCCCGCCGTATTTCGTTAGGCGCCAGCTTCAGATTCTAATTGGCAATACGCTGAAAAAAGGGAAGGCAACTTCCCTTTTTCTTTATTACCGGCAGGCGTTGTGGTGCGAAAGCACCAGGCTTGGTTGTGAAATACAAGCACTGCATGGTATTGATAAACAGCCATGGTTATAAAGGAGAGCTGTGATGACATTTTCGGTTGTGCCCCTGCATCAGGATATTCACCGCCATATCAGACTGAATACCCGGTTATCTTTTGACGAATTTAGCGATCGCCAACTTTTTGCCATGTCTGTGCATGAATTTCCCCGTGCCAGTTCGGAATATCCGCTGCTGTTTGTCAAAGACAGTGAAACCGGCCAGTTTAAAGCTGTGGCCTTGCTTGGTCTGACGCCAGGCGAAAATTTATATGCTGTGCCAGGCGCAGCCAAACCCAATTATTGGCCTCAGGCGCTGAGCAATTATCCGCTGGTGCTGATTGCCGATCCAAACAATCAAAGCCAGTTCAGCATTGGGCTGCAGACAACTTCACCTTTGGTCAATGACACTGAGGGTGAGTTGTTGTTTGATGAACAAGGCCAGGAAACGGCTTTTTTAACGCAAAAAAAACAAAATTTGCTGAAGGCATATGAACAACAACAAATAACAGACGCTTTTGCCGTGTTGCTGGCGGAGTTAAATCTGCTGCAGGCGCAAAAATTTAGTGTCGACATCAAAGGCCAGAGTTTTGAGCTGAATGGTCTTTATATCATCAATGAACAACAGCTGTTACAGCTGCCTGCCGAGCAGTTTAACGATTTGCGGCAACGGGGTTTTTTACCGGCAATTTATGCCCAATTAAACTCTTTGCATCAGTTTAACCGGCTGGCCGCGCGCAAAGCCCAAGCCATGGCCTGAGCCGGGATAACAGACAATCATGAAAATGATCAAACAAGTGCTGATTGTAGGTGGGGGCACAGCGGGTTGGCTGGCCGCTTGTCATCTGGCGAAAAAACTGCAGTCCGGCAGCGCCAGTGGAGTGCAAATCACCCTGCTCGAATCTGCCACTATTCCAACCATAGGGGTTGGTGAAGGAACAGTGCCTGCTATCCGCCAGAGCCTGCAATATTTAGGTATCAGTGAAACCGACTTTATCCGCGAATGTGATGTGACACTGAAACAAAGCATTCAGTTTGTCGACTGGATGAAACCAGCGGCTGATGGCACTGTACATCGATATCATCATTTGTTTGATTATCCTGATCTGTCGTCCCTTGATTTAACACCTTATTGGTTACAGGGGCTGGCAGGCGACTGCAGTTATGCCGACGCTGTTTCGTGGCAGGGGCGTTTATGTGACGCCGGATTAGCGCCCAAAACCATGTTGCATGCCGAATTTAACGGGCACTGCAATTATGCTTACCATCTGGATGCGGTTAAATTTGCCCGGCTGCTGACTCGCCACGCCACCGAAAAACTTGGTGTAAAACATCTGCTTGGCACGGTACAGCAGGTGGAATGTGCACAAAACGGCGCTATTGCCGCTGTGTTAACACCTGAACATGGCCGTATCAGCGCCGATATTTTTATCGACTGCACAGGTTTTAGCGCTTTGTTGATTGGCGAAGCCTGCAAGGTGCCTTTTATAGCTAAAAATGATGTGATGTTTGTCGACAGTGCGCTGGCGGTGCAGGTGCCTTATGCCAGCAGTGAACAAGCCATTCCCTGTTACACCATTGCCACTGCCCGTGAAGCCGGTTGGATCTGGGATATAGGTTTATCGGCGCGCCGTGGCACAGGTTATGTATACGCCAGCCGTTATACCAGCGACGAGCGCGCTGAGCAGGTGCTGCGGCAATATCTGCAGGGGGCTGCGGATCAGCTTCCTTTGCGCAAAATTGACATGAAAGTGGGCTACCGCGAAAAATTCTGGCACCACAACTGTATTGCTTTGGGCTTATCTCAGGGTTTTGTTGAACCGCTGGAAGCCACTGGTTTATTAATTTATGACGCAACTGCCCGGATGCTGGCAGATTTGTTTCCACCCCATCAGGCGGCGATGCCGATGTTGGCTGAAAGGTTTAACCAGCGGGTCAGGCTGGCGTGGGACAAAGTGATCGACTTTATCAAGTTACATTATTACCTGTCGGACCGTGATGATTCAGCCTTTTGGCGTGATAACCGTGACCCTGCTTCAGTACCGGCTTCGTTATTAGCCAATCTGGAACAATGGCGTTATCAGCTGCCATCTCCATACGATTTTCACAGCAAACTCGAAGTGTTTAATCTGGAAAACTACCTCTATGTGCTGTACGGCATGGGTTTTCACACCGACTTAGCAGGGCAGGAGTACCGTTTTGGCGCTGGCGCTCAGGCACAACAGATGTTTGGCTATTACCAGCATAAATTTCAGCAGCTGCAGTCTGAGTTATTGCCGCACCGTGAGTTGATCCGGCGGGTTCAGCAATATGGTTTACAAAAGATTTAGGAGTGTGTGATGGGCAGCAGGGCGTTAAAACAAATCACCATAGTGGGCGGTGGTTCTGCCGGCTGGATGACGGCCATTTATCTGAATAAGTTTTTTAATGCGCGCCAGCCTAATTATCAAATCCGCGTGATTGAAAGTGAAGACATCGGCATTATTGGTGTGGGTGAAGCCACAGTACACAGTATCAGGTTCTTTTTTGCTGCCATGGGGCTGGATGAAGCCGAAATGCTGGCTGAAACCAATGCCACTTTTAAAACCGGTATTATGTTTCGCAACTGGATGAAACCAGTGGCGGGACAAATGCATCAGTATTTTCATCCTTTTGATCATCTGCGTATTGGCACTGATTTGGATATTTCCAGCAGCTGGTTATTGGACCAACGCCAGCAGCAGGAACGTTTTGATCAGGGCGTGAGTATCAGTGCTCATCTGGCAGCAGCCGGCCATGGCCCTAAAACGCCACAATGTGCGCCTTTTCAGGGGGTCGTGCCTTATGGTTACCATCTGGACGCGATGAAAATGGCCAGATATCTGCGCCGTAAAGCCGTTGAAGCCGGTGTGTTACACAGTGTTGCGACAGTCAGTGCTGTTGAAACTGCCGGTTCGCAGGTGCTGGCGGTGCAGACCGATCAAGGCCGTTTTGGTGGTGATATTTTTATCGATTGCACCGGTTTTCGTGGCCTGTTGATGGAACAATTGCTGCCGGATAACTGGCAATCGTTCAGCGACGCTTTGCCTTGTAATAAAGCCGTGGCTATTCAACGTGAACTGCCGGGTGATGGGGTGCCAAAACCTTACACCACAGCCACTGCTTTAACCAATGGCTGGGTCTGGGAAATTGATTTGGTCAACCGCCAGGGCACGGGTTATGTCTATGATGGCAACAGGTTAAGCCGCGAGCAGGCAGAGCAGGAGCTGCGGCATTATCTGGGGCCAGAGTCAGAGGTGCTTAAATGCACCCATCTGGACATGAAAGTGGGTTGTCGCCAGCAGTTCTGGGTTGGTAACTGTATTGCGGTTGGACTGGCCGGTGGTTTTATTGAACCTTTGGAGTCCACAGGGCTGCATCTGATTAATCTGGGGGTGCGGTTATTGTCGACTCATCTGTCGGGCGCTGAGCCGTCGCAGGCGGTGCGGGATTCTTACAACAGGCTGATGAATGGTTTTTACACCGATCTGAAACAATTTATTGTGTTGCATTATTGCCTGACCAACCGCGACGACACTGAATTCTGGCGTGAAGCGGCGCACAAAGCACAATTTTGCCCGGGTTTGCCACAGCAGCTGGCAGCATGGCGGTATAAGGTCTGTGAATATATGGATTTAGCCGGCACTTTTTCTACCACCTTTACCGACGAAAACTACCGTTTTATTTTATACGGTATGCAACATTACCCACAGCTGCAGCAATTACAGCAGGGACCGCAACATCAGGCGTTGTTTATGCAGGCACAACAAATGGCCAAACACGCCAGACTCAGCACCTTACCTCAGCAAATTTATCTGCAAAAATTACATGCAGCAGCCGGTTAAAATGGCCGCGTTTCGGTGGCCGATACTGTGGAAAAAAACTACAAAAAAGATAATGACAACGTTGTCATTTATTGTTAGCATCAATTGGTAGGGTGTTGTAACAAGGTGCAGAATCAGGCTTAACGCTGGCTTTTGCATTTTGGTCGTTCGGTGAAACCGGTGTGCTGGGGCCGGTTTTAGATCTCCCTGTTGCAGGTAGTTATTATTGGTAGTTGGTAATAAATACCACCAGCGTACATGGATGTGATGTGTTATTTGCCAATCCTTATCCAAGGGTCTTTACAGGATGCTGAGTTCAGCGTCCTGTTTTTTTATTTGCCTTTTGTCTGCTGTTTTATGGTGATTGCTGCAGACATCAACACCAGGCCACAAGTTGCTGGTGTCGGGGCTTGGTGCTGCATATACTGACAACAATAGCGCCGGTGATGCTGTGGTGGTTCTTGATGCCGCATTACATGCCGGTACCTTATCAAGTCTGGCCCGGCAGGGTTGGCGTTGTTATCCGGATGATGGAATGCGGTCACTGTTTTTTATTTTTCTGTTGTGTTGTTCTACCAGTCTGCTGGCCACCGAGCTGCGGGTGATTAGCAGTGAAAAGATGCCTTACAACTTTACCGAACAGCAGCAGTTTATTGGCCTGACGGTGGATGTGGTGAAAGATCTGCTGGCGCCAAAACAGCCGGACATTGAAGTGATGCCCTGGCCACGCGCATTTGAAATAGCCAGAACCACACCCAATGTATTGCTTTTTACCATGGGCAAAACCAAACAGCGGTTGGAACAGGGTTTTCGCTATATTGGCCCTGTGTCAACACGGCAACTGGCGTTTTATACCTTGCAGGATGAACTGACCCACTTAACCAGTCTGGAAGAAATTCGGCAGAAAAAGCTGGTGATTGTTGGTTTAAGGGGTGGGTGGTTTAGTGAACAATTACGCAAACAAGGCATTGAAATTCTTGAAGTGGGCGATTACCACCAGGGGGTTTTAATGTTATTGCGCCAGCGTGCCCAGCTGTGGATATCGACCGATTTGGAAGCGCAGATGCACCTGCAACAAACGGGTGAAGCCGCCACGCTAAAAATTGCCTTAGCCATTCAGTGTGCTGAAAATTATCTGGCTTTATCACCGGGTTCAGATCCAAAACTGTACCAGCAACTGCAACAACGTTATCAAAGCTGGCGCAGCAGCAAAAAACCAGCGTCTATTGCAAAAAAATGGCAACAATACCTTGGTTTAACCCTGAAATTTGACCACAAACGTGGTTTTAGTAACAGTCAGGTGGTACATAACGATTGCCCGTTACAAACTGAACCTGGCAAATTGCCCTGAGCCGGAACCTGCCACAACCATGACGATAACACCTCTGGTCGATGTCACTGCAACAACACCACACAACAGTTCTGCGGCTGAAATCCGCCCGCTGCGTTGGGGCATTATTGGTTGTGGTGCAGTGACCGAAGTGAAAAGTGGTCCTGCTTACCAACAAACAGCGGGTTTTCAGTTACATGCCGTGATGCGTCGCGACGCAGCCAAAGCGGAAGATTACGCCAGACGCCATCAGGTGCCCCTCTGGTTTAGCGATGCCGATCTGTTGATCAATCATCCTGAGATTGATGCCGTTTATATTGCCACGCCGCCCGACAGCCATTTGTTTTACGCGCTGAAAGTAGCAGCTGCCGGCAAAATCTGTTGTGTGGAAAAACCTATGGCGCTGAGCAGCGCCGAATGTGCCCTGATGAACGCTGCTTTTGCCAAAGCCGGCAAACCGCTGTTTGTTGCTTATTATCGCCGCTCTTTACCCAGATTTTTGCAGGTACAACAATGGTTGCAACAAGGTCTGATTGGTCAGGTACGGCATCTGCACTGGGCTTTTAGTCGTCCGCTGAACCCGGCTGATGCTGCAGGGCAAGCCAACTGGCGTACTGATCCGGCGCAGGCCGGTGGCGGTTATTTTGTTGATTTGGCCAGTCATGGCCTGGATTTATTTGCATTTTTGCTGGGTGAGCTTTGTGATGTGAAAGGCGTGGCGCTGAATCAGCAGGGTTTGTATCAGGCTGAAGATGCTGTCACAGCTTGCTGGCGTTTTGCCGCTCAGCCCGACGGTAGCCAAGCCACAGCTTCAGGTTATTGGAATTTTGCCGCTTTTGAACGGAGTGACAAAGTAGAAATTATTGGTAGCCTTGGCCGTATTGAATTTTCAGTTTTTGCCGAACAAGCGGTGAAACTGGTGACAGCACAAGGCACAACAGAGCTTTATATTGATAACCCAACACATATTCAGCAGTTTCATGTGGCTAATATGGCAAAACAGCTCACAACAGGGCAACAACATCCGTCCACCGGACTTACGGCAGCACAAGCCACTACAGTGATGGAGCAAATTCTGTCGGGCAGGTGCTGAAAGTTTTAACGCTGACAGTAGTGTCAGCGCAGTTATTCCCCTGTGTTATCACAGGCAAAACAAATAAAAAAGCAGCAGCTGTGAGACCAGACTGCTGCTTTTTTATTTAGAGTCAGTGAGTTGCAGTGACTCTGCTGAGGTTGCCTGCGGCAGATTTTGAGCGAAGCAACACCTTGCCCTGCGCCACAGCCTCAGTTTGGATCTGCACCCCTTCGCCATTGACCGGATACAGCTGCCAGCTTTTGCCTTGATCCAGGCTGTATTCAATAGCTAAACCCGGGTAGGCCACATTTGCCTGCAACAGATTGCCTTGTAGTCTGGCACCCGGTGGTGGCAGATAATAAGCCACCCCGGCTTTGTCGAGTTTAGGCAGCTCACGCCTTGTCATCACAGCAGCAAATTGCTGCCAGTCTGCATCACGGCGTTTTTGCTCTGCCTTGTTGCCTTCCCAGCTGGCCTGATGCCAGGCGCGTTCGGCCAGCGGTAAAAGTCGCGGGTAAATCATCTGCTCCAGCTGCTTTGCATTTCGTACCGTTTCCGACCATAACTGGCCTTGCAGACCAATAATATTGTCCGGT
>NZ_JAVBXS010000056.1 GCF_030824435.1 Rheinheimera sp.
GCGGTTTGTTCTGTCGTTGTCATTTTCTGTCCGTTTGTGATTTGTGCTTGAGTGCGGCTTGCTCCGGCCTTAACCATAACCAACAGGCCACGGCGGTTAGCAGCAGCGTCAGCGCCAGTTTAAAGACCAGCATCAGGCTACTGAGCCAACATAACAACAGGCTTAGCAACATCATCAGACTGGCGGCAATTTTGCCGCTGCGTGGCACCACGCCAAAAGCCCGCCAGTTGTGAATAAGCGGGCCATACCTTGAATGTGCCAGCAGCCGCGCTTCCAGCTGTGGCCAGCCTTTACCGGCGGCAAAAGCCGCCAGCAACATAAAAGGCACAGTCGGCAAACCAGGCAGCACTACACCAATCAGCCCCAGCAATAAACTGCCAAGAGCCAACAAGCGAAATAACAGGATGCGAAGCAACAACATCACAGACTTCCTTTGAGCAACGCCTTTACCCCAAGTTTTTGCGCCAGTTTATGCAAGTTGCTGCTGTCGATATCCAGCAGCCGGGCGGCTTGTGACCAGCTGCCACCACTTTGTTTAAAAGCAGCTTCAATATGTTGACGCTGAAACTGCAATAACGCCTGTTTTAACGGCAGTCCGGGCATGGCTGCCGCCTGATACTGCTGCTCTGAAGTTGCCAAACCAGCTGCTGTCAAAGATGCAGTTGTTGCTGCCGTTGCTGATGATGATGATGATGATGATGATGATGATGAGAAGGATGGGCTGATATCCAGCCAGCGGGGTTCTATTGTCAGAATATCCTGCTGCTGATGACCTTCACTCAGCGCTTTAATCGCAGCGCGGCTTAACACATGCTCCAGCTCACGGATATTCCCAGGCCAATGATATTGCAACAGATGCCACTGTGCCTGCTCCGATAAACGGATAGCACGCAACCCCAGCCTGCTGCGGTTTTGTTCGAGAAAATGCCCGGCCAGCATCGCAATGTCGCTGCTGCGCTGCCGTAAAGGTGGAATAGGCACAGGATAAACCGACAACCTATGATATAAATCGGCCCGAAAGGCGCCCAGCGCTACTTGCTGGGCTAAATCGCGGTTGGTGGCCGCCACTATCCGTACATTCACGCTGCGGCTTTTATCCGAGCCCAGCCGCTGAATTTCGCCATTTTGTAATACCCGCAACATTTTTGCCTGTACCAGAAGTGGCAGTTCCCCCACTTCATCTAAAAACAAAGTGCCACCATCGGCCGCTTCAAACCGGCCACTACGCTCTTGCTGCGCGCCGGAAAAAGCCCCTTTAACATGACCAAAAAGTTCACTCTCCGCCAAAGATTCCGGCAAAGCGGCACAATTGATATACACCAAAGGTTTGCCGCTGCGGTTGGATTGTTGGTGCAGATAACGGGCAAATAACTCTTTGCCAACACCGGTTTCGCCAAGCAATAACACCGGTAAATCAGAAGTGGCCACCACTTTTACTTCCGCCAGCAGCTGCAATAAAGCCGGACTCTGGCCAATAATTTCGTCTGAAGGCGAGCTGTAAGCACCGCTATAAGCCCCACTATCCAGCAGCTGATTGGCTCTGGCATAACGGACAGTGCGAAGTTCAGTTTCCAGCTGACAGACCCGCACAGCGGCTTCCACCAATAAACTGAATCTTTGCAGCTCCAGGATGGTTAACCTGCTAAAAGTACCAGCCTGCAATGCATCCAAAGTCAAAACTCCCCAGCACTGGCCTTCCAGATATAACGAAATGCCCATGCAGTCATGCACCAGCAGCGGTTGGCCTTGTTGCACTTCCACCAGACCATCATATGGATCCGGCAAAGTGCTGTCTGGGGCAAAATGTACCGGCTGTCGGCTTTGTAAAATAGCCTGTAACCTTGGGTGATTGGCCAGCAAAAAACGCCGGCCTAAAGTTTCAGCGGCCAAACCACAAACCGCCAGTGGTTTGAGCTGCTCTTGTTGCAGCTGCAACAGTGCCACTGCACTACAACCAAAATGAGTGCGCATGGTATTTACCAGCCGCTGCAAACGAACGGCAGCAGGCAAATCAGCCACTAAATCTGCAACTAAGGTTTCTTCCAGCATGGTTATTTTTACCCTTTTGGGTGAATCTTACCCGGTAATTTCAGGGTTAAATTTACCATCCCCGGCAAAAAATCTATATAAATCAAAAGGGGTAGTTCTGGCCTGATTCTTGGAATATCAACACAACACTGATACAACAGCAAAGTGCTGTTGTGCTGATATTCCCGCCTTGACCAGGCACAATAACCGGAGTCTGTTATGTCTTATTTAGATCAACCCCTGGGTACACTGGCCAGCCAAATTCCCGGTGCCACAGCAATATTTCATAAATACAAACTGGATTTTTGTTGTGGTGGCAAAGAATCCCTTTCGGCAGCTGCTGCAAAAAGACAACTGAATGCCCAACAAATAGATAACGAACTGGCCGCGCTGGCAGCGATGAAAAACACCACAGACCGCAATTGGCAAAACGCCAAAACCGAAGAGCTGGCTTATTTTATTCTGGAGCGTTTTCATGCCAGACACCGTGAGCAACTGCCGGAGCTGATTCGTCTGGCACGCCGGGTAGAACATGTGCATGGTGACCATCCAGAATGCCCGACCGGCCTTGCGACCCATCTGGAACATATGTTTCAGGAGCTGGAAAGCCATATGCATAAGGAAGAACAAATTTTGTTTCCGATGTTATGTAATGGTTTTTTCCCGGCCGGCCCTATTTCGGTAATGCAGGAGGAACATCAACAACATGGCGATGCACTGGAAACAATGTTGCAACTGGCAAAAGATTTGGTCCTGCCGGCCGGCGCCTGTAACACCTGGTCGGCTTTGTATCTGGGGCTGACCGAATTAAAAGAAGATTTAATGGAACATATTTTGCTGGAAAACGAAATTCTGTTTGTTGAACCCCAACAACAAAAAGGTCAGTGTTGCGGCTCCTGCCAATAACCCCAGCTGATGCTGCCAGGACAAAGACAGTGTGTGCTGCCAAAAGCACTGTCTTTGTGGTTGATTGACAGCCTTTACAGCTGTCAATTTAACAAAACTCAATGCCGTAGTTACTTCTAACATTTAGCTACTGTCGACAAGCCTGAATGATCAACACAGTCGCAATTTTTTTGGTCTGCAGTTCAGCCATAACCCTTACCAGAGCGCAATAACAACACACTGCTGCTTTAGTCAGGGCTGTTGGCAAGGTATTGGTGATAACGCCCATCCTGCTTCATCAACAGCAGAGCCCGGTCAAAATCTGCAGCCAGATAAGCGTAGTTTTTGTGAAAAATATGGTAAACCTGTGCTGTTGATAACACCAGTTGCTGCTCTGCCACCTGGAATACCGGTGACTGCTCAAATGCCGTGCCCATTAACGCAACATCAATACGCCCCATGTCCAGCATTTTTGCCAGCTGAATATGAGTTGTCACGGCAAAGGCATTCAGCTGATGCTGCCGGTTAAAGTTTTCTGCCACACTCATGCCAATCACATAACCAACCCGAAAAGAACGAAGCTCATGAGCTGCTGATAATTGCATTAAGTTGCCTTTTTTGCGTAGCGCCACCAATTGCACTTCCAGCAGCGGTACTGCTGAATAGATCAGATTTGGATATTTAGCAGATGGGTCTTTGATACGGCCGATTTCAGCAGCAAAAATACCGGAATTTACCGCAGACAAGGCCCGCTCTGAAGGTATCAGGCTAAATTCTGTGGTGAGCCCCAATTCCTGATAAACAGCACTGATTAACCTGAAAAACCGCTCATCTCCTTCTTGCCCGGCAATTTTTAATACTGGTTGTGCAACAGCAACGTCACTGATAAGGAGCAATATCAGCAGCAGCCTCATCCATTTCACTGATCCTGACATCGCAGAACTACCTCCCTCAACTCTGTGTAGCGCTAAGTATACAAGGCCACAGCCGGAACGTCGGAGTATCATTGTTGGGATCAGACAGACAACAGCATCGGAGGCTTAATGCCGGAAGTAACGGCTTGAATTGCAATGCAGGCAAGGCGGTAAAACCAGCTGCGGTGCACTAATTTTGACATGATGCGGAAAAATCAGCTTTTCAAAATGAACGATCATTGTTGGATAAAGACCTGAAATACAGTCAAATTTAATAGCCCAAATGAGCTGTTTGCAATAAGACGTTATTTTGGAAAACGTTGCGGGTGCTAAAAACAAAAAGCCCCGCAAATATTTGCGGGGCTTGTTGTTTATGGTGCCCAGAGGCGGAATCGAACCACCGACACGCGGATTTTCAATCCGCTGCTCTACCGACTGAGCTATCTGGGCAAACTCTTTGCTTTAAATGGTGCCGCTTATCCGAGTCGAACGGATGACCTACTGATTACAAGTCAGTTGCTCTACCAACTGAGCTAAAGCGGCATAGTTCTTTAAAGCGAACACTGTAGTGAACTGATTTAACACAGAAAATCAACACACCATAAATTTATGGTGCCCAGAGGCGGAATCGAACCACCGACACGCGGATTTTCAATCCGCTGCTCTACCGACTGAGCTATCTGGGCAACGGGGGGTATTAAACGGATTTTGCCGGGGCAAGTCAACTTTTTTTTGGCAGATCAGCACTGACAGCCTAGAAGTTGAACAAAATAGTCAATTAAGCAGCAAAAACGGCGCTAACAGCAGTGCTTTTCCGGCAGAAATTTGTTTTTTGTCAAAAGATGCAGCCAGCTTAACTAATTGATCCTGCGACGACAAAACAGTGGTGGTCGACACAAAAATGGTTAGAATAAAATTTCTGTTTTAATTCATCAGGCTGGTCGGTTGTTTTATATGGAAAAAAGCTCCTTTGTTTCGCCTTTATTCCGGCGCCTGGCTTTGTTGGTGCTGTTGTTGGTCAGTCTGCAAAGCGGATTACATCTGTATCTGGACTGGCAACAACATCAGGCGCAGCCGGCAAGTGCCGGTCTGCAACAAGATGGTCAGCTGCTGGCGCAGGCCATTACCCCTATGCTGGCACTGGACCGCTGGGACGACGCTTCACCGCTATTAGAACTGGTGAATAATGCCGGCGATGGCCGGGCCGCTTATTTATACAAACAACAACATCCGGAACCGGCGCTGATGGTTCACACCAATGGCCTGGCAGGTTTTAACCCGGCGCTGGCGCTAACCCAACCACAATTACAACATGGCTTTTCGATGCATTTACAGCCGGTGCAGCATAATGGCAAAACCCTGGGACAACTGATGCTGGTCAGTAAAACCGCACCTTTTGACTACCTGCCCTACCTGCTGCAGGCTTTGCCTTGTTATCTGCTTGGTTTGTTGCTGGCCTGGTTATTGGCAGCACATCTGGATAAAAGGCTGCAAAGGGACATCGACAATCTGAACGAGGATATCAGCGCCGCTATTGAGCTGGGTCAATACAGTGGCAGCCTGAGTAGTCGTGATGGTCTGGCGGCTTTAGCGCTGAACATTAACCGCTTGTTTAAAAAAATTGCCTTTAGCCAAAAAGAGCTGAAAACCTCAGAAGCCGATATCAACAAGTTAAAACAGGAAGTGGACACCAGAATCAAAGAGCGCACTGATGCTTTGGAAAGTGCCAAGCTAACGGCGGAAAAAGCCAACGAAGCGAAATCAACTTTTCTTGCCACTATGAGCCATGAAATCCGCACTCCGATGAATGGCATTATCGGCACCATAGATTTATTGCGAAAAACCCAGCTGGCCACGGCACAATTTCGTATGACAGACACCATCCGCGAATCGTCTTTTTCACTGCTGCGTATTCTGGATGACATTCTGGACTTTTCAAAAATTGAAGCCGGCAAATTAGAACTGGAATCTATTCCGCTATCGTTGGGTGACATTATTGAAGCTGTAGGCCGCATTCTGATTTCCATGGCTTATCAACGTCAGATTGATTTAAAAATTTATATCGACCCCCGTATTCCGGACGGTCTGATGGGCGACCCGGTCAGGCTTCGGCAAATTTTGTATAACCTGGCCGGTAACGCCATTAAATTTACCCAAACCAGCAGCGGTAAAACCGGTTTAGTGCAAATACGCGCCGACTTGCTCGACGAAAATATGGAGTTTGATGTGATTCAGCTGTCGGTGATCGACAACGGCAAAGGTATGACCCAACGCCAGCTGCATTATGTGTTTCAGCCTTTTAGTCAGGCCGAAGGTTCTATTACCCGCAAATATGGTGGCACCGGCCTTGGTTTGTCCATTTGTCAGCGCCTGACAGCTCTGATGTATGGTGATATTGAAGTGCAAAGTGAAGTGGGCAAAGGCACTGAATTTAAAGTAAAACTGCCAATGCGCCGCAGCGAGGAAACTTTAGCTGTCCGGGTTGGGCTTGAAGATTTGTCGATCAAAGTTTATTCACAAGACGCTTTGAATCTGGAAAGCCTGCACAGTTATTTCAGCTATGCCGGCGCCGACGTTGAAACTATTGCCGATTTCCAGCAACTGGAAAAAAAGATCAGCCAAGCACAGCCGCCAAATCTGAAAAACGAAGCTGCGGTCTGGGTGCTGGACGCCACTTATCAGCAACTGAGCCAGGCCCAGATTAATCAATTGCTGGCCAGTTCGGCCAAAGATGGCCGCCATTTTGTTATTCTGACTAACTTACCCGAACTTGCCGATCACAATGCAGCACAAGTGTATTACTTGCACAGCGCCCCTATTTGCCGCAGTCATTTATATGAAACTGTGTTGATTTCAGCAGGACGTAAACAAAAACCACAAACGATACAAAAACCACAAAGCCTGCCACAAGCAACCCTAAGCACTGAACAGGCCAAAGCACAGCATAAACTGATTTTGCTGGCTGAAGATAACCTGATGAATCAAAGGGTTATTGTTGACCAGCTCAATGCACTTGGTTATGCCGTTGATGTGGCCGACGACGGTGCTATTGCTTTGGAAAAATGGCGGCAATACCGCTACCCGCTGCTTTTAACCGACTTACATATGCCCAATATGAGTGGTTATGATTTAGCGGCGGCCATTCGTAAAGAAGCCTTGCAATATGACGATGAAAACAGTCAGTTCACCCGTATTATTGCGGTAACGGCCAATGCACTTAAAGGCGAAGAACAAAAGTGTTTCAGTGTGGGCATGGACGGTTATATCACCAAACCTATTGAACTGGCGACGCTGGAAACCATGTTGCAACGTTGGTTGCCACTGAATAAAAACAATGCAGCCGACGCAGCCACTGTGGTGCCGGAAAACAGCAAAATCAGTCCGCCTATTTGTTTTACCACTATTGCCAATTTCCTTGGTAATGAACCGGCGAAACATGAAGAACATCTGAATTATTTTGTTAATCATGCTGCCGGTTTATTGTCACAGATAGAGCAGAATATTCAGCTGCAGGATCGTAATGGCATTCATACCATGGCGCATCAGTTAAAATCAGCCGCCAAGAGTGTCGGCGCTTTGCATCTGACCGAAACAGCGTTACAGCTGGAACAAGGCAGCGAAAATAGCGACTTTGACAGTCTGGCGCAGCTGGCACTTGAACTAAGGCAGCGTTATCAGGACGTCGTAGCTTATGTGCAACAACGTTATTAATAACAACACACTTCACATCAGCACGGCACTGGCAACGCAGCGGCCACAATAACAGGCCAGTCCGGCCTGGCTGCTATCGGGCTTTTCATAAAAAAACGCGCCCTGGGAAGTGGCGCGTTTTTTTATTTGTTGGCGCCTGACCAACTGAAGTGGGCTGCGCTTTGATGTTTCACTTCGTTAGTTGGCTGACGTATCCAGCGGCGCAAAACTTTTTACTAAGTCATCCAGCGCTTTCATTTGTGTCAGGTAACCTTCCAGTTTGCTCAGCGGCAACGCACAAGGACCATCACATTTGGCTTCATTTGGATTTGGATGGGCTTCAATAAATAAACCTGCCAGACCAAGCGCCATACCAGAGCGCGCCAGCTGCGCAGCCTGAGCACGGCGGCCATCGGCAGAGTCGGTGCGCCCGCCTGGTTTTTGCAGCGCGTGGGTGGCATCAAAAATCACCGGCGCATATTGTTTCATCTCGTCCATGCCGAGCATGTCCACCACCAGGTTGTTATAACCAAAGCTGGAACCCCGTTCACATAAAATCACTTTGTCATTACCGGCTTCACGGAACTTGGTGATGATATGACGCATTTCATGCGGTGCCAGAAACTGCGGTTTTTTCACGTTAATCACAGCACCGGTATTGGCCATGGCAATCACTAAATCGGTTTGGCGCGCCAAAAATGCCGGTAACTGAATCACATCCACCACTTCGGCAACTGGCGCTGCCTGATAAGGTTCATGCACATCGGTAATCAGCGGAATAGCAAAAGTGCGTTTAATTTCTTCAAAAATTTTTAAACCTTCTTCCATACCAGGGCCGCGGTAAGAATGCACAGACGAGCGGTTGGCCTTATCAAAAGACGCTTTAAACACCAGTGGAATAGCCAGCTTTTCGCAGACTTTCACATACTCTTCGGCCACCTTAAGCGCCATATCGCGCGATTCCAGCACGTTCATGCCGCCAAAAAGTACAAAAGGTTGATCGTTGGCAACCTGAATGTTACCCACCTGAATTGTTTGAATGGCCATCAGGCCTCCTGCAAAAAGAAAATAAAAAACCGCGCCAGTTTAGCACCGGCACGGCCCTTGTTAACCAAATAATACCGGTGTTTTGGTCATGGCCAGTTTGACGGCTAATACCAGCCAGCCAAGGGCACCAATAAAAGCAAAAACCCGCAAGGTTGTAGTACGGCCTTTAAACGCCATCACACCAAGCGCTATATAAGCCAGCACTGCCAGTAGTTTCTCCGTCAGCCACGGATTTACAAAAGGATATTGCTGAATAGTGACCATCAACGCCACAGCAGATAACAGCAAAAAGGTGTCAATAATATGAGGTGCTACTTTAAAAAACTTGCGTTGCAGCAAAGCTGAACCTGTCAAAGACAACACAAAACGTAATACCAAAAACGCCAGACTTAAAGCCACCAATAACATGTGACTGTGTTTTATTGCCATATACATCAGAATGATCCCATAACCAGATAAAATTAAAGTAAAAACCCCTACGGGATTTGTTGTGTAATGCTGCCACTGCCAAATTGCAATCAGCTTATTGCCTGGGCTGCGGCTTAGATAAAAACAAACCACCCTTGGGTGGTTTGCGCTGTCGAAAAACCGGGTTTATTCCTCGTCCGGGTATTTTTGCAAAATTGCCTCTATTTTGTCGACCCGGCTTTTTAATATTTCTACCAGTGCAGGCTCAAACTGTTTACCCGACTCGCTGATAATTTTCTCCATCGCCGCTTCTTGTGTCCAGGCTGACTTATAACAGCGCCTGTGCCGCAGCGCATCATACACATCGGCAATTGCCGCAATACGGCCATACACATGAATGTCTTCAGCGGCTTTGCCGGCAGGATAACCAGTGCCATCCCATTTTTCATGATGATCACGCGCAATAATAGCCCCGGCCTGAATAATAGCTCTTTTCGAGTTTTTTAAGATTTCATAACCAATGCTGGAATGGGTTTTCATCACTTCCCATTCATGCTCCTGTAATTTCATTGGTTTATTCAAAATTCCATCCGGAATACCCACTTTGCCGACGTCATGCAAAGGTGAAGCAAACATCAGTTTTTCCGCTTCAGTGTCTGACAGGCCATAAGCGATGGCGAGGTCATAACAAATAAAAGCCACTCGTTTGACATGGTTGCCGGTTTCAATAGAACGCTGCTCTACTGCTTCACTTAAGCGGTAGACTATTTCGCGTTGGGTATCTTCAATTTCATGCTGCAGCTGCACATTTTCATAAGCAATTTGCACATTTTGCGAAAACAGCTCTATCAGCCGTTTTTGGTTTTCGTTGACCTGACTGGGTAAACCCGACACATACAATAAAGAGCCGTGGGTAAACTTACTGGTGCAATACGCCACTAAATAATTGTCACGATACACGATGCTGCGGCTATGCAAGGCTTGATGAAAAGCCGACATCAACACCGGATCCAGCACTGAAGCAACTGCCTGCCCTTCTTTATGTTCAAATTCACCCAAACCGGCAAAGACCACCAGTTGATCCGGATCCTGATTTTCATGGGTATTACCCGCTACCAGACTGGATGTCACTAACAAGGCATTTTCATTACAACCTAAAATAGATGTCAGCTGTTGCAACACCCCATCAATAAACTGCTCCATCGAATGGGCGGAAAATAAATCGGCTGACGCTGTAATAATTTTCTCCAGGCCCTGGCGGCTGGCATCAATAGACAAAATATCGCGGTAAGAACGCAGGCTCGACATCACCACAGTAAAAAGTTTTTGTGCTGTCAGTTCGGTTTTGGATTTGTAATCGTTGATATCGTAATTGACGATCACCTGCCGCTCCGGCGCTTGGCCCGGTTGGCCTGTGCGTAAAATAATGCGCACATAATGATTATGTAAATCTTCGCGGATATAACGTGCCACCAATAAACCGGCATCGTCGGTTTCCATCACCACATCCAATAGCATAATGGCCGCGTCCGGATGTTGTTCAATCATTTTTTTAGCTTCAGCGCCGGAATAAGCACTGATAAATTCCAGGTTTTTGCCCTGAAAAGAAAAGTCGCTGAGGGCAAGTTTGGTCACAGCATGTACTTCAGGTTCATCATCGACAATGAGCACCTTCCAGCTGCCGCTGTGGGTTGGACTTACTTCGTCCGGTTCATCCGCAAACAGAAAATCGTTGGCCACTCTAAATCCCTCATGCTAACCAATAGATGTTGTTTTTATTAGTTATATGCGGTAATTGGCACAGGGTCAAAAGATAACGACAAGATAAAGCAGAAAGTGTTTTTAAAAAGCTGAGGAAAATCAGGCTTATGGCAGCAAACCACCGCTGATACGCCATTGATTACCATAATCACGACGGGATTGCACCTGTACAAAACCAGCTGCAGTTAAAATAGCCTGCACCGCTTGCGCCTGCTGATAACCATGCTCCAGCCATAACCAGCCAGCAGGGTTCAGCCGGTCGCGGGCGCCTGCACAAATAATACGGATATCAGCAAGGCCCTGATCATCAGCCACCAAAGCCGATAAAGGTTCAAAACGCACATCACCTTGCGCCAGATGCGGGTCATTGGCGTCGATATAAGGCGGGTTGCTGATAATCAAGTCAAAACGGCTGTTGCCGGTGGCACTGTACCAATCGCTTTGTAAAAAGCTGCAGTTAGGTAGTTGCAGGCGGTCACGGTTACGGTTGGCAAGCGCCACTGCATCAGCCGAATAATCAACCCCCAACAGCTGCCAGTTGGGTCTGGCTTTAGCGAGCGCCAAAGCGATAGCACCAGTACCCGAGCCTAAATCCAACACCCTGGCATTGGCCGGCAAATCTAGTGCAAGCGCCTGCTCTACCAAAAGTTCAGTGTCAGGACGGGGAATAAGGGTACAAGGTGCCACTTCAAGCTCTATATCCCAGAACCACCAGCGTCCTGTGATATAAGCCAGCGGCTCGCCGGTCAAACGGCGCGCCAGTGCTTGTTGTAAGGTCTGTAATTGCGCGGCGTTCAGTGTATCTGCGCTGCGGCTAAGCAGTGTTGTCACTGACCAGCCTAAAACATCTGCTGTTAAACGCCTTGCTTCCAGGCGCACATCATCCAAAGCCGGATCCACAGCAGCCAATGTTTCTAAGGCAATGGCTGACTGCTGCAACCAGAGTTGCAGCGTCATTCCGGTCTGTGGCATCAGCGGTTTTCTTCCGCCAGTGCCGCCAGCAAGTCAGCCTGGTGTTCGTGACTGAGCGGGCCCAGCACTAAATCTAATTCACCTTCCATCACTTCCAGCAAACGGTAAACCGTGAGGTTAATACGGTGATCGGTTAAACGACCTTGTGGGAAGTTGTAAGTGCGGATCCGTTCAGAACGATCACCTGACCCCACTAAAGAACGACGGGTTGACTCTTCCACCAAACGGCGTTTTTCATCTTCAGCCGCCTGAATTCGGGACTGCAACACACTCATAGCGCGGGCGCGGTTTTTGTGTTGTGAACGTTCGTCCTGACATTCCACCACTATGCCGGTTGGCAAGTGAGTAATACGAATAGCAGAGTCGGTTCTGTTCACGTGCTGACCACCGGCGCCTGAAGCGCGGTAAGTATCGACTTTTAAGTCAGCCGGGTTAATTTCAATGGCTTCACTTTCCGGCACTTCCGGCATAATGGCCACTGTACAGGCAGAGGTATGCACCCGGCCCTGCGATTCAGTGGCGGGAACCCTTTGCACCCTGTGGCCGCCCGATTCAAACTTCAGGGTGCCGTACACCCCTTCCCCCTGCACACTGGCAATGACTTCTTTATAACCGCCGTGTTCACCGTCGTTGCTGCTGACAATTTCCACTTTCCAGCGTTTTTTCTCGCAAAAACGGCTGTACATACGGAATAAATCACCGGCAAAAATAGCGGCTTCGTCACCACCGGCACCAGCACGGATTTCCAGAAAACAGTTGTTATTGTCGTTGGGATCTTTAGGCAACAATAAAATTTGTAATTCCTGATCCAGCAATTCAATCCGCTCTTTCGCCGCTTTATATTCGTCCTGCGCCATCTCGCGCATCTCAGGATCGGTGTCTTTAAACATCTCTTCAGCGCTTTGTAAGTCGTCCTGCGCGCCGCGATACTGGTCAAAGGCCTGCGCTATCGGCTCAAGCTGACTGTATTCTTTGGAAAGCTCACGGAACCTGCTCTGGTCCGAAATCACGCCGCCGTCACTGAGCAACGCCTGTACTTCTTCGTGACGCTCAACCAGACCTTCGAGCTTACGATAAACCGAATCTTTCATGGGAAATGGGGTACCTGATTAGATATCTACTAAAAAATTGATCAAAGTTTTGGCATCAACCTGTTCATCCTGCAATAAATGGCGGATGGTTTTGGTTGGTGCATGCATTAATCTGTTACTGAGTTTAGTGGCAAATTCCTGCAACACTTTCTCTTTGTCCTGACCGCTGGCAAGTTGATTCAGTGCCCGTTGTAATAATTCGTTTTTAACCACATCACAACGGTCGCGATAATCGCGCACCCAATCGATATTGCCTTGCAGTTGCAGCCACTGGCTAAATTCGGCCACTCCGGCCGCTATCATATTTTCGGCCTGCGCCGCCGCCTGCTGGCGCGACTGCATATTTTGCGACACGATATTCTGTAAATCGTCCACAGTGTATAAATAAGCGTCCTCAAGCTCTGCCACCTGAGATTCGATATCGCGTGGCACTGCTAAATCCACTAAAAACATCGGCTTATGCCGGCGTTTTTTTAACGCCTGCTCCACCATACCTTTACCCACAATAGGCAAGGTACTGGCGGTTGAGCTTATCACCACATCGGCGTCGGTTAAGGCTTGTGGCACCTGCGCCAGGCTCACCACCTGACCATTAAACTGCGTCGCCAGAGCTGCAGCTCTGTCGTAAGAGCGGTTGGCCACTGTTAATTGCAAAGCGCCTTGTTCCAGCAAATGTTTGGCCACCAGCTCTATGGTTTCACCAGCGCCAATCAGCAGCACTTTCACATCGGCCAGTTTGCCAAAAATCTGTTTGGCAAGCGCAACAGCGGCAAAAGCAACAGACACCGCATTGGCGCCAATCTCGGTATCGGTACGGACTTGTTTGGCCACCGCAAAGGTTTTCTGAAACAAACGTTCAAACACAGGCGCAATAGTACCAACCTGCCGCGACTGGCTATAGGCTTGTTTTACCTGACCTAAAATCTGCGGTTCACCAAGCACCAGCGAATCCAGCCCACAAGCTACCCGCATCAGATGGGCAGTTGCAGCATCGTCCTGGTGTAAATACAAATGAGGAGCCACTTCGTGCAGCGTCAGCTGGTGAAATTTGGCAAGCCATTCAATTACCTGTTTCGATTGTGCCGCAGAGCCGCTAAAATACAGCTCGGTTCTGTTACAGGTGGACACTATCACAGCGTCGCTGACAGCCGTTGTTGCTGTCAGATCCAGCAAAGCGTCAGCCACTTGCTCCGGGGCAAAAGCAACTTGTTCCCGTAAGGCTACAGGTGCTGTTTTGTGATTGATACCAAGCGCAAAAATAGTCATTCACCTGAATAGGCCCAAAACACAAAGGGCGGGAAACCGAAGAAAGCGCGAATTGTACGAAAATACACAAGGCAAGAAAAGCCTTAACTGCGTTGAGCCGGATAAAAGCAAAACGAAACAAAATAAAGTAACTGCAAGCCGCAAAAGGCTCAGCTCACCGCAGTCAGTCTGGCTGCACTGCACTATAGGAAAAGATGTGATTTTTCAAAAAATAATCTGCTGTGTTTTTACTGTGCTGTTACTCAGTGCCTGTAGCTCTGTACCTGAAAAAATTGAAATGCCATTGCCAGCGAAAGAGCGTCAGCAAAAACTGGCCACCCTGACCCACTTTGAGCTCACCGCCTCTTTAGGGGTAAAAGTCCCCAACGACAGCGTCAGCGGCAGTCTGAACTGGCAACAACAAGGTGAGTTTTATAACGCCGACATGAATAACTTTATCGGTGTGAATATTTTTAAACTGCAGACCGACAAAAACGGCGCCACTGTGCAGGTCAGCGGAGAAACCCACCAGGCGCAAAGTGCGGCCGTGCTGCTGGATTATTTATCCGGCTGGTCTTTGCCTATTGCCGAAATGCCACTCTGGCTTAAAGGCATGGCAGGGCAACAAAGCAGCGAGCTGCGCTGGGATCCACTGGGCCGTTTAATAAGTTTTAGCCTGCTCGACAGTCAGAACAGACGCTGGCAGGTCAGTTATCCGGAGTTTTTCCCCGACCAGCTGTCGTTACCAAAACGTATTACGCTGGAATCCAAAGACACCCGGCTGAAACTGGTGATAAGGCAGTGGAAACTGGTGTAAAACACCCATCCGGCTTATCGGGCAAGGTCAAAGCAACAACAGTCAAAAACGAAGTTAAATAACAGGATATTCCAGCAGTGACAGCGCAGCATCTGACATTACCAGCTCCGGCCAAACTGAATTTATTTTTGCATATCACCGGCCGCCGCACCGACGGTTATCATTTATTGCAAACCCTGTTTCAAATTCTGGATACCGGCGATGAACTGCAGTTTAGCGCCAATCAGAGTGGTGCCATTAAGCTTGCTTGTAACGATAAAAGTCTCGAAGGCACCGACAACCTGATTTACCGCGCCGCTATGGCGCTCAAACCTTATGCCGCCACTGATGCAGGCGTTGAGATATTTTTAGATAAAAAACTGCCGATGGGTGGCGGTTTAGGCGGTGGTTCCTCTGACGCTGCCACCACTTTGCATGCGCTGAATAAACTCTGGCAGCTGAATTTAGCTGTTGCTGAACTTGCTGATATAGGCCTGAAACTGGGCGCCGATGTGCCACTTTTTGTCGAAGGTTATACTGCTTTTGCACAAGGTGTTGGTGAAAAACTGACGCCGGTACTGCTTCCTGAAAAAGTTTTTTTAGTTGTCACGCCAGCTTGCCATGTCAGCACTGTTGCCGTATTTACCCATCCGGATTTAATCCGCAACAGCAAGGTCATCACCGAAGCAGATGTACTAAACTCTTTTGGCACTGTTGGTGGTAATTGGCTGAGTAACTCATGCTGGCGTAATGACTGCCAACCACTGGTTGAACGTCTCTACCCTATTGTTGCATTAACCTTACAGTGGTTGGTAGAATACGCGCCGTCTCGAATGACGGGTACTGGCGCCAGTTTATTCGCTGAATTCCCGGACGAAATCAGTGCTCGTCGAGCCCTTGCCAACTTACCCGACAATTGTTCTGGTTTTGTTGCCCGAGGGGTCAACCGGTCGCCACTGCTGACCGCGTTGGAACATGCCGTATAACGAGAAGACGGGAGCGATTCCCGTCTGAAGATTTTAACCGGACTCAAAACCGCCCTGAGGATCCTACCGTGCCCGACATGAAGATATTCGCTGGTAATGCCGTACCAGAACTCGCCAAGAAAATTGCCAGCCGTTTGTATATCAAACTGGGCGACGCCGAAGTCGGCCGATTCAGCGATGGAGAAGTCAGTGTGCAAATTAATGAAAACGTCCGTGGATCGGACGTTTTTATTATCCAGTCAACCTGCGCACCGACTAACGACAATCTGATTGAACTTATTGTGATGGTAGACGCCCTGCGCCGTGCTTCTGCCGGCCGCATCACGGCTGTTATTCCTTATTTTGGTTATGCCCGCCAGGACCGCCGTGTGCGTTCTGCCCGTGTGCCTATCACCGCTAAAGTAGTGGCTGACTTCCTGTCCAGCGTTGGTGTTGACCGTGTGTTAACAGTTGACCTGCACGCTGAACAAATTCAGGGTTTCTTTGATGTGCCGGTGGACAACGTGTTTGCTTCACCAGTGCTGTTGGAAGACATGCGTAAACGTGAATTCCAGGCGCCAGTTGTAGTATCTCCGGATATCGGTGGTGTGGTGCGTGCCCGCGCTATTGCCAAGCTGTTAAACGATGCCGACTTAGCCATCATCGACAAACGCCGGCCAAAAGCCAACGTAGCCCAAGTGATGCACATCATTGGTGATGTGAAAGATCGCGACTGTATTATTGTTGATGACATGATCGACACAGGCGGCACCCTGTGTAAAGCCGCTGAAGCGTTAAAAGAACAAGGCGCCCGCCGTGTATTTGCTTACGCTACCCACCCGGTATTTTCTGGCAACGCTGCTGAAAACATCGCCAACTCAGTGATTGATGAGCTGATTATCACAGACACCATCCCACTGAGCGCGGAAATGAAAGCCGTCAGCAAAGTCAAACAACTGACATTAAGCGAAATGATGGCCGAATGTATCCGCCGTATCAGCAACGAAGAATCTATCTCTTCAATGTTTGATTAATTTCCGTCATACAGACACCCACTCCCTGAAGCTGCTGCTTCAGGGATAAAGGGAATAGAAAAGGCGCCACCCGGCGCCTTTTCTATTTGCAGCCCCAAAGCTGCGGTGCTATTATGTCGCGCTTTTTTCCGCCAGATGGCGCCTGAAAAAAGCATCATTCTGGTTTTCTGGTCGCGGAAACCAGAGCAATTCATTTTTGGAGATAAACATGTCTAACGCCATTTACACGTTAAATGCTGAAGTTCGTAACGACCTGGGGAAAGGTGCGAGCCGCCGCCTGCGTCACGCGGACAAAGTTCCGGCTATCATCTACGGTGGCGCTGCTGCCCCTGTATCTATCACGCTGGATCACTCTAAGCTGTTACAAGCTCAGGCCAACGAAGGTTTCTACACTCACATCCTGACTATCAACGTTGGCGGTGAAGAAGTGAAAGCAATCGTTAAAGCAATGCAACGTCACCCGTTCAAGCCAAAAGTAACTCACGTTGACTTCCAACGTGTTGAAGCTGGCCATGAACTGCACACTGTTGTTCCTGTACACTTCATCAACGAAGCTGCTGCAGTGAAAAAAGGTGGCATCGTTGCTCACCATATCAACGAAATCGCTATCACTGTTCTGCCACAAAACCTGCCTGAATTCATCGAAGTGGATTTAGCTGACGTTGCAGTTGGTGTAACTCTGCACTTATCAGACCTGAAAGTTCCAGCTGGCGTAGTTATCGCTGAACTGGCTAAAGGCGCTGGTCATGACCAGGCTGTTGTTTCTGTAAACAAACCAGCTGGCAAAGCAGACGACGCTGCTGAGTAATAATGACTGAAGTTATTCAGTTAGTCGTGGGCCTGGGAAATCCGGGCCCCGAATACAGCAATACACGTCATAACGCTGGCCAGTGGTTCGTTGAACAACTGGCCAGTCGTTTTAATACTTCTCTCAAAGCCGAAGCCAAGTTTTTTGGTCTGACCGGCAAGTTCATGTTGCAAGGCCGTGAAATCAAATTATTGGTACCCACGACTTTTATGAACTTAAGCGGCAAAGCCGTACTGGCAATGGCGCAATTTTACAAAATTCCACCTGAAGCTATTTTGGTTGCCCATGATGAAATGGCGCTGGAACCTGGTTTTGCCAAGCTGAAAATTGGTGGTGGCCACGCCGGCCATAATGGCTTAAAAGATATAACGGCCAAATTTGGCAATAATCCGAATTTTTACCGCCTGCGGCTTGGCATTGGCCATCCGGGTCATAAAGACAAAGTCACAGGTTATGTGCTGGGCAAAGCGCCGCAGCAAGAGCAAAAGCTGATAGACGACGCGCTGGACGAAAGCCTGCGTTGTTTTGAGCTTTGGCAACAGCAGGATCTGGTGAAAGCCCAGCACAGATTACATAGTTTTAAAGCCACTGTTTAAGCGCAAACAGCTTTTACAACGGCCAACGCAGCAACTTCGTTTTGCTGACCGATTTCGCAGGCCCGACCTGTATTTAGTTCAAAGGATCATCTCATGGGTTTTAAATGTGGCATCGTTGGTTTACCAAACGTCGGTAAATCTACTTTATTCAACGCGTTGACCAAAGCAGGCATTGAAGCGGCCAACTTCCCGTTTTGTACCATTGAGCCAAATACCGGTGTGGTACCAGTGCCGGATTTACGCCTGCAACAGCTGGCTGAAATTGTAAATCCACAACGTATTCTGCCAACTACAATGGAGTTTGTGGATATCGCCGGTTTAGTCAAAGGTGCTTCCAAAGGTGAAGGCCTTGGCAATAAATTCCTGGCCAATATCCGCGAAACCGACGCTATTGGTCACGTCGTGCGTTGTTTTGAAGATGAAAACATCATCCACGTTGCCAATAAAATTGACCCGGCTGATGACATCGACACTATCAATATGGAACTGGTACTGGCCGATATGGACAGCGCGGAAAAAGCTATTTTCCGTGTCAGCAAAAAAGCCAAAGCCGGTGACAAAGACGCCAAAGCTGAAATTGAAGTGCTGGAAAAAGTGAAAAAACATCTGGAAGAAGGCCTGACCTTACGTCAGCTGGATTTATCTGATGATGAAAAAGCTTTGGTTTCCTACATGAATTTTTTAACCATCAAACCAACGATGTACATTGCCAACGTGTTAGAAGATGGTTTTGAAAATAACCCACATTTAGATGTGGTACGTGAAATTGCCGCCAAAGAAGGCGCTATTGTGGTGCCGGTCTGTGCTGCTATTGAATCCGAAATTTCTGAGCTGGAAGACGACGAAAAAGCCGAGTTTTTAGAGTCTATGGGCCTGGACGAACCAGGTTTAAACCGGGTTATTCGTGGTGGTTATTCACTGTTAAACCTGCACACTTATTTCACCGCTGGTGTGAAAGAAGTGCGCGCCTGGACTATTCCGGTAGGCGCCACTGCCCCACAAGCCGCTGGTGTGATTCACACCGACTTTGAAAAAGGTTTTATCCGCGCGCAAGTAGTTGCTTTTGACGACTTTATCGCTTGTAAAGGTGAAGCCGGTGCTAAAGAAGCAGGCAAACTGAAAGTTGAAGGCAAAACTTATGTTTGTAAAGACGGCGACGTGATGCATTTCCTGTTTAACGTTTAAGCTTGCTCTCTGATGTAAAAAAGCCACCGCAAGGTGGCTTTTTTGTTTCTGGTGAAAGGCAAAGCAACACAGGATTTGCCTTGCCAATTACTGTCAGCCTACTGGCCGGTAATTATCCTGCATTGGATAACTTCTGGCATAAAGCGCAAATATCGCCGCGGCTAAGAGCGCAAAAGCGGCAAAAAAGAACATTAAAAATGCCGTTTCACTCAAGCCACTTTGGGTCACCTGCGCTGTCACTGCCGGTGTTTTAATGCTGTTATTGGCAAGTAACACCCATAAGTTACCTACTGTCACCGACAAGTTCCAGAAACTGGTAATAGTGCCTTTCATGGCTGCCGGTGCCTGGCTATAGGCAAACTCAAGGCCAGTCGCTGATACCAGCACTTCACCCATGGTCAGTAAGGCATAAGGCAAAATTTGCCACATAATATTCATCGGTGTGCCCATATCCATCATCAGCTGAATACTGCCAATCACAATCCAGCTGAGGCCTGTCACCGCAATACCAGCGCCCATTTTGCGGAGCGAAGTGAGCTGCACCCCACATTTTTCCAGAAATGGATAAAGCACCAGGTGGTTAAAAGGAATAAGGATCATCACCAGCGCCGGGTTGAGCGCTTGCATCATGGCCGGTTCAAACCAGTCAGGTTTTACCATGGCATTGGCTTGTAAAATCCAGGTCGAAGCTTTTTGGTCAAACAAAGACCAGAACGGCGTCACCAGTGCAAATAAAATCAAAATTCTCAGCACTGAACGTACACCATCAACAGCCGCATCAGGATGCAAGCCTCTGGCGCGCTCCAGCTGCAGCGCCGCACCTGCACCACCAAACCCCATAATAAGCACCAGCGCCAGACAAAGCGCCGCTACAATACCCAGCGAACTCATTTGTGATAACGCATACATAGCAAGCGCAGCACCTATAACGGCCACATAAAGACCAGGGTTGGCCTGGCCAACTTGTTTTGTCATTAAGGCAGTGCGGATCACAGGTAAAAAACCGTGCGGATTTTTTGGCTCAGGCGGCACGTTGACATAATTTTTGCGCCCTAACCAAAAAAACAAAGTGGCGATAAACATCAGAATACCTGGAATACCAAAGGCAACGGCGGCGCCATAATACTTCAGCAACAGCGGCATAAAGAGTGAGGCGAAAAACGAACCGAAGTTAATGGTGAAATAAAACCAGTCAAAGGCTTTGCGTGCCAGCGTCTTGTTGCTCTGGTCAAACTGGTCACCCATAAAAGACGACACCAAAGGTTTAATACCACCGGATCCCAGCGCTATTAAAAATAAGCCGGTATAAAAACCCTGCACGCTGTGTTCAAAAATGGCTAAAAACGCATGGCCCACACAATAAATTAAACTCAGCCATAAGATGGTGTTGTATTTACCAAAAAGCCGGTCGGCCAGGTAACCGCCTAATAAAGGAAAAAAGTACACCCCAATGACAAAAGAGTGAAATACGTCTTTGGCGGCACCTGCTCTTAACTCTTCCGGAATAGCCAATAACAAAGCTGTCATTAAAAATGGCGTCAGAATATTGCGCATGCCATAAAAGCTAAAACGCTCGCAAGCTTCACTGGCAATAATATAAGGCAGCTGTTTTGGCCAGCGTGGGCTGGTGGCAGCATCTTGAGTAGTCGGGGTCGACATGAGATCTCCTGTAATATTTTTTATGCTTTGGCATAAATAGCAGTCTTGGCTGCAGTCGGAGCGCGGCATTTGCCTACGCGGGAATGGCGATACTAACGGAATTTGTGTACAAACCCCAGCTTAAACCCGGCTAAGCCCATGGAATTTGGGGTAAAACTGGCTAAGCTGCAAACAATCTGCATAGAAAAACAGCAAACGAACTGAATTCGCTTTATTGCGGTAAAAAATGGGTTGACGTTAAAAACGCATCTGAGCATAATACGCGCCACTTGCTTAGGACAACTAAGACACAGTGGCTACATAGCTCAGCTGGTTAGAGCACAGCACTCATAATGCTGGGGTCGCAGGTTCGATTCCCGCTGTAGCCACCACTTAATTGTTGTTATCCAGTGTTGCGGAAATGGCGAAATTGGTAGACGCACTGGATTTAGGTTCCAGCGCCGCGAGGCGTGAGAGTTCGAGTCTCTCTTTCCGCACCAAAGCAAGTAAGAATTCTGCAGTTTCTGCAGGGGTATAGCCAAGCGGTAAGGCAGCGGGTTTTGATCCCGCCATTCTGGGGTTCGAATCCCTGTACCCCTGCCATTAATTTTAGTGGCAGTATGGTCATCAGTTCATACGTTATAGCCACATGTTTTCTGCAGGGGTATAGCCAAGCGGTAAGGCAGCGGGTTTTGATCCCGCCATTCTGGGGTTCGAATCCCTGTACCCCTGCCATTCTTTGATAACCCAGCTTCGGCTGGGTTTTCTTTTTTCTGCCTTGTTGAAATTAAGCCGCCCGTTGTATGCTGCGCCTTCTTGTTGTATTTCTCCGGTTTAAACAACACTTTGAAACACAAAACACCAATCACAGACAGCACCACCAAAGCCACTGGCCAGAGTTTGCAATATTGGTGTGAGTTTTTAATGGCGCAGCAGGCTGATACTCTGACGCATCAACAAATATTCGAGTTACTCAAAACCCAGCCTGGCCTCAGCGATTGGTGGGCGCAAAGTCTGGCAGTAAAATTTGAACAACAGATAGGCAGGCGTCAACCAGGTCAGGACTGTACCGGGCTGTTTAAGTTGTCTGTAAATAAAACCCTGCCAGGTCAGCTGGACGATGTATTGGCGCTTTGGCTTAGCGCTGTGGCGGGTGTCACTGGGTTTAGTACTGTGCCGGTGCAAAACGAACCCAGAATCAGCCAGAGTGAAAAATGGCGTTATTGGCGTTGTGAACTGGCGGATGGCTCCAGGTTAGTGGTGAATATTCAGCAAAAAACCGCAGATACATCAGTGTTATCGTTACAACATGAACAACTAAACACTGAAGCAGAACTAAAGCGATGGCGTAGTTTCTGGCAGGCTGAACTGCCGAAATTATTACAACTGAGCTAAATAACAACACCACCTATGCAGCACTCAGCTTTGCAGTACTGCATGAACACCAGCATGCTGCTTAACCTTTTAACCCAGCTGCATAAGCACCAACCAGGGCTTTGAGTGGTCCGGCATTGGCTGCTGCTGTTAAACCCAGTTTGCGGGCTAATCGCAGTACTGGCCATGAGCTGCTAAACAGCTGATAAAACCCATCCATGGCCGACATCATCAACAAATTGTCTTTTTTCCGCTGTTGCTGATAACGGTTTAACATGGTGGCATTGGCCAAATCTTCTCCTGCCGCCAAAGCCTGCAATACCAGCTCAGCCAATAAAGCAGCGTCGGCAAAACCAAGATTTACCCCTTGGCCTGCCAGTGGATTAATACTATGGGCAGCGTCCCCCACCAGCACCACACGGCCAGCCCAATAACGATTGGCGTGCATCCGGGTCAGTGGAAACCAGCCTTGTTGCTGAATTTTCACTTTGCCAAGTTTGGCCGGGAAGGTTTTAGTGATTTCAGCGGCTAAAGCTTCAGCCGGTAACTGAGCCAGCGCTTTTACTTTTGCTACATTGTCATACCAGACCAAAGACGCCTGGGCGCCCGGCAAAGGCAAAAATGCCCTTGGGCCCTGTTCGGTAAATTGTTGCCAGGTAATGTCCTGCTGCGGATATTCAGTGTCTACAGTTGCCACCAGACAAGCTTGTTGATACTGCCAGCCATTGTTGCCAATACCGGACAGAGCGCGCAGTTGCGACTGTGCACCATCAGCCGCTATTAACAAGCGGCCACGGATATCACCAAATTCTTTGCTGCTGACCGTTGAATAATCTTCCCCCTGCAATAAAGCAGTGACAGTTGCCGGAGAAAACACCGTGATAAACTCATTAAACTGCTGCCACATGGCTGCTTGCAAACTGTTGTTTTCAACAATATGGCCAAGATAAGGTTGCTTCAGTTCGCTTGCAGTAAATACCAGACCGTCGTTGTGGTGCTGGCTTTCCCCTTCAAAAGCCTGCAAAGCGCGGTAAGCGCATAACCTTTGCGCCGGCAAATGTTGCCAGACACCAATATCACTGAGCCACTGTTCACTACGTCTGTTAATAGCGCTGACACGTAAATCTATCGGCTGCTGCTCTAAAAGCGGCGCTGCCGGTGTTTTTTCAATCACAGCCACCTGCAAACCGGCCTGACTAAATCTGAGCGCCAACGAAGCGCCCACCATGCCACCACCTACAATCAGAATATCAAACAGTTTTGTTGTCATGCTTGTGCATACCGCTCTGCTTTTATTGGGTTTTATTCTACCTGAGAATCGCCCCCCTGCCCTGCGCCAGATCAGCAAAGCCAATATTTTTTTAAATACATGAAAGAAACACCCTCTTTTGCCGGTTGATTGTTTTACACAACTTTTAAAAGGACTGCTTTATGTATTTTGCCACCAGACTTTTCACCAAAGGTTCCACCATAATTTCCACCAAACCCCTGCTGCTGCTGATGGCAACTTTGTTGTTTACGTTAAACGCCGCTGCTAACACAACACTTCCAGCCATCGCTGATAGCCC
>NZ_JAVBXS010000081.1 GCF_030824435.1 Rheinheimera sp.
AGCCATTGCAGTTCGTGTTGCTGTACATGGTCAGGCCATTGCAAACTGAGTTTTTGTGCTTGTTGCACTGAAGCCAAAGTGAGTTGTTGCACCCATTGTTGTTGGCTTAGTTGGCCGGGTTCAGGGCTTTGTTTACAGCCCTGCAAAACCAACATCAGTAGCAACAGGCCAACAAGAAGCTGATAGCGGCGCTGAGTTACTGCTTTCATCTCTGTTCTCCCGGATAATTTGTTTTTCTGTAGTTTGCACTGAGCTGGTGTCATTGATACGGTCACAAGGCGAATCAGCTCAGTCCGGCACTGTGAAAAACAGCATCAACAAAGTATCAAAAGCAGCAGCTTTGCCGTCAAGCCTTCTGCGCCCGACAGCCACCGGCACAAGTCTGGTCGGATTTTATCCATTTTTAACCGCAAGCCTCTTGCTTCCAACACAAAAATCGTTTGCACTGCTACTTACAAAATAACAACAATCAGGACGATAAAATGCGCACCTCAAACCTCGCGGCTATGGCTGCACTGCTGTTGTTCAGCCTGACGGGCACAGCGACTGAACTTAAAAACCTCACTGCAAAACAAGCGCTTACCTTAATGGAACAACAAAAGCTCAGTTCAGTGGAACTGGTGACTTATTACCTGCAACAAATTGAAAAAAACAACCATAAAGGCGCTGATTTAAGAGCCATTACCGATATCAACCGCGACGCTATTAAACTGGCCACCCGGCTGGATAACGAACGTAAAGCCGGCAAAATCCGCGGCCCTTTACATGGTTTACCTGTGGTCATCAAAGCCAATATCGCCAGCAAAGATGGTATGCCGACCACCGCAGGTGCGCTGGCGTTAAAAGGCTTTTTAGCAAAAAAAGATGCTGAATTAGTGACGCAGTTAAAAGCAGCAGGTGCTGTGATTATTGCCAAAAGCAATTTATCAGAATGGGCCAACTTTCGTGGTGAAAAGTCCGCCAGCGGCTGGTCAGCTTTAGGCGGTCAGACTAAAAACCCTCATAGTTTATCCAAAACCCCCTGTGGTTCCAGCTCAGGCTCAGGTGTTGCAGTGGCCGCCGACATGACCTTGCTGGCTGTGGGTACCGAAACGGACGGTTCCATTACCTGCCCGGCATCAGTTAATGGTGTGGTTGGCATTAAACCAACCCATGGTGCTGTGTCGGGGGAAGGTATTATTCCTATTGCCGCTTCCCAGGATATTGCCGGCCCTATGACCCGCACTGTTGCTGATGCCGCCTTGTTACTGGAAGTGCTGGCCACCAAAGAAGCCAAAAGCCACTACGGCGATTTAACCGCTGAAGCCCGGAGCAACAAAGCAAAAAAAGTGGCACTGGTACGCGCTTTTGATAAGGATTTCCCCGCCGTAAAAACCATGCTGGACCAGGTGGCGACAAAACTTCAGCAACAAGGGGTTCAGGTACAGAATCTCGATAAATGGGATTTACCAGAGCAACTGAATAAAGACGAACTGACGGTATTAGTTTATGAATTTAAACGCGATTTAAGCCAGTGGTTGCTGGATTACCAGGTGCCGGCGAGTGTCAACAGCATTGAAAAAATAGTGGCTTTTAACCAGAAAAAAGGCAAAGCGGCTTTGGCCTTTTATGGTCAGGAATACCTGCAACAAGCAAGCGCCATCAACCTGATAAAAGACAAAGCCGCTTATGAAGCCGCCCTTACCAACAGTAAAAAACTAGCCAAAACAGCGCTGGATGCTTATTTAACGGCCCAAGGTGTCGACGCCATTTTATTGCCGGCTTATGGCCCGGCCTGGCCTATTGATCATATCAATGGCGACCAGTTTAATTTTGGCACTTCCACAGCAGCTGCGGTCTCAGGTTACCCTTCGGTCACAATTCCGGCGGGCATGGACGGCAACTTACCTTTGGGTTTAAGTCTGGTTGGGCTGAAATGGAGTGAACCAAAATTACTTGGGCTGGCAACGATGCTGGAACAACAGTTACCCGCCAGAGCCATACCTGCATTTGCGCCCTGACATAGGGCGATGGCATCTGCTGATTTTGTTATGTTAAGGTGGCTCATTCTCAGAGTGAGCCACTGCTGATTTGAACAACATCAACAAAGACAAGCAATAACAATCACTCAGCCACTTTCTCAGCGGAGTTCTCTTTTTGCAGCGCAGAGCATTTTTAGGTTTTTCGGTCTTTAGCCTTGCCACTTTAAGCGGTTGTAGTGGCATGCCTGCACTGCCCTCCGCCAGCCAGAACGAACCAGAGCCACAAGACTGGCAGCAGCTGGCGAGCCAGTTTCAGGGCGAGTTATTGCTGCCAAACAGCGAACATTTTGACCGGCTCAGGAAAGCCGCCAACGCCCGTTATGATGATGTGGTGCCTGCGCTTATTATGCGTTGCCAAAACGCCGCTGACGTGCAGCTTGCTGTGAATTTTGTACGTAATTTTGCTTTGCCTTTTGCGGTGCGAAGCGGCGGTCATAGCTACACCGGTCTTTCCAGCACCAAGGGTGTATTAATTGATGTTGGCCTGATGCAACAGATTGAACTGACAGGCGATATTGCCACCATTGGCAGCGGCGCCAAACTCGGTGATGTGTACGCCACTTTAGGCCAACAACATAGATCAATTCCGGCTGGCAGCTGCGCCAGTGTGGGTATTGCCGGTTTAGTGCAAGGGGGTGGCCTTGGCGTGGCCGACCGGCGTTATGGCCTGAGCTGCGATGTGCTGAAAAGCATCGATATAGTGACAGCAGACGGTGAGCTTCGCCATTGCAGTGCCACTGAACATGCCGATTTATTCTGGGCCTTACGCGGTGGTGGTGGCGGCCAGTTTGGTATTGTCACCCGGCTTCAGATGCAGACGTTTCCAACGGCGCCGGTACGCAATTACATCGGCCGTTATCCGTTAAAACACGGCTTGCAGGTGCTACAAAACTGGCAATTGTGGCTCTCTGAGTTACCGGACGATATCTGGTCACAAGCCACCATCTGGTTTAACGGCCAGCAAAATGAACCGGAAATCCAAATCCGCGCATGCGCCATTGGCGAACCGTTGTTGCTAACCAGACACTGGCAACAACTGGAACAACGGTTAATTGGTATCTGGTCTGAATTGGATATGCAGGATCACCAATATCTGGATTTTATGCTGACCGACTGTGCCGGCCTCGAAATGCCACAGTGCAAACTACCGAATCAAGATGAAGCTGGTGTGCTGAAAAGAGTGGCGATGGCCGGCAGCTCAGATATTTTCAGCCGTTATCTGCACACAGCAGCGCTGAAAACTTTGCTTAGGGAAATTGAAAAACGCCATCAAAACGGCCACAGAGGCGGCGTGATGTTAACTGCCATGGGCGGTGCTATTCAAAAGCTACAACATGATGACACTGCTTTTGCCCATCGCCAGGCTGTGCTAAGCGCGCAATATCTGATGAGTGGCCCTGTTGGCAGCCCTGAATCTTTATTAAAAGAAGGCGCGGTGTGGGTGAACCGGATGCGCCATCTGATGAAAACCTGGAGCAGCGGTGGTGCTTATTTAAACTACACCGATGCGTTAATAAAAAACTGGCAACAGGCTTATTACGGCGACCATTACGCCAGACTGCAACAAATCAAAGGCCGTTACGATGCAAAACAGCTGTTTCGTTTTGCTCAGGGCATCAAGCCGGCTTAATGTTGATTTAACAGAGAAAAAGGAGTTTTCCATTGCAGCTTTTTGTTTCTAAAACCAGATTCAGAACAAGGTTATTGCTGGCAACATTGCAGGCAGTCTCAAGCACAGCTGCGATGGCACAGACTGAGCCAATCCCAACAACTGCCTCCCAAAGCGAAGTTTTTGTCGCCGCCGGTACCTTTCACGCCGAAATTGAAGGCCCTGCCGTTGACGCTGCTGGCAATATTTATGCGGTGAATTTTGGTGGAGCAGCTGAAGAATTTAAAGGCAGCATTGGCAAAATAACGCCATCCGGCCAGGCCAGCCATTTTCTACAACTGCCCAAAGGCAGTGTGGGTAATGGCATCCGGATTGACCAGCAAGGCCGTTTTTATATTGCCGATTACACTGGCCACAATATCTGGCGTTATAACGGCAAAAGTTTAAGTTTGTATTTGCATCAGCCAAAGATGTTTCAACCCAATGATTTAGCCATCAGCAACAGCGGTGTACTTTTTGCCAGCGACCCCAACTGGAAAAATAGCAGCGGTCAAATCTGGCGTATCGACAAAGCCGGCCACAGCCTGTTGCTGGAAAGCCAGATGGGCACCACCAATGGCATTGAAATAAGCCCGGATCAGCAATTTTTGTATGTCAATGAAAGTGCACAGCGCAGGGTCTGGCGTTATCAGCTGGATAAAGAGCTTCATATCAGCAATAAAACTTTGTTAATTGAGTTTGCCGATTTTGGCCTGGATGGCATGCGTTGTGATGCCAAAGGCAATTTATATATAGCCAGATATGGCAAAGGTGTGGTGGCCAAGATTAGCCCGGAAGGTAAACTTTTGCAGGAATATCAGCTACATGGAAAATATCCAACCAATGTAACTTTGTCCGCCGACGGCCGTTATTTATATGTGACTATGCAACAACAAGGGGCTGTTGAACGTTTGCTTTTGCAATAACTATTGCCAGCGCCAACATACCACCGGCGCTCTGCCAGCCTGACTTTGCCAAAAGGCGCTCTTGCAGACAGACAAAACAATAATCTCAGGCGGCAGCAAAGCCGCCTGAGCTTTTTAAACGCCTTATCTTGTTAAAAACCCGGACTTTTTCAACACCACATTTTTTATACAGCTGTGCTTTGTTGCCCTTATACCCAACCAAAAATTTATATTTTTCAAACCGTTAAATCATGACTTTTGGCACACAGAGATTTTGCCGCCCTGCGACACACTGAGCTTCAGATAAAACAAATAACAATCCACATTTAAAGGACAAAACCATGCAACAGGGTGTTAGAAGTGATAGCGGTCATAGAAGTGTGAGCACGGCAATAACCACAGCTTTTATGCAGGCAGCAGGTAAAAAACTGCTTTTATTGGGTTTTGTCCTGGCTTGGGTACTGATTGGCCACATAGCGCAGGCGGCTGAACCAACAGAAAATGCCAAACCAAACAGCAGCGCAGAGGCCAGCGTTTCTGCCCTGGCCGTTAAGATGCAACATCTTGATTTATTTGATACCAAGCGCCAAAGACCGGTTAAAATCACCCTCTGGTACCCTGCGGCCAGCCACTGTCAACAAGCACTGATTTGTCTGGCCGATGGCGCCATTCTTCATCAGGCTGTGCTGTTATCCCATGGTGCTATGGGCGCGGCGCAAAACTATCAATGGCTTGGCAAACAACTGGCGGCACAGGGTTTTATTACTGTGGGCGTCAACCATTATGGTGAGTCCTGGATTTATGGTGCTGAGCATGTGAATCCGGCTGCTGTGATGCAGTTCTGGCAACGACCACTGGATTTAACTTTTGTGCTCGATGTACTTGAACAGAATCAGTTGGCAGGTCGGGAAATTTTCAGTCAGCCAGTACAGTGGCAAAATACCACCGCCATAGGACATTCATCGGGTGGTGCTTCAGTGCTTGCTTTGGCGGGTGCAGAGTGGGATCTGACGCAAGCGGCTGTTTATTGTAAAACCGCAGCGGCGGCAACAGACCGTAGCTGTGCTTATCTGGTAAAAACCAAAGTTGAAGCGATGAATACTTCCACAGTTGTGAGCGCCAGCGGCGAAGCACATCAACTGCCCACTTTGCCAAAACAGTTGTCGTGGCAGGACAACAGAGTCAAACGGCTGGTGCTGCTCGATCCGGCGCTTGGCCATGTGGCAACAACAAAAAGCCTAACGCAGCTAAAGATACCGGTACTGGTGGTAGGCTCTGTAAAAAATGACTTTTTACCTTATGCCCGTCATGCTGGTTTTTATGCCAGCCAGATTCCGGGTGCCAAAGAGTTGCCACTGGATCAGGGTGAAGGACATTTTGTGTATCTGGATAGCTGCACCCATCAGTATCAGGCGCTTGGGGTAGCTTTATGCAAAGACAGAGCCGGGGTCAACAGGGCTGCGGTACAACAGCAGTTGTTGCCTTTGGTGTTCTCTATGTTGCAGCATTAAACAAAAAATTTGAACCCGCAAAAAGCCGCAATAGCGGCTTTTTGCTACATCGATGACAGAGGGTTAATCCCAGCTGATATTGTGCCCCGCTTTGGCTGCGCCTTTGAGCATCTCCAGCAAAGGCACTGCCCTTTTACGTAAACTAATGCTGGTGTCTAACGCATCTGCCTGTGTCGATAACAAAGGTTCCACTTCATCCGCCAAAGGTAAATCTTCCAGCGCCTGCTGCAGTTGCCATAAAGCCTGCGGCACATCTTCAGCATAAACAGCACCCGGAACTTTTGGCGTAACCCCCATTTTTTCAATCAGTTGCAATGCAACATCACCAAACATGGTAATAGGGTAATAATCTTTGCTGTGAAAAGTTACTAACATAAAGTCTTCCTTTTCTGGCTGGTTCTCAAATTTGTTCTGCCGCTTTTTTATCCACTATAAACCTCTGCCACAAAGCCGCAAGGGTTTAGCATCTGACTAATACACCGACAAGCCCAGTTGTTCGGCCAGACGGCGGATCAAATACATAGCCAGATTGGAATTGCCAAATTTATTCAGTCTCGGGCTCCATGCAGCTATCACCCCATAATTGGGCACCACAGCAACTATGCCACCACCCACGCCACTTTTGGCTGGTAAACCTACGGTAAAAGCAAACTCGCCGGATTGGTCGTACATACCGCTGGTACTTAAAATAGCGTTGATACGGTGGGCATCTTTGCGACTACAAATTTGTTCATTGCTGACCGGATCCACACCTCTGTTGGCCAGATATAACCAGCTTCTGGCCAGCTGTTCACAACTCATTTCTACCGAACACTGGTGAAAATATTGCTCCAGCACCTGCGGCACTTCACTTTGAATATTGCCAAAACTTTTCATCAGATACGCCAAAGCGGCGTTACGGCTGCCATGTTGCTGTTCAGATGCATAGACTTTTGGGTCAATATAAATTTGCTGACATTGCGCTAAACGGCGGATAAACATTAAGAATGTGTTTTTACTGGCCGAATAATGGCTGGCAAGCACGTCAGCAACCACAATAGCACCGGCGTTGATCACCGGATTCCGTGGTATGCCCTGCTCCCACTCCAGCTGCACTATTGAATTAAACGGCTGACCTGAAGGTTCCATCCGCACTCTTTGCCACAACTCATCCCCTTGTAGCTGCATCGCCATGGTCAGGGCAAAAGTTTTGCTCAGACTTTGAATTGAAAAAGGCATCTGACTGTCACCGGCCGCACAAACTTTGCCATCTAAAGTAGCAACAGCAATACCCAGCCTTGTTGGCGAAACCTCTGAAAGTGCCGGGATATAATCGGCAACCTTGCCTTCTGCCGGCAGTTGCTGCGCATCAAAGAGTAAATCTGTTAAACAACGGGTTAAATCGACAATAGGGCAAAATTCCGCCTGTTGCATTGTGCTCTCCGAAGCCGCAGCTAAAAACGCTATCAGAACATAGTTAAAAGCGACGACACAAGGGTGTTGCTATTTTAACGTCTTCAGCTAACCGCCAACCTTTGCTTTTTGTGCAAGCTTTAGGTATCAATAGAGATTAGAGTTTCAACTCGGTTTATTGCTTTCATATTTCATTGGTTTTATTGGCTTTGCCAACAAATAGCTCTGATCGCTTTGGCAACAAAAGGAACATTATGAGTCAGGCCCGCCATATTGCCGAAGTGATTTTAAAAGGCTTTCGCCGTCACTTTAGTTTGTTTTTGCAAATTACCGCCAAAGCACAACAACGTTTTGCCAACGCCGACTGGCAGGGTTTTCAGCAGGATAATTCTGACCGTATCAGCTTTTATGATTTAAGGGTGCAGGAAGCCATAGACCGGCTGGTGCAGGAGCTGCCACAACATTGTCTGGACGAGCCGTTATGGCAGCAGGTTAAACAACATTATCTGGATTTTTTAAGTTTTCACCCGCAAGCAGAACTTGCCGAAACTTTTTATAATTCAGTGTTCTGCCGTTTGTTTGAACGAAAATATTTTCATAATCAGAATATTTTTGTTGAATCCACTTTAAGTAAACAAAAGCTGCCAGCCCCCATCGCCTCAGTGTACGACAGTTATTTTCCGGCGCAGGATGGCCTGCGCAGCTGCATTCGCAAAATTGTCGCAAGTTTTGCATTTTCGCTGCCTTTTGCCGATTTAGAGCGCGATATCCGTTATGTGATCCAGACATTTCGCGCCCAGTCGGCGCATGGCCGCCACCCGGTATTTCAAATCCGGTTTGATATTTTAAAGTCGGTGTTTTACCGCAATAAAGCCGCTTATATAGTCGGGCGGGTGGTGAGCCCGGACGGACAACAACCTTTTATTATTCCGATTTTGCAAAGCAAAACCCAGCCGCGCCAGCTGTATCTGGATACGCTTATTACTGACGCCCAGCAAATGACCATTATTTTTGGTTTTTCCAGGGCTTATTTTATGGTGGAGCTGCCGGTGCCTTCGGCTTTGGTGCACTTTTTAAAAGAGCTGTTGCCGCATAAAACCCTGGCTGAACTTTATTCGTCAGTGGGTTTACATAAACAAGGCAAAACCGAATTTTACCGTGAACTGCTGCAACATCTGGCCAAATCCAGCGACAGCTTTGTGGCCGCGCCCGGCATTCGCGGCATGGTGATGATGGTGTTTACCCTGCCCTCATTTCCTTATGTGTTTAAAGTCATTCGCGACAAATTTGCCGACACTAAAAATTTTGGCCGCGACACTGTCAAACAACGTTATTTTCTGGTGAAAAAACACGACAGGGTTGGCCGTATGGCCGACACCATGGAATATTCTTATGTGGCTTTACCGAAAAACCGTTTTGCGCCAGAGCTCTTAACCGAGCTGATGGAAGCTATTCCAGGCTCTTTAAGTTTTGAAGACGATATGGTGGTGATTTCACATTTGTATATTGAAAGGCGGATGATCCCGCTGAATATTGCGTTGGAAAGCGCCAGCGACGCGGAGAAAGCCAGGCTGATGGCCGATTATGGTCAGGCACTGAAAGACATGATTGCCGCCAATATTTTCCCGGGTGACATGCTACTGAAAAACTTTGGTGTCACCCGCCACGGCCGGGTGGTGTTTTACGACTACGACGAAGTGCAATATCTGCTGGATGTCAATTTTCGCAAAATTCCCAAAACCGACAACTGGGACGACATGCTGAGCTCGGAACCCTGGTATAGCGTCAGCCCAGGCGATGTATTTGTGGAACAAATTGCTACTTTTGTCACCCCACAACCACAGTTACGTCAGTTGTTATTTCAGGCGCATCCAGAGCTGCTGGACGCTGATTTTTGGTGTGATAAACAACAAAAAATTAAAGCCGGTTTTGTCGAGGATATTTTTCCATATCCGCCTGAACAGCGTTTTAGCCAGTGTTTTGGCCTTGGCCTGGATGAAAAATAAAGCTGTTTTAGGCGCTGGTAACACAAGCTAATCGACAATAAAGCAGGGTTAGCTTAGTGGTACTTGCGTTATCAAAACTGGCCTGGCAGCAAATAGCAGGCTTAAGGCCGTTCTGTTAATGCAGCACAGACTGCTGTGTTTTTATCATGCTGCGGTTCACAAATGCCCTGATGGGCATGCTGATATGGCGCTGCAACAATCTGTTGCTGCAAAGCCTTAAAACTTTTCCAGCTGGATGATAAAGCAACAGGGTCGCTTAAAAAGCGCGGCACCTGACCGCCGGCATCCGCAATGCCGGTATATTGCAGTCGCACTTTATTACCCGGCAACGGCGATAATACCCAACGCGCCGAAAAGTCCCGCAACCGCAGTTTACCGGGGTTTTCCGGGTGCAAATCGGCACAATCCCACACCTCCATGATCAGGGTTAAATCTGCCCGCTGCTGCCATTGTGAGCAGCTAACCAGCTCACGTTCAGTCAAAGGCCAGGGCGCACTAAAGCCTGTATACACCAAATCTTCGGTTAATGATGGTTTTGCCAGCAGCTTCACCTGCGCTACATTATGCAACCACAAAGCAGCATTGTTGGTGTCGTTTAATAAATGCAAAAAAGCAGATACTGATCCCTGATAATCGAGCTGTATTTTCACCTGCAACAACTTTTTTCTGCCTTGTTGCAGATGACGTTGTTGCATGCTGATATCGGCGTCAGTTTTGTATACACGCCAGTGCTCATCTGCTACCGCATTGCCCTGCAAAATCAGCAACACACAACAGCCGGAAAAAAATTGTAAAACACCGGGTATCCAATTAAACACTGTCTGTTTGTCCTTGATTGGCTGCACTTAGCCTTATGGCCACAAGTGCTCTCAGCTATTTCAGCCAGAGCCGGGCATTTTCGGCTACAATGGCCGCCGCATTTTTTGGAGACTGTTGTGAATCATCTTAATTCAGTGTTGGCACTGCGTCTGCAGGAGCTGCAACGTACGACCAAACCTTTTAACGCCCGCGGCAGCCGTGTAGTGCGTTGTGATCATTGTTTGTTGCCACAAGCTGATTGTATCTGCTTTGCTAAACCTGAACCTTGTGCCAAAAGTGCGTTTTTATTTTTGATGTATACAGGTGAGTGTTTTAAACCCACTAACACAGGCCGGCTGATTGCCGATGTAGCAATGGACAACCATGCTTTTGTCTGGGACAGAACAGAACCAGCCCCTGCTTTGTTGGCTTTATTGGCCGATCCGCAGTATCAACCTGTGGTGATTTTTCCAACCCAATACGCCGAGCCTGAACGTTGTATCAACCGGCCGAAGCCTACAGAAGGCAAAAAAACCTTGTTTATTTTGCTGGACGGTACCTGGCGTGAAGCAAAAAAAATGTTCAGCAAAAGCCCTTACCTGAACCAGTTTCCGGTGCTCGGTATTCAGCCAACCCAGGCATCGAATTATCAACTGCGTGAAGCGGCGCATTTGCATCAGCTTTGTACCGCTGAAGTGATGATTGAAGTGTTAAAAGTGGACGGTGATGAGCGGGCTGCACAGCAACTTTCTGATTATTTTCACACTTTTCGTAAACACTATATGGCTGGCAAACCTCATCTGAATTTTCAGCAAAAAGCCTGAAAACTCAACACTTGTTCTTTCCACTTTGAACACTCAACCGGGCTGGTTGTGGTTAGCGGAAAAAATCAGTGGCTTGTTGCAATAACCACTCTGGGTCATCCAGCGCCAGATCATGACCAGCAAAAGGATGCAGTTTTAAAGGCACCTGCCAGCACGCTGCTATTTTTTTGCTGGCACTGACATCCACCAGTCTGTCCTGACTGCTGCCAAGTAACAACACCGGACAAACCGGTTTATCCGGTAAGACAAAATTGCTGGCCGCCCATAACTGGCGCAGCGCATTCAGCCGACTGACAGGCCTTAAGCTGGCTAGCCTGACAAAATCGGCATAACGGGTCTGACGTACCTCTGGTTTATTGCTGGTTAATTGCAAAATCAGTTGTTCACGCTTTTTCAGGTTGCCACACAAAGCGGCCAGCACTGTTGGGTAACTTTGCCATTTTAGTCTTTGGTAAAACGGCGTTAAGCTACCTGCACTGCTGTTCACGAGCAACAAAGAAGCCACTTCTGTTGGATACAATTCTGCCCAGCGCATCGCCAGCATACCGCCGAGCGACATCGCAAACAGATGATAAGGGCCTGGGTGTTTTCGTAGCTGGCGCCTGACTAAAGTTAAAATGCCACACAAACTGGCCGGTGTGCGATGTTGCCAATATTGCCCCATACCCGGCAAATCCACACATAACACTTGCTGCTCTATCGACTGACTTAATAACAACGGAAAATTGCCCCAATGTTCCTGCTCGCGGGCCAGACCACGCAATAAAATCACCGGTATGTCTTTGTCTGGCTGACAGATTGGCGACTGCTGGCTGTTTTTTATTTGCTGTACCATAAGGCCTCCGCTTGCGCCTGATGCGCTGCTGTGACAGTACCGAGCCAGTCTGGCGCCGCTGCAGTGGCATGCAATAAAAAGTCCAGCAAAATCAAATGCGATCTCAGAACTCTTTTTACTCTGTGTGGTTTTACCGGATGAAACAAACCATGACTTTTGAACAACTGAAATGGGTTTTTCCGTACCCAATTCCAGGACCCCATTTCCAAAGTTAATGGCAAAAAAATCTGTTGCTGTTGTTGTGACAAGTCGTAGAGGTGGTCCCACAAATCGCCGTGACACAAATAGTGCCGGCTTTGCGGTTCAAAAATGTAGTTTTGCTGCGGAAAACTCTGAAACAACAGTTGTTGCAGCCGGTGCATCTGCGCCAGATGGGCTATAGGCTGGCGCGCTGATTTGGCATAAGGAAACCACAGCCGGTCGGTGCGACCAAAACCTGAATGGCAATCCAGCGCCAGCATAAAAGGTGCCTGAAAAAACTGTTGTACATAACGAATCAGGCACTGGTTTTCAACCGCCAGTTCTCCTGCTTCGCCACGGTACCATGGCAAAAAACGGCTAAACCTGTGCCCACCAAGTAAAAAAGCGGTTTTTTCCAAAGCTTCTATTGGAGAATTCCGCATCAAATCAATATGCTGAGGATTAGAACGCCAGCCAAGCGCCATACCACCGGGATTCAGCAGCGGCACCATACAAAGCTGAACTTTGTCAAAAAGCGCAGCAAAATGTTGATCCCACTGCAATCTGGCGCATAAAGATTCCAGATAAGCCAGCAGCACCTGAGTGCCAATACGCTCCAGGCCATGCACTCCACCGGTGAGCAGCAATACAGGTTTATCTGCTTTGGCTTGACCTATCTGAATGGCATAAATAGGTAACTGCTGATTATTCAGCTGTACCCGACCGAGCTGTTGTGATTGCACCAGCTTGGGTGCCTGTTGCAAAATCATTTCCAGTTGATTCAGTTCAGCAAACAAAAAAACCGCCCGACGCCTTTCAGATATAAAATTCAGCCTAAAGCGGCCAGGTGTCAGCCTTATGGCATTTTGATGAATGTTCAGCTGTTGGCTGAGCTGATTGAGCACCTTTGCCTATTTTCCCGCTGCAGCTGTGAAAAACTATGGCATAGTGACAACAGCGAAAGATGCCAAGCACCATAGAAGGACTGAACTTTTGACAGTCAAAATAACACATACTTTATTGCCATTGCCGCTGGCACTGTTGTTGCTGGCGCTGACCGCCTGTAGCGTGCCCAAAGGCGGTAGTGAAGAATATTGGTTTAATAAAATGCAAATGGAACAACGTGCGCAATGTTCTCAGCTACCGGAGCCACTGGCCAGCAGTTGCCTGGAAAATGTCGCAGCTAAAAGTTATCAGGATTTTGTGCGGGAACGTGCTGAGCGCAATACAGCTCAGCAACACTAAAAGCTGCCGGCAAAGCGGTTATGATGGCCGCTGAACTGTAGATAAACTTTTAATCACCAATGCTGGTGTAAACAAGCAGAGCGCCTTTAAAACCGTTTTTTAATCGGGCTGTTTGTTCATCTTTAGCGTCGAAGCTGAGTCTGTTTCTACATAATAATCCACCAGCTTATCTTCACCCGGCACCGGAATTTGCCCCTGAGCGCAAAGCCCGAGTTTTTGCAGCACTTTTTGTGACGCTAAATTGTGTGGCGCAACAATTGCGACAATTTCAGGGAGTTGCAGTGTTTTTTTCCCATAATCAAACACAGCAGCTGCGGCTTCTGAAGCGTAACCACAACCTGCAAACTCAGGAAAAAAGGCATAACCAATGTCAGGTTTTCCCAGATAGTCGCGAAACACTAGTCCGCACAGACCAATATCAACACCATCTTCTATTCTGTTAACTCTGTACATACCAAAACCATGTTGCCGATACATGGCCAATGGCCCATTTAACAGATATTGTTCTGCCTCTGCCAAAGTGCGCACACCACGGTCGGCAATATTGCTGATAAAAGAAGGTTCATTCAGCAGCCGCAGCATCATGGCTGCGTCATTCAGCTCAAGTTGAAACAACTGCAATCTGGCGGTGGCCACTATTTGCTGCGGTAATTTTTGCATCACGGCTCCGTCAATGGGTGACAGCAACCAAAGGGGGCAGGTTGCGGGCTGTTAAAACAAAGAAGTCAGCCTGAGCTGACTTCTTCTTGCCAGCTAAACTTAAGATTTAGCTTTTTCGGCGTCTTGCAAAGCCGCATTGGCAATGCTGGAACTTAATAACTCAGCGTCTGTTTTACCTTCCCAATAATGGGCGTTTTTAATGCCGAGTTTTTCCGGATGAAACACCGGATCTAAACCGAGTTTTTTCTGTGCTTCATAATCACGTAGACAGGTAAAAGCCACTTTATGTAACAGCAAAATGGCAATAATATTTAACCAAGCCATTAAACCTACACCAATATCACCCAGAGCCCAGGCCAAATCTGCAGTTTTTACCGTGCCATAGACTGTTGCGCCCATAATGCCGATTTTCAGCACAAAGGTTAACCAGGGTCTGTTGATCTTGCGGTTGATATAAGCAATGTTGGTTTCTGCAATGTAGTAATAAGCCACTATAGTGGTGAAGGCAAAAAACAGCAGCGCTATAGCAACAAACAAAGAGCCAAAGCCTGGCAACACGTTTTCCATCGCTGTCTGTACATAACCAGGGCCTGCTGCGACCCCTTTAATACCGGTAAACATCGGGCTGCCATCTTCAGCCTGCACATTATATTGGCCGGTGATAAGTAACATAAAAGCAGTGGCTGAACAGACAAATAAGGTATCGATATACACCGAAAAACCCTGCACTAAACCTTGTTTGGCCGGGTGGCTAACAGCAGCTGCTGACGAAGCATGTGGGCCTGTACCCTGACCTGCTTCATTGGAATACACACCACGTTTTACACCCCACATAATGGCCATACCCAGAATGGCGCCAAAACCTGCATCCAGACCAAAAGCACTGTTAATAATGAGCTTCAGCACTGCCGGCAGCTGCTCAATATTCAAAGCAACAACCACACAAGCCACAATGATGTAACCCAAGGCCATAAATGGCACCACAATTTCAGCAAAAGTGGCGATACGTTTTACACCACCAAAAATAATAAAACCAAGCGCAACAGCGAGCACTGCAGCTGTGACATTAGGACTAATGCCTACCGCAGTCTGCAAACTTGAAGCAATAGAGTTGGCCTGTACGCCCGGCAACAATAAACCAGTGGCAAAAATAGTCGCGACCGCAAAAATCCAGGCATACCAGCCCATACCAAGGCCTTTTTCAATATAAAAAGCCGGACCACCGCGGTATTGACCGTTAATTTTTTCTTTATAGACCTGACCCAAAGTGGATTCGACAAAAGCCGAGCTGGCACCTAAAAACGCCACTACCCACATCCAGAACACTGCTCCAGGGCCACCAAAAGTGATAGCAGTTGCCACACCGGCAATATTGCCTGTACCCACCCGGCCTGCCAACGTCATGGTTAAGGCCTGAAAAGACGATACCCCGCTATTGGAGCTTTTACCGTCAAACATCAGACGGAGCATTTCGCGGACGTGGCGTAACTGTAAAAAACGCGAACGTATCGAAAAATACAAACCCACCCCGAGACACAACACTATCAGCGCCGGACTCCAGATGACATTATTGACCGCAGCAACAATTTCGTTCATCAACTCATTCCTCAATCTTTATAGTTATGGCAGCCGCGGCAGGTACCGGACTGAGCTGTGCTGTGACAATGTGTAAGGTTCCCTGAATCCAGCGCAGACAAGCGCAATAAGATAACCAAGTCGGGGCTTCAGGCACAGTATTATTTCGCTAATGTTCGGCATAATTGCTGTTTTTTCAGTCAAACATCCTGCTGATCGGAGCTCTGAAGGCTTAACTTTGGCTATTGAATGCTTTTTGCACAGGTGCCAACTGTCGCATCTGCTTTAAAATCCATTGCTGGCGTTTTTGCACATAAGGGGATGGCCGCTTCACCAAAAACCGATGTGGGTTGGGTAAAACTGCAGCTAATAAGGCTGCTTGCTGCCGGCTTAACCTTGCTGCTGAAGTGCCAAAAAAATGTTTGGCTGCCGCTTCCACTCCATAAACACCAGAGCCAAACTCCACACTATTTAAATACACTTCCAGGATACGTTGTTTGCCCCAGGCGCCTTCAATCAGCACTGTAATGCCACTTTCCAGACCTTTTCTAAACCAGCTGCGGTCACTCCATAAAAAGACGTTTTTGGCAGTTTGTTGGCTGATGGTGGAAGCACCCCGTACTTTTTTACCTTTGCTGTTATAAACAAAAGCTTTTTCAATGGCTTGCATATCAAAACCCTGATGCTGCAAAAATTTCTGATCTTCAGCCGCCACCACAGCCTGCAGCATATGACCGGATATTTTTTCGATAGCCACCCAGTTGTGCCTTGCCTGATAGCCGCTTTTTCCCGTGAACCAGCTACTGAGCTGCCTCTCCAGCATCACGCCGGTATAAGGCACAGGTAACCAGGCAAACAGCAACACCAGAGTTAATAAAAAAGCACTGCCGTATCGCAGCATTCTGGCGAACAACAACAAAAAACTGTTTAACAAACTTTGCAGAATCAACAGCGCAGACTTCAAGTCTCGAACTCAATCAGGAAACAATAATGGCAAGAAGTATAAAGACATCCGAGTGCAAAACCCAGCATCTTGCAGAGTGCCTGAACGCCACTTTTTTATACCACTTTGGCGATCATTCACTGCAAGATACCGGTTTTTGTTATTTTCAGCGCTGCTGACTCAAAATTTGATAAGACCAGGGCGCGAGCTCCAGCTTTGTTTCAGCAGTCAAAGTGGTGCTTTTGCCGGTATGGAAATCCTGATACTGCCCCTGGTACAACTTGTCTTTAAAGCTCACCTGCAGCCGCTCTTTTGACAAATTAAACACAGCAAAGACTTTGTTTTTGTCATTTTGCCTGACAAAACTCAATACCTGATTAGGTTGGCTGTTAAACACCGGCGTCATCCGGGCGCCCCAACCGGCATTCCATAACGCACTGTTGGCTTTTTTCAACGCAAAAAGTTTTTGATACAAGTCGCCATTTTTGTGTTCACGCCAGACAATAGGGTCGCGTTCAAAAAACGCCAGTTGTTTTTCGTTACCAGCCTCCTGACCGTTATAAATCATCGGTATACCTTCCCCCACCACCGAAAGCGCCATAAAAGCAGGCAGCGCAGGGCCAAAGGCCTTAAATTCGGTTTGCTCCCATGCATTCACATCATGATTACTGACACCCAGCATGCGGAAAATATCCTGAGGGTAATGCCGTTCATTCCAGGAGTAATACACATAAAGTTTGTTCACATCAGCATGACCCTGTGCGATTTGGTGCGCCGCTTCATACCAACTCCAGCCGTAGGTGGCATCAAAAGCTTTGGCATGTAAATCACGGGTTTCCCATTCGGCCAGCATAAACACAGGTTTAATGGCATCCAGCTCAGGGCGCAGCTGCTCCCAAAAATCCAGCGGTACAAAACCGGCAACATCAGCTCTGAAACCGTCAAAACCAATGTCTTTCACCCAATATATCATTGCATCTATCATGTAACGGCGAAGTTCAGGCTGGTTGTAATCGAGTTCAATAATGTCGTGCCAGTCCCACCATGGCGTTGGCCGGAAGTCGCCTTTCCAGTCACGGGCGTACCAGTGTGGATGTGAAGTGATTAAGTTGTTGTCCCATGCTGTGTGATTGGCGACCCAATCGAGGATCACATACATGCCCAGCTGGTGCGCGGCATCAATAAATTTTCTTAAATCGTCTTTAGTGCCAAACTCCGGGTTCACCGCCAGATAGTCTTTCACGGAATAAGGGCTGCCTAAACTGCCTTTACGGTTTTTTTCGCCAATAGGCTGCACCGGCATTAACCATAAAATATCAACACCAAGTTTTTTCAGCCTCGGCAGCTGTTTGGCGGCGGCGTTAAAAGTGCCTTCTTTGCTGAACTGACGGGTATTGATTTGATAAATCACCGCATCTTTGGCCCAATCCGGGTGTTTCACCTGCACATAAGGGCTGATCGCAAGTGGTGTGGTGGCTGCCTCGCTGGGTACAGCTTTTGGGTTTGCCATAGCGTAAGCAGAAAACAACGAACCAAGCAGCATTAAGCATTTGAACTTCAAAGATTTTGTCATAGCAGCCTCAGGGTTTCAGCCAAGCTGCCAGTGCAGGCAGCTTAAAAATTCACCTGAGTATTTAATATTTTGCTGCCATACAACAAGCTTTGTGTGCTGCCATACGTATGCAGCCATTTTGCAGGGGTGCAGTCAGCCAAAAGCGCAGCTGTTAACTGCGCTCATCTGAAGCTTTTTGCAATAAACGCCGGCTTTCCTGTAAAAACTGTGGCGCCAGCTCACCAAAAAATTGCTGGCCTTTGGCAAATTCGGCCATCAAACCTGCTTTATCTCTTGCCGCCAGCAAATGTGACAGCTGATTAAATCTGTGTTGGTAACGCTGCAGCAACCCGGTGACAGCGACGGACGACAACATAATATCGGCGTACAGTTCGGCATTTTGGGCAAACAAACGTCCGACCATCGCGAGCTCCAGCCGGTAAATGGGTGAACTAAGCTCCAGCAGCTGCTGCAAATCAGCCTGCTCTTCGGCCAGATGAACCCCATAGACCAAAGACGAAAAGTGCCGCATCGCCTGGATCATCTGCATTAAATCATCGTGTTGTTTAGCCTGCTTTTCCGTCAGCACTGCGCCCCAGACACTAAATTGTTTGAGCAACCACTGATAACACTCTGCTTGCCTGCCATGGCACACCACCACCACTTGTTTCACTATATTGCTGATATCAGGGCCAAACATCGGGTGTAAACCAAGCACTGGCCCGGTATGATGTTCCAGCATGGCTGCTAAAGGCGCGGCTTTAATACTGGTGATATCGGCCAGCACACAATGCTCCGGTAATGGCGGTAATTGACGAATAACCTGTTCTGTCACATGAATAGGCACTGCCACCAACACCAGACAAGCATCTTTGAGGATGTCAGTGGCCCTAGGCCAGTCGTGATGCTCCAGTACTTCTACCTGATAACCGGAGCGCTGAAACAAACTGACAAAACGCTGACCCAGAGCACCGGCGCCGCCCACCACCACCACTTTGCCGCCTTGTGGCCGGCAACAGACAAAACCGGTTTCCTGGGTTTGATAAGACTCCCGCATCACCCGGCGTAATACATCTTCCACCAATTCAGGGGAAACTCCAGCGACTTCTGCTTCTGCTCTTCTGGCTTTTAACAACGCCAATTCCCGCTCAGGCACATAAAGTGGCAAAGCATGCTGTTGTTTCACCCTGCCAACTTCGGCCGTCACTTTGGCGCGCTCTGCCAACAGCTGTACCAGTTGGCTGTCAATCTGGTCTATCTGAGCACGTAAAGGCGCCAACGCAGCCATCGGATCAGCAGCGGTGTGATTCTTATCCATCAAAACCTCTTAAGCCGCCTGCACCACAGGCTGCATTTGCAGATGTAAACCGGCCAGTAACTGTGCCGTTGTTGGCCAGTCAATACAGGCGTCTGTCACAGATACCCCATAAAGCGCAGCTTTGCCGTCGATGATGTCTTGCCGTCCTGCGTGAATATTGGATTCCAGCATCAGACCAATAATAGCTTTGTTGCCAAGCTGGCGCTGCGCCACTACTGCTTCAGCGACCTGACTTTGTCTGTTATGGTCTTTGTTCGAATTGCCATGACTACAATCCACCACTATGGCTTGTGGCAAATTAAGCTTAGAAAGCGCAGCCACTGCTGCATTGATGCTGACTTCGTCATAATTTGGTTTAGCACCACCACGCAGAATAATATGGCCATCCGGGTTACCCGCTGTTTGCACCAGCGCCACTTCGCCTTTTTGATTAATGCCAATAAAAGTGTGTGGGCTGGCTGCAGATTGCAACGCATTTAATGCAATATTTAAATTACCGTCAGTGCCATTTTTAAAACCAACCGGCATCGACAAACCACTGGCCATTTCCCTGTGGGTTTGTGATTCCACTGTGCGGGCACCAACAGCAGCCCAGGCAATAAGATCCGACAAATATTGAGGACTGATAGGATCAAGGGCTTCAGTGGCTGTTGGCAATTCCATCTCCACCAACTGTAATAACAAATCACGACCACGGGTTAAACCTGTTTCCAAATCAAAAGAGTCATCCAGATGCGGATCATTGATAAAACCTTTCCAGCCCACTGTGGTGCGTGGTTTTTCAAAATACACCCGCATCACAATGTACAGACTGTCGTTGTATTGTTGCTGCAATGTTTTTAAACGACGGGCGTAATCTATAGCTGCTACTGGGTCGTGGATAGAACAAGGGCCAACCACCACCAATAAACGTGGGTCCACCCCATGAATAATATTGGCAATATCCCGTCTGGCTTGTTGTACAAACAAAGCACCTTTTTCATTCAGCGGCAGCACCTTCTTTAATACTGCAGGTGGACTCAGCGGTTTTTCCGCGGTAATACGCAAATCATCAACAATTTTACTCATCGCTTTAGCTCCAGAAGTTTTATTTCACTTGTCATTCCAGTCGGGCGGATGAGGCAGAAATAAACGTAAACATTTAAATACAATCCGTAATGAACAAATTACGAGTTTGCATATTAAAAATTAGACGCCCTTATGTCAACCAATAAAAACCAGTAAAAAAGCGACCCGCAAAGACATATAGCAAGAAACGGAATAGTACACATTAATTTACACAAAGAGAGGTTCAACACAAAGAGCAGCGATATAAATCGCCATCTATTTGGTAAATAACACAATACCGCCATGGCGCAGTAAAAGAATAAATACAAAATTTGCAGCCGGCACAGAAGATGGTTAGAGTAAATTCAGTCGGTTTGCCGGAGTTAGCAACATTGTGACAGGCTGGATGATAAAAATATTACAGTGTGGATTGCTGGCATTACCCTCAATTGGCTTTGCGACCCCAGTCCAGCCAATTCTGGTGCTGACTGAACATTTGCCACCCTATCAGATTGCCAGCGGCACCAACGTCAGTGGTTTCGCCACTGAAGTGGTGCGTAAAACTTTTGATAATGCCGGTATTGCTTATCAAATTGAAGTTCAAAGCTGGAGCAGAGCTTATCAGCTGTCGTTACGCCAACATGATGTCTGTATTTATTCTATTTCCAAAAGCGCTGAACGCACGCCGTTATTTCACTGGATTGGCGCTATTTCCTATAACCACACCTCCATTTATTCGCTAAAAAGCCGGGGCGATATTCAGATAAAAACTTTGCAGGACGCCAAAAATTATGTGACTGCAGTCACCAAGGACGACATCACTCATCATTACCTGCAAAAACATGGTTTTGTTGAAGGCAAACAACTGTATGTGCTGGAAAACGTCTCAATGATGCTCAATGTACTGCAGGGGCGTAAAGATATAGATTTAGTGTTGATCAACGACACTATTCTCAGATACAGAGCGCAGGAATCAGGGGTAGAACTGGGCAGCCTGAAAAAACAGCTGGAACTGCCAGAGCTGCCATTGGATTTTCATTTAGCCTGCAGCCTGAAAACACAACCCCAGGTGATTGCCAGACTGACCCAAAGTTTACAACAACTGAAAGATCAGGGTGAATTTGGCAGAATAGTCAAAGGCTGGTCAGAGAAATTCTGAGCGCGCTTGCCTTGACACTCTTCAACCGCATCACAAGCTGACGGCAGCAGCACTGCAGAGCTCAGCGTTATAAACTTTTTTTCGGCGGCAAAGCCACATTGGCAAAAATAAAACCAGCCACCAACGACATAAAAATCAAAAAGGTTTGTTGTCCAAGCTGCTCAACAGGCGCCATTTGTTCACCTGAAATAAAAGAGTTCAGACCAATATAAGTTTTACTGCCGGGCACCAGCACTATCATGCCCTGCAAAGACACTATGCTGGCCGGTGCATTCATCAGCCGGGTAAAAATATTGCCATAAACGCCAACCGCAAAAGCGCCGACAAAAGCACCAAGCGCCAGGCCTAAATAATCGCCGCCAACCAGACTGGCACCATAAGCGATAAAACCTGAAGCTATACCCCAGAGTGCATGTTTTTTCCGCGCTCTGAACACCACCACCAGACTGCCACAAAGCGCGGCAATGGCCAGCCATGCTGTCCAGGCCGGCACTGCAGTGGCAGGTTGATATTGCGCTTCACCAAAACATAACTGACCAAATGCCAGGCCTAAAAAAGCACCAAAATACAATTTAAACAGCAGCATCACCGCGTCCATAATACGGGCAGTACCAGACACCAGATGCCGGGCAGCAAGCTCGGCCAGGCCAAGGGTGAGTGCCAAACCCGGAATAAACACAATAATGGCCGAGAGCACCACTAAAGGCACCTGAATAGCGGGGTCAAGATAAGCGGCAATGGCAGTGGCGGCAAAAGCAGACACCATGGCGACCAGCGGCTCCAGCATATTGGTCACCCGCCGACTTTTTTCCGCCCAAAGCACAAACAAATACACCAGCAAACTCAACATGGCGGCCCAGAACACGTCATGCCAGCTGGCTTTCATCAGCATGGCAAAAGCGCCACCTGCTGCACCATAAGCCAAAAAAGTAAAAATACGTGAATAAGGATTCGGCATGGCGGCTATTTCATTCAGCCGCGCCGTTGCCTGCTCCAGACTCAGAGAACCGTTGGACACCGCATCGACAATTTCATCGGTACGCGACAAAGAACCTAAATCAAGTTCGCCAGGCATAACACGCGCTACATGGGTATATTCGTTTTCTTCACCCGGTTGCCAAATCACAAAAGTAAGTACAGTTGGCGTAATGGCAAAAGCGGCACCAATACCCAGAAATTCCGCCACATTTAATAAATGCACTTCCAGCCGGTAAGCCGGCGTGCCGAACTTATGCAACATTTTGCCAAGCTTGACAATAAAACGGCGTTTTTCAATAAAACTGGCTGAGTGCACAACAACATCCTTTTGGCGGGAAACTGTGGCAATTGTAGTTCGGCTTTAAAGCAGAAAAAAGATCTGATGAAAAAGATTAAGTTGTTGTAGAAATTGGGGAATTTTTTAGTTTTTTAGCAGCGTCGATAAGACAGGCTTTAGCCATGGCAGGCATAAAAACCAGACTACAGCCGAACTATCCGGTTTGGCAAAAGCACTTTTAGAGCTGAGGTTCAAACAGGCTTTGCCATAGGCAAAAAAAAGGCTGCCATAAGGCAGCCTTCAAGTGCTTAGTTAAGCTTTTCGCGGATACGCGCTGATTTACCTGAACGATCGCGTAAGTAGTAAAGCTTGGCACGGCGTACGGCACCACGACGTTTCAGCGTGATGCTGTCAATCATTGGGCTGTGCGTTTGGAATACACGCTCAACACCTTCACCGTTCGAAATTTTACGAACTGTGAAAGAAGAGTGTAAACCGCGGTTACGCTTGGCGATAACAACGCCTTCGTAAGCCTGCAGACGAGTTTTATCGCCTTCTTTAACTTTAACTTGAACTACCACAGTATCACCTGGGCCGAAAGCTGGAACGTCTGTTTTCAGCTGTTCGTCTTCAAGTTGTTTGATGATGTTTTGGCTAACTTTGCTCATAACAATCTCACTTTACCTGGAATAAACTATCGTGTTGCTGCAACGCCTGGTGTTCCTGTTGGAACTCGTCCAGTAATTTGCGTTGCTCCTTAGTCAGAGCCAGGACATTTAACATATCCGGCCGTCTTAACCAGGTCCTACCAAGGGCCTGCTTCAGACGCCAGCGTCTGATGTTTTCATGGTGTCCGCTGAGCAATACAGCAGGAACCTGTTTGCCGTCTAACACTTCTGGTCTGGTATAGTGCGGACAATCCAGCAGTCCGGAGGCAAACGAATCCTCAACTGCGGATAAATCATGCCCCAATACACCTGGTACCAGTCGCGATACCGCATCAATCAGCGTCATCGCAGGCAATTCGCCCCCACTCAGCACGTAATCGCCGATTGACCATTCTTCGTCAATTTCCGACTCTATTACGCGTTCATC
>NZ_JAVBXS010000010.1 GCF_030824435.1 Rheinheimera sp.
TACACGGTGGTTTTGGCGACAAAGGTGCATTACAGCAACAACAATGGCAAGTGCTGCAACAAGCACCAGATCTGGTGCAGCTTTACCATTTTTCGCCGGATGGCAGCTGTGGTTTTCCGGGCAATCTGCAGATTTGGTATTGCATTCAACTGGTTGGTCATCAGCTGCAATGCAGTTATCGGGCATTATCAGACAAAGACACTGTGCTGAGCCTGACCAACCATTGTTATTTTAATTTAAACAACGATGGCAGCAGCATTCACAATCACCTGCTGCAAAGCAGCGCCAGCCATTATCTGCCGGTGGATGGGCAAACCTTGCCGACCGGCGATATCAGTACAGTGGCAGGCACAGTCTTTGATTTTCAGCAGGCAACAGCGCTGGCGCCACTGTTGCAAAAAAATGATGCGGCGATTACTGATACCGCAGGTTTTGACCATTGCCTGGTGTGGCCTGACGAGGTGCCGGCGCCGGCAACTGATCTCGCCACTACCACGGCGACACCACCCTGGCGGGCCACCCTGTTTTCACCACAAAGTGGCATCCAACTGCAGGTTTTTAGCAATAAAACCGGTTTGCAGCTGTATAGCGGGCAGTTTTTACCCGCCCCTTTTACAGCGCTGCAAGGCCTTTGTCTGGAAGCACAACACTGGCCGGACGCGCCCAACCACAGCCATTTTCCATCGGCGTTGTTAAAGGCCGGCCAGTTTTATCAACATCAGCTGTGTTATCAATTTTCGGCACTGGACATCAACTGAAACAGGCGGTTAAACCAAGCGGCCATCGCTGGTAACAGCAATGATTTATAACAATAACCAGGGCATCCAAGATGCCGGGACGGGGAAGAAAAATGACACTCACCACTTTAGATTTAGCCATTTTGGGCTGTTATGTGCTGGGGCTGATGCTGCTGGCTTATTGGGTATCCCGTGACGAACGGGGTCAGCAGAAAAACACCAACGACTATTTTCTGGCTGGCAACAGCCTGCCCTGGTGGGCTATTGGCGCTTCGCTGATTGCTGCCAATATTTCTGCCGAACAAATTATTGGCATGTCAGGCTCTGGTTATGCCATTGGTTTGGCCATTGCTTCTTATGAATGGATGGCGGCTATCAGCCTGATTATTGTCGGTAAATATTTCCTGCCGATTTTTTTAAAACGGCAAATTTATACCATGCCGCAATTTTTGCAGCAGCGCTTTGATAACAGGGTACGCACCACGCTGGCGCTGTTCTGGATCGCGGTTTATGTGCTGGTCAATCTGACCGCCGTGTTGTGGCTGGGGGCTCTGGCGGTGAATGCGGTCACCGGCCTGGCGCTGTTTGAAAGTATGTTGTTGCTGGCGCTGTTGTCTTTGGCTTATTCGCTGTATGGCGGCCTGAAAGCTGTAGCTTTTACCGACATTATTCAGGTGGTGCTGCTGGTGGCCGGTGGTTTGTTTTTATCTTATCTGACGCTGGCTCAGATTGGCGCAGGTGCCGGGGTACTGGCAGGTTTAGAGCGGCTGATGCTGGAGGCACCGGATAAATTTGACATGATTTTAAGCCCGGATAATCCCCATTATGTCAGCCTGCCGGGTTTGTCAGTACTGGTCGGTGGCCTGTGGGTGATGAACTTATCTTATTGGGGTTTTAACCAATATATTATTCAGCGGGCTTTGGCCGCCAAAAACTTAGCTGAAGCGCAAAAAGGCATTGTATTTGCTGCCTTTTTAAAAGTGTTGATGCCGCTGATTGTGGTACTGCCCGGTATTGCTGCTGTGCTGATTCTGCCGGATCTCACCAAACCGGATCAGGCGTATCCGCAGCTGATGAACCTGATGCCATCCGGGGTAAAAGGATTGATTTTTGCCGCTTTAGTGGCTGCTATTTTGTCGAGCCTGGCATCGATGACCAACAGTGTCGCCACCATTTTTACCATGGATATTTACCGCCAGCTCAAACCTGCCAAGTCGCAGCAGCATTATGTCAAAACCGGCCGGCTGGTTGGTGTGCTGGCGCTGGCGCTGGCTTTAGTCACCGCCAAACCTTTGTTGGGTGATTTTGACCAGGCTTTTCAATATATTCAGGAATTTACCGGCTTTTTTACCCCTGGCATAGTGGCGTTGTTTTTATTGGGTATGTTCTGGCCACGCACCACGGCCAATGCCGCTTTAGTGGCTGCTATTGGCTCGGCTGTGTTGTCTTTGCTGGCCAAACAGTTCTGGCCAGCATTGCCTTTTATGGACAGAGTTGGACTGGTGTTTTTAAGTTGCCTGCTGCTGGCGGTTTTGGTGACTTTAGCCGAACAAAAACCAATACCTGCGACTGCAGTGAAATTGTCGGATATTCAGTTTCAGACAAAACCCGCTTTTAATCTGGCGGCAGTGGCAGTGTCTTTAGTGGTTGCCAGTTTTTATTACGCCTGGTGGTAGCAGTTTTTCTGCTGGTCACTGCATCCGGCTACGCAACGCGGTGTTTTGCAGTAAAACCGCTTGCTGCCAGCACAGAATGGCATTATGGTCGCCTTGCCGGGTAAGGATTATCCGGCAGGCAACACCAGTTTTGTGCCTGAGCGTTTTTGACCTTAACGTTTTTGACCTGAGCCGGCTGTTGCCTGCGCAGGTTTTAGCGCTTTAGCTGGTGCGCTGTGAATAAGGTTACACAACACCACCACATGGATAGTGACAATGAACATCAGCCCCAATACTGTTTTTTTATTACCTCAAGCTTATCCCTGCTACAGCCTGAGTTTTGCCGCTCATTCGTTTGACGATAGCAGCAGTTTTAGCCGGCATCAGATTGAGTTGCCGCAACAGCTTCAGCACGCCTTAACACAACGCAAAGCCGATTATCTGGCAGGCAGAATTTGTGCCCGCCAGGTGCTGCAACATTTGGGTTTTGTTAATTTCCAGCTGCTGCCCGGCGCCGACCGCGCACCACTCTGGCCGGATGGGATCTGTGGCAGCATCAGCCACAGCCAGCATATGGCCATTGCCATAGCAGCCCCTGCCACAGAAGTTGTGGGTTTGGGCATTGATATTGAGCAGCTGATGCCACAACAACAACAGGCTGAACTACAAAACAGCCTGATATTCCCGTCGGAACAGGCCGTTTTTTACGCTTTAGCCCAACAACAACCCCATGCCCTCAGCTTAGTGTTTTCAGCCAAAGAAAGTATTTTTAAGGCCTTGTTTGCACAAGTGGGCACTATATTTGGTTTTGATGCGGTTGAACTTATTGATTTTACAGAAGATAAGCTATTTTTTCGCCTGACAGGCACACTGAGTCCGACCCTTTGTAAGGCAACAAAACTCAGTGTGCATTTTCAGCAACAGGCAGGCGCTGTGTTGACGTTTTGTGTGGTATTGCCCGGCTAACAGTGCTGAGAAGCAGGGCAAGCCGCCCTGCCCGGCTAACCTGTTATTGTTCTTCTGCCAGCTTTGTTGCAGGCACAAGCGGCTTGTTTTGCGCCAAAGTCTGCTGACGTTCAGAAGCAAAAAGCTGATAACAAAGCGGCAATACAAAAAGGGTAAACAAGGTGCCAAGCAACATACCGGCCACCAGCATAATGCCAATACTGTTGCGTGCTTCTGCACCGGCGCCACTGACCAGCACCAGCGGAAAATGGCCCAACACTGTTGCTGTTGTGGTCATCATCACAGGTCTGAATCTGCTGACAGCAGCCTCTATGGCTGCTTGTGAGCGGCTGAGCCCGCTCAGTTGCAGATGATTGGCAAATTCCACTATCAGAATGCCGTTTTTTGCAATCAAACCCACCAGAGTCACCAGACCAATCTGCGAATAAATGTTTAAAGTGGTGAACTGCAGATAAGCCAATAACATGGCCGCCGACAATGCCAGCGGCACACTGCCACAAAGCACCACCAGCGGATCGCGGAAGCTGTTAAATTGCACCGCCAACAGCAGATAAACCACCAGTAATGACAACAACATCACTTGTACCATGGAGGTACCCTGTTGACGCAACTGACGGGATTCCCCGGCATAATCAAGCAGATAACTAGGTGGTAGCAGCTCTTTTGCCGCAGCTTCCAGCGCCTGTAACGCACTTTCTTTGGTACTGCCAGGCGCAACACCACCATAAATGCGCACTGCATTTTGCTGAGAAAAACTACTGAGCTGACGGGGCACTGTCTGCCAGTGTAATTCGGCAATATCCGACAAAGGGATCAGGCTGCCGTTTGCCGTTTTGATCTGTAAATCTAACAGCCGGCTGACATCAGAGCGCATATCCTGACTGATCAGCGGGATCACCTGATAAGCTTTGCCCTTAGCGTCAAACCTGTTGACATAATTGCTCGACAATAACACCGACAACTGCTGGCTGACGTCGGCTACCTGCAAGCCCAGATCGGCGATTTTTTCCCGGTTTAACTTCAGTTCGGTTTGTGGCAAATCAATTTTTAAATCGGTGTCAGCATATAAAAAATGCCCGCTGGCAAAGGCGGCGCCCACCAGTTTATCGGCATAACTTTTCAGCTCGCTGTAAGGTGCATTGGCTTTGACCACCAGCTCAACATCAAACTGCCCTGCACTTGGCAAAGGTGGAGGCATGATCGGCAAGGGCTGAATGCCAGGCTGAGCCGACAACACAGCATACACCTGGCCCAACAACTGTTGGGTGCTTTGATTGCGCTCCGAAGCTGGCGCAAATTCAATACCGCCAAAAGCACCATGAATAAAAATGTTTTGCCACATCTGGGTGGCGCCCGGCAGTTGTAACAGCGCGTCCACCATAGGTTTCATCTGTTGTTCGTTGTATAACAAAGAAGATTCCGGCGGCGACTGCACCAGCACATAAATACTGCTTTGATCTTCAACGGGCGCCAGCTCTTTTTGTGCCCCCTGATAAAAAGGCAATAACAACAGGCTGAGCAAAGCAGCACTGAACAACAATGGCCCACGAAATTGCTGTGCCTTTAACAGGCAACGCCGGTAGGCCTCACTGAACCGGCCAAAGGTGTTATTCACCTTCTGACTAAAACGACTTTCTTTGCCTTCATCGGCAATCACCCAACTGCTCATCACGGGTGATAAGGTGACAGCCACCACACCGGAAATGAATACCGCTATGGCCAGCGTAAAAGCAAACTCACGAAATAACACACCACTCAGGCCCGACAACAGACCAATAGGCGCATACACGGCGGCCAGCGTTAAAGTCATTGCCACTATAGGGGTAAATAACTGCCGGGCGCTCAACAACGCCGCCTGATAACGTGAATGCCCTTGCCGCACCAGCCTTGCCACGTTTTCCACCACCACTATGGCGTCATCCACTACCAGCCCAACCGACAGCACTATCGCCAGTACTGTCAGCAAATTCAGCGAAAAACCGGCCAGACTAATAGCAGCAATAGCCCCCAGAATAGACACCGGAATAGTGACCAAAGGCACGGCTGCAGTGCGCAGCGAGCCCATCATTAACAGCACCACCAGTGCCACCAGCAAAATGGTTTCGGCCAGAGTTTTAAAAATTTCTTCAAGCGCATCACGCATATACAAGGTGCCGTCATAGGCATATTGGATCTCAACACCGTCCGGCAGTGTTGGATTCAGCGTTTTGGTGACCTGATACAACGCATCACCCACGGCGATTTCATTGGCTCCTGGCAAAGGCCAGACCGACAGATACACAGTGTCCTGCTGATCCAGCCTTGCTGTCATCACCGCCTCTTCATGCGCCAGCTGCACTTTGGCGATATCGCGCAGGTACACTGTCTGATCTTCAGACTGCCGCACTATCAGATTGGCAAAGTCATCCACATTGGCCAACTGGGTATTTGCAACCAAATCAATACGTTGCTTGCTGGTTTCGATAAAACCCAGGGTGGCAATACTGTTATTGGCCGCCAACGCCTGCCAGACATCATCCGGGCTTAAATTAAAAGTACCAAGTCTGGCAGCGTCCAGCTCCACCCGCATCGCCGGGGTACGCCGGCCTTCAATATCGACTTTTTGCACACCGGGAATATTGCCAAGCACAGGGGTGACCTGGCGCGATAAATAGTCGGTTAACTGACTGAGCCCAATACCGGGTGCACTGACATTCAGATAAAACAACGCATGGGGTCGGTCGGCCCTTTTTACATTCACCAGCGGATCTTCAGCACCAGAGGGCAACTGATAACGGATTTGACTGAGTTTGCTGTTCAGCTCCGCCAAAGCGCGGGTGCTGTCTTCGTTTAACCGCAGATAAACTGTGACTTTGCTCTCGCCGGCTTTACTGACAGCGTCAACATAATCCAGCCCCGGAATAGTGGCAGCCACTCTTTCTACCGGATCGGTAATAAAACCTTTTACAGTGGCCGCAGCAGCGCCGGTATAACGGGTGGTAATTTCCAGCGCCGTGCTTTCCAGCCGGGGAAACTGTAAAACGGCTATTTCTTTTGCCGCCCACAAACCAGCAAAACAAATCAAAATTGAAAAGACGATGGCCAGTATGGGCTTGCTGACAAAAATATCGGTGCTGTGTTTTTGTGGGCTTGTCATGCTCAAAACTCCGTGGCAGCAGTAAAGCTGCTTGCCGGTGTTGGGGTCACTTCAGCCCTTAAGCCATCACGCAGCTTAAAAGCACCTTCATTGGCGATGAGTTGTGCCTGTTGCAAACCGGCCGTCACCAGCACCTGTTCGCCCAGCCTTGGCCCCAGCTGCACTTGCTGCCGCCTGGCTCTGAAGACACCGGCCTGATCTTTTTCCAGCAGATAAACATAATCACCCAGCTGGTCGCGCACTATGGCAGTGGCCGGAATGGCCGGTAATTGCTGCTGCTCGCCGGTGGCAAAATCCACCTGCACCAGCTGATTGGCCCGCAGTTGTTGTTGTGGCAACGGCAAACTGGCTCTGTATCTGAGCTGGCGCAACTGTGCGCTGACTTGCGCTTCCACCGACATCACCTCTGCCGTAACAGGCTCGGACTGACCGGGCAGATATACATCCACTTTTGCGCCAGGCGCCAGCTCCGGCAGACTTTGTGGCACCGAAAAATCCACCCAGCTATGCCCGGTCAGACCAATCAGGCTGGTTAACACTAAATTGCGTTCTAAAAACTGGCCGGGCTGTAAATCATGAATGCCGGCTCTGGCGCGAAAAGGCGCTTTAAGCACCTTTTTAGCAATTACACTTTGCAGCACCTGCTGCTCTGCCCGTAATTCACTCAAACGGGCTTGCGCCAGTTCGAGCGCTTCAGTGCTGACTTTTTGCCCCTGGTACAGCTGCTGATAACGTTGTACCGTTTTTTGCTGTTGTGCCAGCCGTACTTCAGTGGCCGCCAGCCGCGCCAGTTCTTCCTGATGATCAATTTCCAGCAGCACCTGATCTTTTTCCACTATTGCACCTGAGCTGAAATTCAGCCGGCTGACGGTGCCGGACAATTCATTGGTTAACTGCAGATATTGCGGGGCTTTTAATACGCCACTGACCTGGCGTCTTGGCAGATAAAGCTGGTTGGTTACATTTTGTGCTGTGACAGCAGCACTTTGTTCAGTGCTGTTGGCCGGGCCATTATGCTGCCACTGCCGCACAGCGCTGATGGCAGCACCAAGCAGCACCAGTAAAATAAGGGTAATAGACCATGGCATCAGTTTCATTGGTGTCCTCCTGACGGGCTGACTCTGGCACAAAAGTCAGCAATGTTTACATGAAGTATCTTTACATAAAGATATGTGGCGAAATTTTTTTTGTCAACCAAAAGCCTGAGCGGTCTGTTCCTGCTGTTGTTGGCAATAACGGGCATGCACCACCGCAAGTTCGGCCGCCACTTCAGTGGTATGCAACAACACTGCCTGATTTGCCCGCGCCGACTGGCCTGCGGTTGCCTGCTCCACTGCTTTCATCATAAAACGGGTAATGGCATTACCACTGATCCCTTGTTGCTCCGCCTGCAGACTGGCGGTTTTTATTGCCTGCTCCACAGCTGCGGCATCCAGCGCGTCAGCTTCGGGCGTAGGGGTACAAATTAACATACTCAGGTTGGGCGCTATCCGCTTTTGCCATTCAATAGCGGCGGCCAGTTGTTGTGGATCATCCAGGCGTTTTGGTGCTTTAAAACCGGAAGAACGACAATAAAAGGCCGGAAAATCATCAAACTGGTAAGAAACAACAGGCACATTGTGGGTTTCAAGAAATTCCAGCGTCAGCCCCAGATCAAGGATATTTTTGGCACCGGCACAAACCACAGCCAAACCACTGCGGGTCAGTTCAATTAAATCACCGGAAATATCCATGGTCTGCTGGGCACCACGGTGTACACCACCCAGACCTGCCGAGGCAAAAAAGCGGATACCGGCATGAGCGGCAATTTGTAACGAACAAGCCACTGTGGTGGCACCACTGCTACCACTGGCGAGCACAAATGCCAAATCGCGGCTGGAGATTTTTGCGGTTTGAGGCCGGGTGGCCAGATAAGCCAGCTCGTCATTATTCAGACCCACACAAATTTCACCCTGCAATACCGCCAAAGTTGCCGGCACAGCACCTTTGGCACGGACTTTTTGCTCCAGTGCCAAAGCTGTTTGCAGGTTTTGCGGGTAATCCAGCCCCTGGCAAATCACATTAGATTCAAGAGCAACGACGGCTTGTTGTTGGGCAAGTGCTTCTTTCACTTCGGCACTAAAACGCAGCGGCAGTGCTGTGCCGCGGGAAAATGGCGGTGTATTCATGTTGTTTTCCTTCTGATTGAAATAAAGCCCGGCCGGGCCAACCGGTGCCGGGCTGATGCGCCAGCCCCGCTGATATCGGAGCTGGTTGTGGTGATTGAGCCTGCTCAGGCCGACTGTAATGTTGCCAGTTGCCGGCTCAGCTGCTGGTAACGCTGAATATAAGCACTGAGCTCTTTCATGCCGGTGGCCTGCAACAGGCTGTAATGACAAGCTTCAAGCTGCACTTCCACCAAACCCAGCTCACGGCCAACCGCCTCAATAAAGGCATAGTCATCACCACGGGCTTTAAACAACACAGGGGCAACCTTCAACCGGCGCTGACTGAGTTCGGTAAAGCTATAACGATACTGATAAGTCTGGCGCACCAGGCTGACAATATTGTCCACCAGGTTTTTTGGCAGTTGCCGGTAATGCTGACAGATAAAATCAACAAAGGAGGCCTGGCAACTTACAGTTTGCAGGCATAGTTGCAACAAAGGCCCACTGATTTTTTGCGCAAATACCGAATACAACACTGTGACAAAAGCGGGTTCATTAAAATCGGCCAGACCACTGTGATTGGGCATTGCCAGCACAGGTGAACCGGGCGCCAGTAAAAACAGTTGTTCTACCACCTCCCCTTGTTGCTCCAGTTGATAAGCCACTTCAAAAGCCACTCTGGCGCCAAAAGAATAACCCCATAACCGGTAAGGCCCCTGCGGCTGGACTTGTTTCAGCAATGAGATGTCGGCCAGTGCCATAGCGCTGATATCCGGCTGAATAGTTTCGCCGGGCTCCAGCCCCTGAGCTTTGACCCCATAAAAATTTTGCCCTGCTGCAGTGGCATCGGCCAGCAGCCGTAAATTCAACGGATACCCGCCAAGACCAGGCCAGCAGAAAATATTGGCTGCATTGTCAGTTTTTGCCTGTTGCAGCGGCAATAACCTGCTGTGCTGCTGGCTTGCCGATGCGGTTTGTTGCACCAGCGCAGCTAAAGCTTCGATGGTGGGCGCGGTAAAAATAGCCTGCATTGGCAGTTGCAACCCAAACTGCTGATTGATCTGGTGCATCAGCGCCACAGCTTTTAATGAATTGCCACCACAGGCAAAAAAGTCGTCCAGCACCGACACCTGAGCCAAACGCAGACTTTGCTGCCACATGGTCAACAACAAAGTTTCGGTGTCATTGCGCGGCGCCAGCATAGGTGCGGCATTGTTGCTGCTTTGTACCTGCGGTGACTGACGCAGCGCCTGCAGGTCAATTTTGCCATTGGCGGTCTGCGGGAAAGAGTCAAACACCACAATGTTATTGGGCACCATATAAGCCGGCAAACAACTTTGCAGTTCGTCCCGCAATATTTCGGCCGGTCCGCGCATATGAATACTGTCTTCCTGCATGCCGGTACAGGCCTGCTGCTGCGGGCTGACTTGACCGCCGATGGCAAAATAAAATGGCGCCTGTGGCATCTGCCGCGCCTGACAAAGTTCGTCCATCCGCACCGCAGCTCTGAGCGGATGACCGGATTTTGAGCTGTAACCCGACGACATCATGCCAAGCTGCAACGGGTTTTGTTGTAACTGCTGCAAACGCCGGCCAAGGGCAATATATTGATACCAGGGCTCAGCCTGTCTGCTGAGTAAACCAATGCCAAAACTGGCGCGCTGGTACACTTGCTGGTTTATTGCAATAACGTCTGATGCTTCAATCAGCTGGGAGTCGAGGAACTGCAAACCTGTTGGCTGCCACAGATACTGACCGGCGGCTAAACCGGCCACTGCACCGGGCTGCACCTGTAAAATCTGCTCAACGGCACAAACCGGTGTTGTCCAGCTGTCGATGGCAAAAGAGCCCAGATATAAATCACCACTGTTACCGGCAAGCACTGTTTGCAAGTCGGCTGCAAATGTCCCTTGCTGCACCCCAAGGCCAAACTGTGGCAGCACCTGGTCAAAAAGCCCCAGCATATGGCCTGCTTCCATCTCCAGCACTTCGGCAATATTGTTTTGATAAACAGGTTCAATGGCTGTAGTGCGGCCAATAAAGTGCAACTTCAGGGCCGGTGTTGCTGAGGCGCTTTTGGGGACGACTAAATACAGACTGTGCTGTTTTGGCTGGTAATAATAATAACCACTGTCCAGGCCAAAAAGACCGTCGATTTCCAGATACAGCTGGGTGGCGTACAAAGCGCCGGGAGAGGCAAAACCATATTTAGGCAGCAGACGATCAGCACTGTGGAACTGGCCAAAATAACGTAACAAATAACCAAAATCGGCAAAACTCAGGCTGGATAAAGGTTTTGGTTGTGCTGGTTTTGGCGGCATGCTTTGTAATAACTGCTCCAGTTGCAAAGCACTGACAGCGCCGCCCTGAAAAAACCGGTAAGTTTTGCGGGCAAACACCAGCGCTTTTTGCTGTTCAGTGGCTTCTGCGCCTGGCAGCGGCAACTGGGCCTGTCCCAGCAGTTCCTGCTCTTGCCGTAAACCGGCGTTCGACAACTGCGCTTTCACCTGTAATTTATTTTGTTTGGATTGATGATGGGCACCTTGCCGCCCCTGATCCATCAGGCTGGCTTGCTGTTTATCCAGCTCAATACAGGCGATCAGCTGATCAGTGCCGGTGCGGCTGTCTTGTTGCACCAACACAGCAGCATTTTTAATCCAGCGGTGTTTTTCAATCTGCAGCCGGATTTCGTCCAACTCCACCCGATAACCCCTTAATTTCACCTGATTATCCACCCGGCCGACAAAATGGGTATTACCGTCCGGATCAACACGCGCCAGATCGCCGGTGCGATACAATCTTTGATATAAAGGGTCGTTACTGTGCGGATTGGCAATAAAACGTTCGGCACTCAGATCCGGTCTTTGATAATAACCACGTGCCAGCTGAATACCACTGATATAAAGTTCACCAATTTCACCGGACGCCACCGGTTGTAACTCAGCATCCAGCACATAATAACGGCATTGCGCCACCGGATAACCCACAGGCACCGCCAAGGGCAGTTGATGTAACTGACTGGCCGTCACTTCAAAAGCCGACGAATTAATAGTGCACTCAGTAGGGCCATATAAATTCACCAGCCGGCAACCGGGAAAACTAGCCAGCAAATCGGACGCCAGTTGCCGGGTCAGCAGCTCGCCACCGCTGAAAATAAACTTTAAGCCGCTGGCAATACTGTTGCCCGGCACTTCCAATAAAGCCTGCAATAAGGTGGGAACCCCCTGTAATACAGTGACACCAAGTTCAGCAACTGTGTCCAATAATGCCGGCGGGTCGCGGTAGATGCCGGGAGCACCTATCACCACAGTGGCGCCCATGGCACAACAGAGAATTTCCCACTGCGCAGCGTCAAAACTAAAAGGTGTTTTTTGCAGAATGGCGCTGCGCTGATCAAAGCCATATTGCTGCGCCAGCCACTGCATCTGGGCTGCAATGCTGCGCTGTTCAATCATCACCCCTTTGGGTTTGCCGGTACTGCCTGAGGTATAAATCATATAAGCCAGCTGCTGTGCACTCAGCAACGGCATAAAATGATGCAAACCAGCAGGTAAGTCTTCCACAGTAAAAATAGTCAGAGACTCAGGCGCCAGTTGTTCCAGCTGGGCGCGCAGATGCCGCTGTGTTAGCACAACAGATACCCCTGCGTCCGACAGCATGTACTGCAAACGTTCTTGCGGATATTCAGGCGATAACGGCAGGTAACAACCACCGGCAAACAAAATGCCCCACACGCCACAGATCAGATCCGCAGAAGGTTCCATAAACAAACCAATACACTGATCCTGTTGCTGGCCAAGGCTTAACAGCAGTTGTGCAATCTGACCTGCCTGTTGCACCAGCTCAGCAAAACTCAGCTCTGCTTCGCTGGTCCGCACGGCCACAGCGTCCGGTTGTTGCTGACATTGCCATAACAACAAAGCCGCCAGATCGGTAAAAGCGCCCTGCTCTGGCACTTGATTCAGTGACTGTTTTTGCTGTGATTGTTCAGCCTGGGCTAACTGGCATTGGCCCCGCTCCGACCACATCGCTGCTTGTACTCTTTCCATCGTCTTGCCTCCTTGTCGTTAAATGAAAAAAATGGCGGCGAACACCACAGCCGCCTGCTGCAAAAAATGCCTTGCCAAGATAACAGCCAAAATCTTTATAACAAGTATCTTCATATGAAGATTAATAATTTAATGACATTGTCATAAAACCAAAAAACCGCCAAAAGGAAGAACGCCTTTTATCATTGATTTATAATGTCTTTGTTAAGTTTTCCGCCTGTAAATCCAGCTATTGCCCTGTGATCAATGACAAGCTAATATTTCTTTCAATAAAGAAACTTCAAGAGAAGATAAAAATGAAAGATGATTTAGTGGATGCGGTTATTCAGCAATGGCACAGAGAAAGGCCTGATCTAAACCCGGCGCCTATGGCCGTGATGGGCCGGCTGGTGCGCAGCTGCGCCTTATTTGACCGGGAATTAAGTACGGTATTCAGCGATTTTGAGCTCAATGGTGGTGAATTTGATGTGATAGCCACCTTACGCCGCTCAGGCAAACCTTATACCTTAACGCCAAATCAGTTGTTACAAACCCTGATGCTGACATCGGGTTCAATGACAAACAGAATTGACAAACTGGAAGCAAAACAATTAGTTGCCCGAAGCCCCGACCCACATGACCGCCGTGGTGTGCTGGTGTCCCTGACCGCCAAAGGGCTGGATATTATTGATAAGGCGCTGGTGCGCCATCTGGCAAAAGGTGAAGAGTTGTTGGCAGAACTGAGCCAGGCAGAACGGGATCAACTGGCGGCATTGCTGAAAAAACTGCTGTTGTCACAAGGTATGCAATAACAAAATGGTATGCAGCTATAAGCTGCATACCACTCATCAAAGCGCTGTTTTGCAACACTCAGCGCCACACTGTGGCTTCAGGGCGGTTTTTCCCCGGCTTTGCGCCGCCAGCACAAGCTGAATCAACCAGACAGTTCAGCTTGTGTCTGAGGCTGGGTGCTTAATGTCGGATAGTCGGTGTAACCTGCAGCGCCTCCACCATAAAAAGTGCTGGCATCGGCCTGGTTATAAGGACCACCGCGGCGACTTCTGGCCACCAAATCCGGATTGGCCAGAAATAACACACCAAAAGCCACAGCATCCGCCACATCCTGTTGCAGAATGTCACTGGCAATCTGGGGGGTCACAGGGCCAGACTCACTGCTCTGGTGTGGATTCACAATCAGACAACCCGGCCACAACTGGCGCAATAACAACGTCATATCGCGGTTGGAGGCTTCCATCAGATGCAAATAAGCCAGATTGGCAGGCAACAAGCGGCATAAGGTCGGGTACAAGTCCAATGCATCACTTTCATGAATGTCATTGTATGGATTTTGTGGTGACAATCTGATGCCGGTTCGATGTGCCCCTATGGCATCGGCCACTGCCGCTGTCACTTCCAGCGTCAGCCGCAGCCGGTTTTCGACTGTGCCACCATAATGATCAGTACGCAGATTACAGTTGTCAGCCATAAACTGATGCAGCAAAAAACCATTACCAGCGTGAATTTCCACACCGTCAAACCCTGCTTCTATCGCAAAACGCGCTGCGCTGACAAAATCATCAATACATTGCCTGATATCAGCCCCCGTCATGGCTCGCGGTACAGGATAAGGTTTTGGGCCATCGGCAGTGTAGGCAAAACCGCTGGCTGCAATAGCCGAAGGCGCCAGCGACTGATGGGCACTGGCGTATAAAGACGGGTGCCCTATGCGCCCGGCGTGCATCAGTTGCGCCACGATACGACCGCCCTGCTGATGCACAGCTGCTGTGACTGGCCGCCAGCTATCGGCTTGTTGTTGGTTGTGTAAACCTGGTGAATGTTGAAAACCCTGACCTGTGATACAAGGCTGAATACCTTCACTGATGATCAGACCTGCACTGGCGCGCTGGGCATAATATTCGGCCATCAGCCCTGTCGCCAACCCCTCTGCAGTGGCGCGGTTGCGGCTCATCGGCGCCATCACAAAACGGTTTGGCAGTGCTAAAGCGCCTGTAGTTAACGGACTATACAAAGTTGTCATCAGAATTATCCTTTATTTAACTGAGTTAGAATGGGCGCGGCAGCAGTGCCGGCTGGCGGTGGCGCTGGTTGACGCTGAGCCAGCACAATGGCCGCCAGAATGGCGAAGGCTCCTAAAGATTGCTGCAGAGTAAGATGCTGGTTTAAAACAAGATAACCAAAAGCCAATGCCGAAACCGGACTGGTAAAAGTTAAAAAAGACAAGGTGACAGCCGGTAGCCGCTGCAAGGCACGAAACCACAACAAATAAGCCAACACAGCGCCAATCAGGCAAAGGTAACCATAACCTGCCAGATTCTGGCGGCTGATATGTGCGGGTAAACCTTCCTGCCACAAAGTGAGCGGCAACAATAACAAACCGCCGGCCAGCAGTTGCCAGCCGGTAAAAGTGACCAGACTGATATTGGCCGGTTTTGGCCACTTTTTACTCAGCACTATGCCAAGAGCCATCGACATAGCACCACAAAGTCCGGCCAGCACACCTGTGACAGACATCACTGCATCTTGTACTGACACCAACAACGCCACACCACCGCTGGCAATGCCTGCTGCCAATAAAGGCCTTAGCCGCAGCCGTTCATGCAATACAAAGACACTGAGCAGCATCACCAGTACCGGCTGGCAGGACATCACCAGCGCAGCAACACCGCCCGGCAGATGGTAAGCAGCAACAAAAAGACAATAAAAAAATAAACCTATATTCAGGGTGCCAAGTATTGCTGCCCGCCACCACCAGTGCCCTTGTGGTAACTGGCGTTGCCACAACAACAGCAGCAGTCCGGCCGGTAAAGCTCTGGCAAGAGAAGCCAATAAGGGTCTGTCCGGCGGTAATAATTCAGTGGTCACTACATAGGTGCTGCCCCAAATCACTGCAGCCAGCACCCCACAAAGCAGCGGCAGACTTATCGCTCTGCTGCTCATACCGCCTCCGCCTGCCAGGTGCCAAAATATCTGTCACCAAAGTCGCCGATGCCGGGCAACATATAAGCTTGTTCGGTCAAGCCCTGCTCAATACTGCTGGTGATGATCTGCACCTTGGGCTGTTGTTGGCTAACCCGGGCCAGACCGGAGGGCGATGACAATAAATTTAATAATAAAATCCGTTCTGCCGGCACCCCTTCGGCCAGTAATACATCCAGTGCACATAAGGCTGAGCCGCCGGTGGCCAGCATAGGCTCAAACAACATCACATAACCTTGTGCAATATTGTTTGGCAGTTTGCTGTAATACAAATGGGGTTGTTTGCTTTGCTGATGGCGCTGCACCAGAATTTTGCCAATGGGTATATCTCTGTTGATACGTTGTAATTCAAATTCCATACTCTCGCCGGCACGCATCACAGACACAGCACAAAGCCCTGTAGCCAGACGTTTGCCCTGATAAGTGGCACCAAGCGGGGTTGTTACCTGATGATCGGTAAAGGGTAACAAGGCATAAGCCTGCTCCAGCAACAAACGGATCACCTGATCGGCATAAAAAGTAAAAGTAGACTGACAGGCCCGCCTGTCACGCATCTGGGCATGCAGTGCGCGCAGCCGGTCACTTTGTGCCAGTTCTATCACAGCCAGTGCAGCGTCACTATAAACCGGCGATACCGGCAGAATTTGTGCAGACATCATATGCTCCTTGCAATAAAACAGCCCGCAACCCAAGCGGCGGGCCTGTGAGGTTAAGCGGCCAGTTCAGCAAAAGCCTTACGGGCTTCGGCGACAAAACGACGGATCCGGGTAGCGTCTTTGCGCCCATCCGCCCCTTCCAGGCCGGTATGTGCATCAACAGCAGCCGGACGCACATGACGGATAGCTGCAGCCACGTTGTCAGGCGTCAAGCCACCCGCCAGCATCAAAGGTTTTGGTGAACGTTTTACCAGCTCAGCACTGACATCCCAGTTATGGGTTAAACCAGTGGCACCTTTGGCACCGGTTTTGGGGTTATAGGTATCGGTGATAAACATATCGACATAATCGGCACACTGATCAACCAGTTGCAGCAGCTCGTCCGCATTATCCTCTTTCACCACCAGGCTTTTCAGAATGCACAGATCCGGTCTTAACTGACGCAGTTTCACCATCTCATCAACGCTGATATCACCGTGCAACTGCACAGCTTTCACCCCCAGCTGCTGACAAAAACTACTGACTTGTTCGGCGTCTGTCAGGTAACTGATCAGCACACCAGCATGCGGCTGATCTAACTCCGCAATAATGGCTGTTGCTGACTGTTCACTGATATCGTCACGGCCCGACGGCAGCCGCAATGGAAAACCCAGCCACTCCACACCTTCATTCACTATGAGTTGTGCTTCCTGCCGGTCAATAATGCCGGCCACCTGGATCAGATGTTTCATTTTGCTCTCCCTTCGCTGGATTGGTATTTATCTCAACACAATGTATCTTCACCTGAAGATACATTTATTTAATACATGAAGAATCTCCATGTCAAGATATAATCTGATGACAATGGCAAAAGGCCATCAACAACCACAGCAGCCTTGATGACAGCCTTTGGCATTAACAGTCGGGTAAGGCAAAAGCCTAACAACAGCTTGGTTGTTTATTGCGTGTTGCAGCCTGGTTATGGCCGGAAATAAACACAACGGATTTTGGCAGGAATTGGTGAAAAGGTTTGATAACTCATTGTTATTAAGATGAGTTATCACAAGGAGATAACACAATAACATCAGTGGCAGCGACCTGAATTATAGCCACTCAGGCCGCTGTGCCACTTGTGATTATTCAGCTGTGGGCAACTGAAAAAAATCAGCGGCGCTGTGCCGCTCTGGTAACTGCTCGTGCGGTTCGCCCCAGTTGCGGTTCACTTTAACACCACGCTGCACTGCAGGGCGGGCATCCATTGTTTTTGCCCAGCGCTGCACATTTGGATAACTTTGCACATCCAGAAATTCAGCGGCATTGTATAAACGCCCCAACACCAAAGCACCATACCAGGGCCAAATCGCCATATCGGCAATGCTGTATTCTGCGCCCGCCACATAAGGTTGCACCGCCAGCTGACGCTCTAGTACATCCAGTTGCCTTTTGCTTTCCATCGCATAACGGTTAATAGCGTATTCAAACTTTTCTGGCGCATACGCATAAAAATGGCCAAAACCACCACCTAAAAACGGCGCACTGCCCATTTGCCAGAATAACCAATTTAATACTTCGGTGCGCCCTGCGATGTCTTTTGGAATAAAAAACCCAAACTTTTCAGCCAGATACAACAAAATAGAGCCGGACTCAAATAACCGGAGCACCGGCTGCTGAGAATAATCCAATAAAGCCGGAATTTTACTGTTCGGGTTAATGGCAACAAAATCAGAGCCAAACTGGTCACCTTCACGGATGCTAATCAGCCAGGCGTCATAGTCAGCAGCACTGACACCGGCTTCCAGCAATTCTTCCAGCATAATGGTCACTTTGACCCCATTGGGCGTTGCCAGCGAATACAGCTGTAAATCATGTTGGCCTTTGGGCAGCGTTTTTTCATGGGTAGCGCCCGCAACAGGCCTGTTAATACTGGCAAAAGCACCACCATTGGCCTGATCCCAGACCCAGACTTTGGGGGGTGTATACACTTTATTGTCCATCAAAGTTCCTTGATAAGTTTTAGCCTGCGTGAGCAGGCTAAGGTGTTTATGATGTTTAACATGGCTGCTTTAAAGAGTACGCAGCGTGCTGGCTGGTTTGCCATTCTGGTGCCGGGAGCACAATTATTGCGCCTGGCTTGCCATTATTTCGCTGTTAATAACTGCACCACAACATGGCCAACTTCAGCAGCAGACTGTGGATTCTGACCTGTCACCAACCGTTTATCGGCCACTACTTTCACCTGCCAGTCAGCGGCTTTTTCAAAACGGCCACCTCTTTTAACTAACTCATCTTCCAGCGAAAAAGGCACTACATCAGTCAGTTTGACCGCCGCTTCTTCAGTGTTACTAAAACCTGTCAGCTTTTTGCCATTAATTAAATAGTCGCCGTTGGCCAGTTTAATATTTAATAAAGCCGCCGGACCATGACAAACCGCTGCGACTACGCCATTTTGCTGGTAAATATCTGCCGCAAGTCTGGCTAAAGCTTTGTCTGAAGGGAAATCCCACATAGTGCCGTGACCACCGGCAAACAGCACTGCCTTGTAATCTTTGGCTTGTAATTCACTGAGTTTCCTGGTGTTTTTCAGTTTATTTTTATGCTTGTTGTCGGCCATAAACCAGTCGTTGACCGGGTCTTTATCGGCCAGGCTGCGCGCATCCACCGGCGCTTCCCCACCCAAAATACTGGCAATCTCCACGTCAAAACCAGCTTGTTGCAGTTTTTGGTAAGGATGTGTCACTTCGCCCAGCCAATAACCGGTTTTTTCGCTGCTGTTACCAAGAGTGTCATGGCTGGTCACCACTATCAGCACTTTATCGGCAGCCAAAGCCAGACTGCTGCTAAGCATCAGCACTAATGTCAGCACAGCGGCGACAGTCAATTTTTTAAGCATAGAGAATTTGTTCATCAGATTTCCTTTACGCCAACACTTGCCGGCTGCATTAACGATACATTTTTTGGTCGCTGTACCCACAAGGTTTTTAAACCACAGCAGCAACTGGTGCAAATTGTAGTCAGCCGCTAAGATAACGAGAAATGAATAGATTAAATTACACCAATTCAAATTATGAATATTAAGAGCAAAGATCTGAACCTGTTGTTGTTATTTAAAGTGTTATTTGAAGAGCTGAATGTCACAGCAGCGGCAGAACGTATGGCGCTAAGCCAACCAGCGCTCAGTCATAAACTGAATAAACTGCGCCATGAATTTGCCGATCCGTTATTTGTGCGTTCTGCCCGTGGCCTGACGGCAACACCCAAAGCTATTCAGCTGGCACCGCAAGTGCTGGCGCTGGTCAGCTCGCTGGAAACTTTTTATCAGGACAGCCAAAGCCTGGATTTTCTGCAGCAACAAAGCCGTTTTTATCTGTACACCACCGACTATATCGAAAGCCTGTTATTGCCCAAATTATTAAGCCGATTGATGGCTCAGGCGCCCGGTGTCCAGCTGGTGACCCGTAATACCATGGGTTTGTTGCCAAGGCAGGAGCTGGAACGCGGTGAATGTGATTTAGCCATCGCCGGTTTTTATACCGACTTACCCCAAACCCTGTATCAAAAGCCTTTGTATCAGGAAGATTTTGTGGTGCTGCTGCGCAAACAACATCCGCTGTCAGCTGCACCTTTAACTTTGCAGGCTTATTGTCAGGCGCAACATATAGTCACCACCCTCACCGGTGATTTAGACGGCATTGTTGATAAAGAACTGGCCAAACAAGGGCTAAAACGCCATATCTGCGCCGGTATTTCCAGTTTTATGGCGCCGCCGGCACTGGTGCTGCACAACGATGTGTTATTAACCTGTCTGCGTTCAGTGGCAGAAGCGGCAGTGGCCCAACAACCGCAGTTGCAAATTCAGCCTTGCCCTTTGCCGCTGAATAAGGTGCAAATCAGCCAAATCTGGCATTCCCGTTGTCAGGACGATTTATTACATCAGTGGCTGCGCAAACAAATTGTTGACATAACATCAGGCTGTTAAGCCGGCTGCTGTAAAAGTCACAACAGCAAAACCCTGTTTTTGATGTTGTTTTTTTATTTTTTATCTGGGGTATAGTACAAAGCGTTGTGAACATGAGCCGCAAAGGACAATGCACCTGATGATGTCTACCCTGCCCCTCCTCACCCGTTGTTTACGCCTTATCAGGCCGGTGAAAGTGAAAGCAACAGCAGTTGCTGCACCAACAACAGCAGCCCTATTGCTGTTGTTACTGTTTTGGCAACCCCAGGTGTATGCCCAAAACAGCAGCACCACCCCGGCACTTGAGCAGGCGATAACAGCAACAGAGCAGCTGTATGCCACTGACGCTGCCGCTGGCAAAAAAGCTTTTGCGGCATTAAAAGGCCTGACCCCGGATCATGACTATCTCATCAAACAAAAGTTCTGTTGGGCGCTGGCACCGGCCGAACCTAAAGCAGCCATCGAGCTGATAAACAGCTTACAAAACCAACCAGAACAGATACCTGAACTTTGGCAACTGCGTTTTAACTTGTGCCAGGGCTACGCCGAAGAGCAACTTGGCAATAACCAACAAGCATTAAAACTGTATCAGGAATTGTTATTAAACCCGCTCGCCACCGCAGATCAGGCAATGTACGCCAGAGCCCTGACCCTCAGAGGGGAACAATATGCGATTAGCGGTGCTTACCCGCAGGCGCTGGAAGATTTAAAGCAGGCATATCAGCTGGAAAAACAGCTGGGTGATGCACAAAGTTTAAGTTATGTCACCAATTCACTGGCCAATTTATATGCAGATCCGGCTTTGGCTGACTACAAAGAAGCAGTGGCTATGTACCAACAAACACTGGCTTATCACAGACAAAGGCAAAACCGGCAGGATGAAGCCACAGCTTTGTATAACCTTGGCAGCACCTATGAAAGTATGGGTGAGCTGGAACAGGCTCTGAATTACCTGCAACAAGCGCTGGAAGTGGAAGAACAAAGAGGCCAGCCTGAGGATATTGCTTTTAACCAGCGTGCTATCGCCAGGGTGTTGACCAAAGCAGGCAAAGCCAATGAAGCCATCAAGCTGCTGAATGAAGCCATTTTGTTTTATCAAAAAAGCGGCAACATCGAGCACCTGGCTTATTGCCAGCTAAGCCGTGCCGTCAGTTATATGGCATTAAAACAATGGCCAGAGGCTGAGCAGGATTTAATGCTGGCTGCGGATTATTTCCGGCAAAACCCCAACGCCCGTTTTGAAGCCCGTCTTTATAAAGAATATGCCAGCCTGGCCGCCGCCCAGCAGCAGTGGCAAAAAGCCTTTTTATTACAACAACAGCAGTTAGAACGAGACAGTTATCTGCAACAACAGCTTCTGGATAACCGCACCAGCGCTTTAAAAACCCAACTGCAAACCGAAAAAATTCAGAGTGAAAAAGAACTGCTGGCGCAAAAAAACCAACAGCAACAACAACAGCTGCAGGACGCCGAAACTTTACGACTTTGGCAGGTCATAGCGCTGGTTTTTGCCGTGTTATTAATTGTGACTTTACTGCTGCTGATGCAAAAACAGAAAAAATTGTCAGCGCAGTTACGTGATTTAGCTTTGCTGGATGAACTGACCCGGTTACCCAACCGCCGCCATACAGTAGCCATGGCCGAGCAGTTGTGGCAACAAAGCAGCCAGACTGGTCAGCCACTGGCGGTGCTGGCGCTTGATATCGACTTTTTTAAAAAGGTGAACGATAGCTTCGGCCATCAGGCCGGCGATTTAGTATTAAAAAAAGTCGGCCATTGTTTACGCACCGGTTTAAGGCCACAAGACAAAGTAGGCCGGGTTGGTGGTGAAGAGTTTTTGTTGTTATTACCCAACACCAGCAGCAGCCAGGCCACTGAAATAGCACAAAGATTATGTCAGCAAGTGGCAGAGTTAAATTTTGACGAGCTGGCGCCGGCACAACAAGTCACCGTCAGTATTGGCATTGCCGGCCGCGCTGCACACAACGACTTATTGGCGTTATGGCATCAGGCCGACACCGCCCTTTATCAGGCCAAACAACAAGGCAGAAACAGAGCTGTGCTGGCTGCTTAGTTTATTGCTGCAAACCAGCACTGACAGGATGTTGCTGGCTCGCTGTTACCTATGGACTGTTGGTAATGTCTGTTATTGATAGTCTGACGGTTAAGTTTACAAGTGCAGCTGATGCAAGGCTACAAAACCGGGGCGTGCAACATCTGCCCACGCCGTGGCTGGCAGGCCATTTTGCTTAGGCCATTTTGCTTAGGCCATTTTGCTTAGGGTGGCGCGAAATCTGGCCAAAGACAACCAGAACAACAAAGCAGCGATCAGCGTTAATGCCAGCAGCTGTGGCCACACCACATCAAGGCCTGCGCCGCGGTATAAAATAGCCTGCGACGCCATCACAAAATGAGTGTTTGGCGCCGCCAGCATCAGATATTGCACCAGCTGCGGCATACTTTCGCGGGGTGTCATGCCCCCCGACAATAACTGCAGCGGCAACAATACCAAAATCATCATCAAACCAAACTGCGGCATAGAACGGGCTATAGTGGCCATAAAAATGCCCATAGAAGTGGTGGCACACAGCTGCAGTGCGGTACATAACAAAAATAACGCCACTGAACCTTCCACCGGCACAGCCAACAAACCCTGAATCACCCAATGCAAGGACAAGCCAGTTGCCAGCAGCACCACAATCCCCATCGCCAGAATTTTTGACAGCATAATTTGCGCCGGTGTCACCGGCATCACCAGCAGATGTTCAATGGTGCCATGTTCCCGCTCCCGAATCAGGGCGGCGCCTGTCAGCACTATCGAAATCATCGTCACCATATTAATCAGCTCCATCACAGCGCCAAACCAGGCACTTTTCAGGTTTGGATTAAATCTGGCTCTGAGCACCAAATCGACCGGCAGCTGAGTGTTCACCCTGTGTTTGTGCAAATATTCCGTTATTTCTGCCGCGGTGATTTGTTCAATATAACCGGCGCCGCTAAAAGCCTGACTAATGCGGGTAGCGTCCACACTCAGCGCCAGCTCAGGCGCACGGCCGGCCAGTAAATCTTGTTGAAACTCAGGCGGAATGGTCAACACAAAACTATAACGGCCAGCATCCAGCGCGGCGTCCGCTTCGTTGAGTTGTAACAACACTGGTTTGACAAAATAAGGCGGGTAAAAAGCAC
>NZ_JAVBXS010000080.1 GCF_030824435.1 Rheinheimera sp.
GCTACGCCAAAAGAACCATAGAAACCTACTTGTATTGGATTAAATTTTTTATTTTATTTCACAAAAAACAACACCCATCACAGCTTGCTGACGCTGAAGTAGAGGCTTTTTTAAGTTGGCTGGCTGTTGAACGGCGGGTGGCTTTTAAAACTCAGGCCACAGCACTGAATGCTCTCGCTTTTTTATACCGTCATATTTTGCAGCGCCCGTTGTCGTTGCAACTGAACTTTAACCCAGCAACTACACCGCAAAAACTGCCGATAGTGCTGACTCGCCCTGAAGTTGCCGCTTTATTACGCTGGATAGACCCCAAATACAAACTACTGGCGCAATTGATGTATGGCAGTGGGTTACGCCTGATGGAGGCGGTAAGGTTGCGGGTGAAAGATATAGATTTTGATTATTTATCTGTGATGGTGTGGCAGGGCAAAGGCAATAAAAACCGCAGAGTCACGCTTGCGGCTGAGCTAACCGCATGCCTGAAGCAGCAAATTGCCGCAGTGAACTTATTCTGGCAGGCCGATTTGCAAAACCCTGTGTATGCTGGCGTTTGGCTGCCTTTTGCACTGGCACGCAAATTTCCATCAGCGCCAAAAGAGCGGAACTGGCACTATTTATTTCCTTCCGCTCAACTCAGTAAAGATCCGGAATCAGGCCTAATTCGCCGCCATCATCTGGACGAATCTTGTGTTCGGCAAGCTATTAAGCAGGCCGCCAGAAAAGCCGGTATTCAGAAAAATGTAACCTGCCACACGCTCAGGCACAGTTTTGCCACTCATTTGCTCGAGTCCGGTGCCGACATCCGCACTGTGCAGGAGCAACTGGGCCATAGTGATGTAAAAACCACCCAGATTTATACCCATGTATTGCAGCGCGGCGGTAATGCAGTCAAAAGCCCTTTGTCGTTATTGTTGCAGTCTTAAGTTTTTTAGCCGGGTTTATAGAGCGCCGTAAGCTGCCAAAAAATACTCCCCGTTCAGCCTGCTTTCGAAGGCTCGGTCGTTTTTTGCGTCACTTTTTGTCGACATAAAAAGTGACTCGCCCGCCGGGGCGAAACCCGGCTTGGCACAATCTCATGAGACATTTTGTAAATAGTTGATTTAAACAGAAATGGCGCCAAAGTTCGGCTCCCCACTACTCCACTTGCCTTAACTTCGCGGCTTCGGCGTAATCTTTAGCAGCGCGCCACTCCAGCGTGCTTTTTAGCACCAGCGTCAGCAGTGCTAATAACGCCAGCAAAGACGACACGGCAAAAGCGGCGGCGAACTGGTATTCGTTATATAAAATTTCAATATGCAGTGGCATGGTGTTGGTTTGTTCGCGGATTTTGCCCGACACCACAGAAACAGCACCAAACTCGCCCATAGCGCGGGCGTTACACAAAATAATGCCGTATAACAGCGCCCATTTAATGGAAGGCAAAGTCACCCGCCAGAAGGTTTGCCAGCCGCTGGCGCCTAAGGTTAAAGCCGCTTCTTCCTGCTCGCGGCCTTGCTCCTGCATCAGCGGAATAAGCTCGCGCGCCACATAAGGGAAGGTAATAAAAATCGTCACCAGCACTATGCCGGGCACGGCAAACATCACACCTAAATCGTGTTCGTTCAGCCACTCGCCCCACCAGCCGCGGGCGCCAAAAATCAGCATAAAACATAAACCTGCAATCACTGGCGACACTGCTATTGGCAGGTCTATTAAAGTAATGAGCAGCTGTTTGCCGGTAAAACGGAACTTGGCAATGGCCCAGCTGGCCGCCAAACCAAATATCACGTTACAAGGCACCGCAATCAGCGCTGCTATTAAGGTGAGTTTAATGGCGTGGGCAGCGGCAGGTTCGGTAATAGAAGCCACATAAACCTGCCAGCCTTTGGCAAAAGCTTCACCAAAGACAATCACCAGCGGCAATAACAAAAACAAAGTTAAAAAACCAAGCGCAAGGCCTGTCAGCAACAACCTTAACCATAAAGGCTCAGCAGTGGCTTTACGCAGTGCCGGCGCTGTTAAAGCACTCTGATTTATTTCAATGGCACTCATTTTACACCGCCGTGTCTTTGGTTGCTCCAGTGCTGCAAAGCATTAATCAGCAGCAATAATACAAATGAAATCAATAACATTACTGTGCCAAGTGCAGCAGCACCTGCGTAGTCGTATTGTTCCAGCCGCGACATAATCAAAAGTGGCGTAATTTCGGTGCGAAACGGCATATTGCCACTGATAAACACCACAGAGCCGTATTCGCCAATAGCGCGGGCAAAGGCCAAAGCAAAACCAGTGAGTAAAGAAGGAATGAGCGCCGGAAATATTACCCGGCAAAAAGTTTGCAACCTGTTGGCACCCAAACTGGCGGAAGCTTCTTCCAGCTCTTTATCCACATCTTCCAGCACCGGCTGCACTGTACGCACCACAAAAGGTAAACCAATAAAAATTAAAGCCAGCGTGACACCAAAGGCGCTGTACGCCACTTTAATACCCATGGCGTGGAAAAATTGCCCTATCCAGCCGTTGGGTGCATAAAGTGCCGTTAACGCAATACCGGCCACTGCTGTTGGCAGCGCAAAGGGTAAATCCACCAGCGCATCCACTATTTTTTTACCGGGAAAGGAATAACGCACCAGCACCCAGGCCACCAGCAAACCAAACACTAAGTTCACCAAAGCAGCCACAAAAGAAGCACCAAATGTGAGCCTATAGCTGGCTATCGCACGTTCAGTGGTCACCACTTGCCAGAATTCACTGAGGCTTAATTCAAAACTTTTTAATAACAGCGCTGACAGTGGAATAAACACTATCAGGCTTAAATAAAAAGTGGTGAAGCCCATCGATAAGCCAAAACCAGGTAACACCGATTTTTTACGTTTAGAAAAAAAGCCCAAAAAAACCTCGTGCATTCAGTTGTGCTCTGCGGTTGGAAGCAGCGCTAAGTGTTTGTTACAAAACCGGTAAGTTAACGGTAAATGGCATCAAAAATGCCGCCTTCGGCAAAATGGGTTTGTTGTAATTGTGCCCAGCCGCCTAAATCGTCGGCGCTATATAACTTGATGGCCGGAAATTTGCCGGCAAATTCAGCGGCAACTTTGGCATCCACAGGGCGGTAATAATGTTTGGCAACAATACGTTGCGCCTCCGGGCTGTATAAATATTCCAGATACGCCTGCGCCAAAACTAAGTTGCCTTTTTTGGCGGCGCGTTTATCGACCACTGCCACTGAAGGCTGTGCCAGCACCGACACTGAAGGCACCACAATTTCTACCTGATCGGCACCCAGCTCATTCACAGCTAAAAATGCTTCGTTTTCCCAGGTCAGCAGCACATCACCTATGCCACGTTGTACAAAAGTGGTGGTTGAACCGCGGGCGCCTGAGTCCAGCACCGGCACATTACGGTAAATTTTGCTGACAAAAGCTTTAGCTTCGTCGTCCGACTGGCCCTGCGCTTTGGCATAAGCCCAGGCGCCAAGGTAATTCCAGCGTGCGCCGCCTGAGGTTTTAGGGTTAGGGGTGATCACATCTAAACCGTCACGGGTTAAATCATTCCAGTCTTTAATTTGTTTTGGGTTGCCTTTGCGCACTAAAAACACAATGGTGGAGGTGTAAGGTGCACTGTGGTGTGGCAAGCGGTTTTTCCAATCTTTTGGCAACAAAGCGGCAATATTGGCAAGAGGGTCAATATCTACTTCCAGCGCTAATGTGACCACATCGGCACGCAGGCCATCCAGCACTGAACGCGCCTGACTGCCGGAGCCACCATGCGACTGCTCAATTTTTACTGTGTCGCCGGTTTTTGCCTGCCAGTATGCAGCAAAATTTTTGTTGTAGTCGCGGTATAGTTCGCGGGTTGGGTCGTACGACACATTCAGCAGCGTTTGTTCTTTGGCAACTAACGGCAGCGCTGTGCTGAATGCCGCCAGCAACAAAACAACCCTTAATGACTTTTTTTTCATCACTTTATCCTGTGCAGCTGTGTTGCCGCGCCAAAGTTCAACCCCGGATATTCAGACGTCTGAACATCTTCTTATTGGCGCAGACTAAAACAAATCACACAAGATAAAAAGAATCAAAAAGTACTTCTCTATATCAAAAAGAAATATGCAGACAGTTAGCCCGATGCGGCCGAAGCTCTGGGCTATATCGAAAGCGGGGTCGAAGGCGGGGGTGAAGGCAAGGTTAAAAGCTGAGTTGAGAGCCGGGCTATTATCTGAGCTGCTCTCTAAGCCTTTATTTGAGCGGCTATTGAGTCGGAGATCTGACAGCAGCGCCCGACCACAAGCGAAACCAAGACCAGCCAAGTAATAACAGATAAGCCAAACCCCAATACAGCAAAAACAAAGAGCTCAGCGACCAGGCCAACGGCCATAAGCCGCTTTGTAAGATAAGCATCACCGAGGCCAGCACCACCGAACCTGGTAAAGCATGTAGTAGCAATAACAGCCGTTGCCAGCGGCCCGCTGCAAGCCGGTGAAGCGCCGCTTTTAAACCAAGCCAAATCATCCAGCAACACAACAGGCCAGAGACAAATAACAAAAATCTCAGCAGGTTATTGGCATATAACGACTGATGCAGGCCATAAGCCAGCTGCCGCAATTGGGCTAAAGGCATAGTGGCAAAGGGTGTTGTGGCTGATTGTGTGGATGAGTGCGTGGCTGATTGTGTTTGTGGCTCGCCGGGTGATGCCGTCCCGGCCATTTCTGTTTGTTGCCACACCAGCTGCGCTACTTTTTCAGTGTTGTTGCCTGTACCAGGCTGCAGCTGAAATAACAAAAAGGCCGCCTGATTGCCGATTCTGCTTTGTGCACTGCTGCTTAAAAGCACTGTGCTGTTACTGCGCCCCGGTGCGCTGATACTGATTTTACCCACTGCAGCACCGGCAAAAGCCTCACCAGCGGCCTGTAACATCGGCGTCAAATCGGGCAAAGCGTGCAGCGCGCCTTCGGCCTTTATGGGCGGTTGCTGCATAGGAAACAACTCGCTGTAAAACTGATAAGGGTTATCCGGGTACAGCGCCTGTTGTGGCGCATTGTTTTCGCTGAACATCTGGGTTAACCAGCCGGTGCTGGCAAATAACAAAGCAAAAGGCAAAGTGAATAACGCCAGCTGATGATGGCGTTGTAATTTTTTGCTTTGCCCACTCAGCTGCTGCCCGGGTTTAAACAAGCTGCGCCAATGCCCTTTCAGGCTAAATAAGCCACTGATACTTAACAATAACCAGAGCAAAGCGACAAAAGCCACCAAAGTGCGGCTGCTGCTACCCGCCAGCTGCAACAGGTTATAGTGCAACTGAAAAAACCAGCCGCCCAGTTGATGTTCGGTAGCGCCAAATCGCAATAACAAAGGGTCTTGCAAAGCTTCACCTGTCTCTGGCTGTAAAAACTGCTGATACAGTTGTGGTCGTTCGCCTTGTTGTTGCCAATGCAGTTTTAAATAAGGCGAACGGGGTTGTGGCAATTCGATATACCAATGTTTGGCATCCGGCGCCTTTTGTTGCAAATGGGTAAGTGCAAGGGCGGCACTGTGCTGCGCTGTTGGCAATGGTTCCGGCCAGATTGCGTTGCCATCTTGTGCTTTTGTGGCGGCTTGTACTTTTGTAGCCAACTGCTCCTTTGTCACGGGCTGCTGCTTTGCCATCGCAGCAAGCTGCCAGCTATCGAGTTCAGCACGGTAAAAGCTCAGGCTGCCGGCAAACACTATCAGCCACAATAACAAGCCAATAGCCAACCCCAGAATTAAATGCAGCTGGCGCAGCCGCTGATAAAAACCATTCATGCTGTAATTCCAAAATTCAAAAACAGGCGCGGTGCAACATGAGCCCAGGTGATGACTCAGGTGCAGACGCAGGATCTGGCGCAGACTGCATTATAAAAAAGATAACTAAGGCGCCAGCCACCAGGGCAAGGCCAGCAGCAGGCTTGTCAGCAGATAAGCGAAAAACCAACGGAAAGTACGGGGCCGCAGCGCAACCACACACCAGAACAGCAATAACAAAGGGCCCAAAAAACTGGCGGCTATTACAGCTTCGGTTTTAACCAGCCATGGGTTTAATAACAAAGCCACTGCAGCAGAAACCGGACTGAATAACAGCCAGCAGCTTAACAGCAATAACAGGCAACGCAGCAGCACAGAGCGTGATAGTTTATTTAAAACAACAGCTTGCATCATTACTCTTGTTATTCGCTTTTTATTATTGTTGCCACAACAATTGCAACTGATTATTCAGTTCCGGCTGATTTTCCTGGCTGCCATAAGGCAACACCAAATCTTCTTTGCCATCGTTATTTAAGTCAGCCACCAGCGCTTCCATACCGCGTTTTGGCATCGGCAATTGCTGTTTTGTGCTTTTTTCACTAAAAATTTTTGCCGCCACCGGGCCATAACTGCGTAAGGTATCGTCGCCATCGCCCACCACCAGCATGCTCTGACCTTTGTTGGTTTTTAGCACTGTTGCCAGCGGCATATTCACAGAGCCATTGCCAATACTGATTTCCACTGTGACGTCCTGCTGATACACAGCTTTATTGCCAAAACTGCCGTCGGCCTGTTGTTTATAAAATTGCAGCTCGACATTGGCAGTGCCAGCCACTAAAGCACGGATAATAGAACGCACGCCAATCTGGGCGGCCGGGGTGTAAAAATCCAGCTTGTTGTCGTTGTCTAAATCGACAAAACGCACATCAAACTGCACACCTGAGGTATTAATTTTTTGCTGGGGTTGTGCTGAAAATTGCACTCCGCCAGCGGTTTTTTCACCATAGTGAAGGTGGTAACTGTAATTTTGCTCCATAGCATCCACATAAAACTGTTGCTGCACTACTAAATCCACCACAGCGTCACCGTTAATATCAGCAAGCCGCTCCAGTCTGGAAATTTTTAAACCCTGATAACTGCGGCCATCACCACCGCGCAGTTGTGCCTGATTATCCGGCGTCAGGCCCAGGCCAAGCGTCAGCTGCTGTGCTGTTGTGGCAAAATTGCCATCGGCCAACTGATAAAACACCAGCAGCGTGTCGTCTTTGGTAAAGGTTATATCGGTTTTGCCATCCAGATTGATATCCGCCAGCCAGGGTTTGCGTGCCAGATAAGTAGGGTCTTGATCAAAAGCCTGCATCTGGCTGTCAACCGGCAAACTAAAATGGCGGAAACTGCCGTCTTGCTGCTGCATCCACAGCTGGTAGGCATTAAAGTCGGGTAATAAAAAATCGCTGAGTTTGTCGTTATTTATGTCAAAACTAAAGTCGAGCAGTTTTAACCTTTTGCTATCCACCACCCGGTATAACGAACTGCTGGTAAATAATGAACGCCACTCGCCATTTTCTCCATGAGCACCGCCGGTGCCATCCTTATCGTCCTGGTGTGGCAATAAAGGGGCTTTTTCTGCGTTGTTATCCTGGCTGTCAGTTGTTAATAACACAGGGTTTGCTGATAATGCCGGCGCTTCACTTTTACCCGGTTGATAATGCAACACCCCTTCTGTGCTTAACACCACCAGTTGGCCACCACTAAAACCGGCTAAATTTGCCTGCTGAAAAAACTGTGCTTTTTGTGGAATGGCCAGCTGTCGCGCACTGTTGCTGGTTAAATCCACCGCACTTAACCAGCGGTATTCACTGTTATGACCCGTCACCAGCAAGGTTGGGTTGTTATTCAGTTTCAGCAATTGACCATTGGCCGGATGTTCCAAAGGTACCGTTTTTGCGTCAAAACCAGCGGCTTTGGCCTGACCAATCACGCCAAAAGCAAACAACAAACACAAAGTGGGGTTAAGGCTGGTGCGGACTTTCATAACAATCTCCCTGTGAGCAACACAACATCATACGTAGTTTATGTCCGTTCAGAGCGGCTAAAATGTAACAAATTCAGTGGCAAAGCGATTAAATTTTTTTACATCAGGCGAACGCCTGCGCCAGTACAAAGAAAAAAGCGCGGCCAGAGCACGCCAGACAAGGTAAACTAACGGCATTATTTTTAGGGTGAGTGTTGTTATGTCCATTAACTGGTTTCCGGGCCATATGCACAAGGCGCGTAAAGAAATCGCCGAAGTGATGCCGCAGGTCGATGTCATTATTGAAATGATTGATGCACGTATTCCGTTTTCCAGCGAAAACCCGCTGGTGCCGGAGCTGCGGGGTGATACCCCTTGTATTAAAGTGCTGAATAAAGCCGATTTAGCCGACCCGGCCATTACCAAACTGTGGCAACAACATTTTGAACAACAGGCCGGCGTAAAAGCCATTCCGATCAGCCAGCAAAACCCGGAACAAATCCGCGCCCTGCTGGATTTATGCACCGAATTATTGCCAGACCGTAACTTTGACGTGCGCGGCGCCCGCGCCATGATTATGGGTATTCCCAACGTTGGCAAATCCACACTGATCAACACCTTAGCCGGCCGTATTATTGCCAAAACCGGCAACGAAGCCGGAGTCACCAAAGCTCAGCAAAGGATCAAACTGGAAAACGGTGTGATCCTGACCGATACCCCGGGCTTTTTATGGCCCAAATTAAGTCCGGCCAGTTGTGGTTATCGTTTAGCGGTCACAGGTGCTATTAAAGACACCGCTTTTGACTACGCCGACATTGCCATGTTTGCCGCTGACTATCTGCTGAAAACTTACCCTGAACAAGTAATGGCGCGTTATCAGCTCAAAGAACAACCGGAAAACGATTTGGCGTTATTGGACGCTATAGGCCAGCGCCGTGGTTGTATGGTGAAAGGGGGTGTGGTGGATTTAACCAAAGCCGGCACTATTTTAATTACCGAATTACGCGCTGGTTTATTTGGCCCTGTGACGCTGGAAACACCGGATATGGTGACACAGGAACTGGCCGATGCTAAGTTAGAGCAAGCCCGCATCGAAAAAGAAAAAGCCGAGCGCGAACAAGAACGTATCAGAAAAGCCAAAAAGAAATACCGCTGAGTCCAGCAGCTTTGCCACCCGACTCAGCCCAGATAATGGAGTGAGTTATGTTGTGGTCCCGTATCCAACAGGCGATGTTTTGTACTTTAGTGCTAAGCACGCCTGCCCTTGCCGCCCCTGTGCTGCTCGACAATATCAAAGGTTATGGTTTTGATGACAACCGCCAGCTGGTTGAATTCAGCAGCCTGGTCTTTGACGACGAAAGCGGCAAAATTCTGGCCCGTGGTGATAACAGCCTGGCCGCCAGCTACCCCAAAGCCAGCAAAATAAATGCACAGGGCAAAACTTTGCTGCCGGGTTTAATTGACGGTCATGGCCATGTGTTAGGGCTTGGCCAAAATTTAAGCCAGGTAGATTTACGCCAAAGCAGCAGTGAAGCCCAGGCTGTGGCTCAGGTGGCGGCTTTTGCCAAAACCCAGCCGCAGGCACAGTGGATTTTAGGCCGTGGCTGGAATCAGGTACTGTGGCCAACCCAACAATTTCCAAGCACTCAGCTGCTGGACGAAGCGGTCAAAGATAAACCCGTCTGGTTAACCCGTGTCGATGGTCATGCCGGTTGGGCCAATAGCAAAGCTTTAGCACTGGCGGGCATTGATAAAAACAGCATAGACCCACCGGGTGGCCAAATTCAGCGTGATGCCAATGGCAACCCAACAGGGGTGCTGATAGATAACGCCATGTTATTGCTGGAAAAACAAATTCCGCAGCAAAATGACGCTGAACGTGAAGCTGCACTGAAAGCCGCATTTGCACATTTATTGTCATTGGGCATTACCAGTGTGCATGACGCCGGCATTGATGAGGCCAACCTTTTGGCTTATCAAAAACTTGCCAGCGAAAAACAGCTGCCACTGCGCATTTACGCCATGTTAAGCGCCACAGATCCCAAACTTGAAAGCTGGCTAAAAGCCGGGCCAATGGATGATGCAGCAGATTACCTCGACGTAAAATCGGTGAAAATTTATGGTGATGGTGCTTTGGGTAGCCGCGGCGCCGCATTATTGGCCGATTACAGCGATAAAAAAGGCGAAAGAGGTTTGTTACTGACCCAGCCGGATAAACTGACCGCTGTGATGAAACTCACCATAGACGCCGGTTTTCAGGCCAATGTGCATGCCATTGGTGATTATGCCAATCAACTGGTGCTGGACAGATTTGAGCTGCTAACAAAACCCGAGCAACGTGAAGCCCGCCGCCACCGTATTGAACATGCGCAAATTGTGGCGCCCAAAGATATTCCGCGTTTTGCCACTTTGCAGGTGTTGCCTTCCATGCAACCCACTCATGCCACTTCAGATAAAAATATGGCCGGTGACAGATTAGGTGTAGCGCGGCTGCGGGGTGCTTATGCCTGGCGTAGTTTTGTTGATCAGGGCAGCCGCATCGTCGGTGGTTCAGATTTTCCGGTGGAACTGGCCAATCCGTTTCATGGTTTACATGCGGCTGTAACCCGGCAGGATCAACAAAATCAGCCGGTGGGTGGCTGGTTACCAGAGCAAAAACTGAATATCACTGAAGCGCTGCGTAGTTTTACGGTGGACGCAGCTTTCGGCGCTTATCAGGAAAAAGCCATGGGCAGTTTACAACCCGGCATGTGGGCCGATTTTATTCTGCTGGACCGTGACCCGGTGAAAGGCCCGGCGGAGCAAATCTGGCAAACTCAGGTACAACAAACTTATGTGGCGGGCAAGTTGTTATATCAACGCCCTTAAACAGCGGAAATTTAGCTTTGCTGCTGAATTAAAACTGCAAGCAGGCTACACTGCACCTATCCGGACGCCCTATGGGCGTCTTTTTATTTTTCAGCTCGGATAACCTTATGATCAGTCAAAAGTGGGCCAAATTAATTAAATCGCTGCAGCTGAAAAAATTCAGAAAAGCTGAACAGCTGTTTTTTGTTGAAGGCGAAAAAGCCGTGCTGGAAGTGTTGGCATCCGGCTGGCCGGTAAAAGCCTTATTTGGCACCCCGGATTTTCTCGACCGCCACCCCGACGCAGCTATAGCAGCTGAACTGTCGCACCCTTGCACTGCCGCTGAGCTGGAAGCTGTGGGCACCTTTGCCAGTAATAATGCCGCTATTGCCGTGGTGCAATTGCCCCATTACGCCCCTTTTGCCGAACAACAAGGCCACTGGGTGCTGGTGCTGGATCAAATTAATGACCCGGGTAATCTGGGCACTATTATCCGTATTGCGGACTGGTATGGCATTGAGCATATTTTATGTTCCACCGACACTGTCGATGCCTTTAACCCTAAGGTGATTGCCAGCGCCAAAGGTTCGTTTTTGCGGGTCAAACTGCATTATCAGCCGCTGCCTGAAGTGCTTGTTAAAGTGCAGCAGCCGGTATTTGGTGCTTATTTAGGCGGTGAGTCGGTGCATCAGCTGCAGCTACCCCAAGCAGGCGGTTTTATTGTGCTTGGCAACGAAGCCAATGGCATCAGTGCTGAGCTGGAACCTTTGATCAGCCGCCGTATCACTATTCCGTCTTTTGGCGATGCCGAGTCGCTGAATGTCGGTATTGCCTGTGCTGTAGTGGTGGATAACCTGAAGCGTTTGTCGGCAACATCTGTTTGATTATAGGGTGACATAACAACAAATAATAAAGGCCAGCGGATACCGCTGGCCTTTGTTTATACACAACAAGTTGTTTTTACTTGCAATAACAACCTTCAGGCCGCTGAGCGCAGTGGCTGGTTGCGGCGCCGGCGCTGCAACCATAACAACGGTAACATCAACACCAAAGCACCTAAACCGGCACCACCGCCGCCACCACCGGAGCTTGCCACCGGCGGATCATTCTGCCGGCTGGCATCCAGCGGGTATTTGTCTGAACTGTCCGCTGTACCATCATTGTCGTCGTCGGTATCGGCGTTATTGCCTGTGCCGTCCTTGTCACTGTCGAGCCATTCGGTCGCATCCAGCGGGAAGGCATCCTGCCCATCGACATAACTGTCATTGTCATCATCGGGGTCGGCATTGTTACCCATATTATCTTTGTCGGTATCCAGCCACTCTTTATCATCCAGCGGAAAGGCATCGGCCAAATCGGCATAACTGTCGTTGTCATCGTCAGTGTCGGCGTTATTGCCTATGCCATCCTTATCTGCGTCCAGCCATTCGGTGACATCCAGCGGGAAAACGTCCGTGCTGTCCGGATAACTGTCATTATCATCATCGCTGTCAGTATTATTGCCGCTTCCGTCTTTATCTGTATCCAACCACTCTGTAGCATCCAGCGGGAAAGCGTCGACCGTGTCAGCATAACCGTCGTTATCATCATCCGGATCGGCATTATTGCCCTGACCATCTTTGTCATGGTCCAGACTTTCGCTGGCGTCAAATGGCAGTGCATCGCTGCTATCCGGCACTGTGTCGTTATCGTTGTCCGCATCCACACTGTTGGCTATGCCGTCACCATCAACGTCATTATCGCCACCGGCGCCAAGCCCGATAGTAAAGACTGCCGGCAACAGCTGCTGCGACTGATTGCCATTGTTTTGCCGCACTGTAATCCGTAAATCTGCCAGACTTGGGCTTGGCTGCATCGGCAGTTTCAGCTGCTGTACACCTGCGCCGGCATGCTGATAAATAATGCGCCAGCCGCTGCTTGCAGTTTGCATTTCAACGATGACCTCCGACACTTCGGCTTTGGCATCCCGCGACAGCACTTCAAAACTTAACTGGTGATTCAGCCGGCTGACAATATCGGCAGTTTTACCGTTATTGTGCAGACGGAAAAAACGCAGCTGCGGAAATAAACCATCAGCTTTCGCCAGAAAACTGGCACGTGGCAACATAGGTAATAATTTGGCGGCTTCGCTGTCGACCTCAAGGGTCAGTTGTTCGCAGTTGGCATCATTCCAGCGCCACACACCCGAAGTAAAATCATCTAAACGGCGGGATCCGGCGTAGTTGCATTGCATCTGCAACAGATTGTCGCGGTTAAAATAAGCCGCGTTCAGATATTGATCGTACCAAAGCACATTGACATGCGCGCCATAAGCACCCACCCTTGGAGCGAGCGACAACAGGATGCGGCTGCGGTTTTCATTGATCACCACATCACCGGCAAAACTGTTCAAACTGGAGCTCAATGGCACTGTATTGCTTTGTAAATCCAGCGCCGGTGTTAACTGGAAAGCTTCGCTATTTGCAAAGAGCCACTTTTGTACAGTGCCATGGGCGGTGGCGGAAAAATAACCGGAATGGGCATCTGTCCGCCAGTCGCTGTCATATGTGCGGATCTGTGGTGCAGTCTCAGGCAACACCGGTGTACCCGTCTGATAGACCCGCATGATATCGCCTGCTTTTGCTGCAGTAGGCCAGGTATAACTGAGTGCCCCGCCTGTACTCGGTACCTTGCCCGGGATCAGCTGAAATTTCAGCAAGTTTGTGTCAGTGAAGTTAATTTTGGTTGTTTTAGAGCCTTGTCCCAGCGCGGCTTGCCAGGAAAAAAACATGGTTTCAGGCTGAACCGCACCGGTTTCCGGGTATTGAAAGGCTTGTTCAAAAGACCAGCTGCTATCAAAACCTGCCGTCATAAAAGCTATGGGGGGGAAATCACAGTCGCTACAACCACCGTGCCAACTGAATGAATTTAAGGTTGGAAATATGGGGCGCCCCTCTTTCAGTAGCGTCACATTGCTGATAGCTGCGTCAGGTTTGGCAAAGTCCACTGCTTGTCCATTCAACTGCACCTGCGATACTTTGTGATATTCCGTAAACTGGTTTGTTTTAAACTCCAGCGTATTATTGTCGGCAAGGGCTGGCATGGGTTTTAACATCACACCAACTATATATGAACCCCGGCTATCTTTGGGGTCAATAAAACTGGCCCAGCTATATACATATTTCAGCGATGCCATATTGTTAAGCCGCAGCTGAAGAATGTTGCCCGGCTGACGCGACGGCACTGCATAATAACGCTCATTCCAGTCGGCATCATAAAAACGCATTTCAATAAACTTGCCATCATGCACCAGATCCAGCGCCTGATATTTTTCAAACATCACCGGCAGAGTCAGGGTCTGACCTTTGGCGCTGAAACTCAGATGAAAACCGTCAGCCCCACCAGCATTGTCAGGGTATGGAATATCAGCACTGTTAGCCTGGTATTTCAGTATAAAACTGCCGCTGCTGTTGGCCGGAATTTGCAGCACAGTTGCGCTCAGACTGACCTCAAAGGCAGCGGTAAAAAGCCGGTTGACTTTGGCTTCCACCGTTATTGTTTCTGCCGTTGGATTCACAAAGCTGACAGTACGTTCACCGCTAAACACTGAGTTGTCGTCCGGTATACGTCCCAGCACCAGCGCGGTTTGATCCAGATAAAACTGCTGTGTCAGTGCTTTTTGGATATTCAGCCGGCCACTGCCGGTTTCTGCCGGATTGCCGCTGATCAGATCGGCCGACTGCATTAAACGCTTTTTTACTTCGGCAGGGGTAAGTTCAGGGGATGCCTGCAATAACAAAGCTGCAGCACCGGCCACATGGGGTGATGCCATACTGGTGCCGGTCAGCTCTTTTAAACCTCCGCCGGTTTTGGCCGCTTTAATGTCAGTGCCCGGCGCCGCTATTTCCGGTTTTAAAAAATCTGCACCAACCACAGGACCACGGCTGCTGCTGTAATTGACAGTGTCGTGTTGGTCGACATTGGCCACCGCAATCACAGAACGGGCCACTGCCGGTGAACCTACCGTCAGATAGTCATAACCATTGCCGGCGGCAGCCACCACCACCACTCCGGCACGCACAGCGGCATCAGCAGCCTGACTGATAGGGCTGTTTTCATCACCAGGCCCACCCAGACTCATGTTGATCACATCAACACCGTCGTTGGTTGCCGGGTTGCCATCCGGATCCACAGCCCACTCAATACCGGCAATCACCGAACTGTCTGAGCCATAACCGTTATCATCCAAAACTTTTACCGCAACAATACTGGCATCAGGTGCCACCCCATTGCCTGTTTCGGCTTTGCCTGCCGCAGTTGCTGCCACATGGGTACCATGACCATGCACATCGGTGATGTCGTTATTGTTATCTACAGTGTTATAACCGGATACTACTTTACAGTGGGCGCCAAAACAGCCACCCAAAGCCGGATGACTAAAATCAACGCCGGTATCCAGCACCGCAATCCTGACACCAGTGCCGGTAATGTTTTTGCCGTTTTTATCCAATGCTAACCAGGCAGCTGGAGCTTTCACCTGAGGCACACTTTTGGTCAAAGCCACCTGATATTCCTGCGCCGGGTAAACCGCCAGCACACCAGGCAAAGCCTCCAGCTGCTGTTGAGTGACCTGGCCCGACACCACCAGCATATTGGTAAGCTGATGGAAACTGTTTTCTACTTTCACAGCCCCCAGTTGCTGCAAAGCAGCTTGTAATTGTTGCTGTTCCTGCTCAATGTTGTCGTTAAGCTGCTGAATTAATTGCTGCTGTTGCCGCAACTGTTGTAGTTGTTCTTGCTGTAATTGCCTGACAGCCGCAGCACCTATGCCAGGCCGTTGTTGCAGCTGAGTTTGAACCCGGGCTTGTGCCATTTGCGCCAAAGCAGTATATAAAGCCGGTTTGCTTAGTTTCAGTAAAAACTGTGGGCTAGCCGGGCGGAACAAACGATAGTGGGGTTGATTGGGGCCTGTGGCGGAAAAATAATATCCGCCCGGACGCTGCTGCATCTGCTGTGATAAAGGAACCTGGCTGGTGGTGGCAAAAGCGTTGGAAAAGATTGGGCCCAATAGGCTAAAAGCAGCTGCAATATACAACTTATTCATAAACAGTCCTTTGTTTTTTAACCAATTTACCCGATTTCTTACTAAAAAATCCAACCTATTTTGTCATGCTGCCGCCAACAACAATTTTCCGGTACACTGACAAGCCATTGTTGCCCTACCACCGGAGTGCCAGATGTCAAAACCTGTTGCTGATGCCAACTTCCCTACCATTGCCGATTTTGTTGGCCAAACTCCGCTGGTGCGGCTGCAACGCATGGCGGCGCATACCCAAAGCACAGTGTTGTTAAAACTGGAAGGCAATAACCCGGCCGGTTCTGTCAAAGACAGGCCAGCGCTGAATATGATTGTGCAGGCAGAACTGCGCGGTGATATTCAGCCGGGCGACACTATTATTGAAGCCACCAGTGGCAATACCGGTATTGCTTTGGCCATGGCGGCGGCCATTAAAGGTTATCGTATGGTGTTGATAATGCCGGACAATGCCACCAGCGAACGTAAAGCCTCGATGCAGGCTTATGGTGCAGAGCTGATTCTGGTCAGTAAAAAAGATGGTATGGAAGGCGCCCGTGATTTAGCTTTAAAAATGCAGGCCGAGGGCATAGGCAAGGTGCTGGATCAGTTTAATAACCATGACAACCCGGCGGCGCATGTTGTTAGCACAGGGCCTGAGATCTGGTTACAAAGCCGTGGCCTTATTACGCATTTCGTCTCCAGTATGGGCACCACCGGTACTATTATGGGGGTGTCTACTTATCTGAAACAGCAAAACCCCAATATTCAGATCATTGGTTTACAACCTTCTGAAGGCAGCTCTATTCCCGGCATCCGACGCTGGCCTGAAGCTTATCTGCCTGGTTTTTATGATAAAAACAAAGTGGATCTGGTATTGGATGTTTCAGAAGCCGACGCTGTTGCCACCACCCGACGTTTAGCGCGCGAAGAAGGCATTTGTGCCGGTGTCAGTTCAGGTGGCGCTGTGTTTGCTGCACTAAAACTGGCAGAACAACAGCCTGGTGCTGTGATAGTGGCCATTGTCTGTGACCGCGGCGACCGTTATTTATCTTCAGGTTTATTTAATGATTAGGTTTTGCTGTGCAGTATGAATGGATGGCGCTCACAGCAGCTGTGTGTTGGGCTGTTGGCAGTTTAATTTCAGCGCCCGCTTCGGCACATTTAGGCGCTTTTGCTTTTACCCGCTGGCGTATGGCTTGCGCCAGTGTCATTTTGTGGTCGCTGGCGATAAGCAGTGGCAGTTGGAGCAGCCTGCCGCCTGATCAACTCTGGTTGCTGGCTTTGTCCGGTATTATTGGCATCCTCATTGGTGACACCGCCCTTTTTGCCTCGATGAACAGATTAGGCCCGCGCCGCGCCGGGGTGCTTTTTGCCACTCATGCGTTATTTTCGGCTTTGTTGGCTTATCTGTTTTTGGGTGAAAAAATCTGGGGCTGGACGCTATTGGGTTCGGGTTTATTGGTAACAGGCGTGATGAGTGCCATTTTATTTGGTAAACGCAGCGCTGAACAGCACCACTGGGAAAACAGCAACCATCAGCTCGGGATTGGTATTGGCCTGGGTTTGTTGTCAGCGCTTTGTCAGGCCGTATCTACCTTAATGCTAAAACCGCTGATGGAAACTGATATCGACGCTATTGCCGCTTCTGCAGTGCGGATGACCACTGCGCTGTGTTGTCATTTAGCCTTGTTATGGCTGGGTTTTAAAGTAGCGCGGGTTTATATGCCGATGAACCGCAAAGTGCTGGCCATGGTGGCTTTTAATGCCTTGTTGTCGATGGGTATTGGCATGACGTTAATTTTGCAGGCCTTAAAAGAAGGCGACGCCGGCATAGTGGCGATGTTGTCTTCGGTCAGCCCTGTTGTGGTATTGCCGCTGCTCTGGCTGGTGTATCAACGCCGCCCTGCTATTGGCGCCTGGCTCGGCGCCGCTTTAACTGTGGCAGGTACTGTGTTGATTTTGCGGCATTAATCCAACGTTTATACCAGGCAGCACCTTAGCCAGAAGCTGTTTTAGTGGCAGTTTCTGGCGCTCAGAGGTTTGTCTGTTTAGCGCAGGTCAGATTTGGCTTCAGCTTCTTTGGTTTCTTCGGCGACATCTTCTTTGGCCGCTTCAGGCGCTGCGTCAGTATTATTGTTGTGGTTCTCCTGCTTGACCGGCTGCAGTTCCTGATGCTCAGGTTGCAGCGGCGTGGCAGGTTGCTCTACGTTTTCTTTGGGCAACTGGTTACGATAAAAATCAATCAGTCCCATCACTTCAGATAATGCAAAAGCATGTTGTTCGGTCAGAATGCCGTTATGGCCGCTGATAATATCGTCTGACACCGCCAGCACCCAGACTGCCTGCATATTAGCATCGGGGCAACTTTGAATAGTACGACGCGACTGTAATCTGGCCCGCACTTTCCAGCCGGAACGCGGCAACATCATCATACAACCAGGGGTTGCGTCATGTTGTTGTAATGCCTCTGGAATATTCATTGGCACTGCACAATCACCGCGTGGGCAACGGTCGATATCATGGGTAATAGCCCAGGAATTCCCCATGGCCCTTTCCCCTTCTTTTAGCCAGTTAAAGGCTTTTTTCAGCGCAAAATCACCTTTAGACTGCAACACCACCATAGCGGGTTTTTGCCGGTCCAGACTCAGCAGTTCATCCATAGGCCGGTATTCGCGGGTGGTGACAGCCGGGTTTAATAAAATAAACAAATTTGGGTTGTCTTTCTGCTGCTCTATCGAGTTTTTAATGCGGTCTTTACTGCCATGCAGCGCCACTGCCCCACCTAAACTATGGCCAATGACGGTATAGCGCTGCAAAGTACCGGCGGCCACTTCAGCGTCCAGTTTATCCAGTAATTCGGCAAAACCTCTTTGGCCTATCCGTTTAGCCACTGTTTTACGCTGAAAAATAGTCGGGAAATCTAAAGGTTCGACCCAACTGGTGGCGTCGTCTGACCCATCCAGCCATAAAGGGTCATATTTATCACCACGCCAGCCAATATAAAGCCCAACTAAATTCCGCTGGGCGTCACTTTTCGCCATTTGCTGATAAAACTGCTGAAACGCAATAAAGTTTTCATCGCTGGGGGAAGCGCTATGATGCCAGCCGTGGATAAAAATAATCAATTCAGCCGGTTGGCCCGGGTTGCGATTTAACCTGGCGGCTAAACCCGCCCATTGGTCAGGATCGTGCGGCTTGCCATGATCATCAAATTCAATCACATGCATATTTTGCTCAGCAATATCGGCGCCAGGCAAATGATAAGCCTTGTCCGGAATATAACTCAGCACCACTGACACCATCAGAATGGCGATCAGCACCAGTTTAAATAACGCGATTTTTTTTAGCATCAGCACACAATACAGAGCAGGTTTTCACCTGATTACAGCAGGATCACCAGAGTGCAGCAGCTTGCTGCCGGCTCATTCTCTGGTGGGAAAAATTGGCGAAATTATACCCGAAATAGCCCCACTGCGGCCAGACCAGATCCACAACTATATTTGCTGTTTTAGCCGGAAAAAATTGTGCTGATTCAGCTTTGATACAGCCGACGAATGCCTGAGCCGAGAAAAGACAAAAGGACTGCCGCAGCAGTCCTTTTTAACAAGATCAGTCGGCCCTGATATAAAGAGCCGCGCTGAATTTATGAGCTTCTCTCAACTAAGAGCCTCTCTGATATTAAGAGCCTCTCTCAATTAAGAGCCTATCATGCCACCATCGTTTTTGGTCACTATCACAGTGCCGGAACGGGGTCTGGCAGTTTTGTCGTCACTTGGCCAGTTACTGGTGAACTGGGTCGGTGTTGAGCGGTCGCCAGGGTGCTGAATATTGACAAACATGGTTTTCATATCCGGCGTCCAGCTGATGCCCGTCACTTCACAATCTACTGGCCCTACTAAAAAGCGTTTGATTTGTTTGGTTTTAGGGTCGGCCACCAACATCTGGTTATTGCCATAAGGGCCACTGCTTTGTTGACTGCCGCTCATATCGGTTTGGATCCACAATAAACCGTTTTTATCAAAAGCCAGGCCGTCCGGGCTTGCCAGATGGTTGTCAGCCGTCAGTTTTAAATCGCCTGTTGCCGTACCTACATCACCAGCCAGCAGGAAAATATCCCAGTCAAAACTGTTGGCAGCAGCACGCTCACGCCAGCGGATAATATGGCCGGTGGCATTTTTAGCGCGTGGGTTGGCTTTGTTCACCTGAGCGTCAGTGCGGCTCGTGTTGTTGGTTAAAGTAAAATAAACTTCGCCGGTTTGTGGATGCACAGCACCCCACTCTGGCCTGTCCATTTTGGTGGCGCCGACAATATCGGCGGCTAAACGGGTGTTAATCAGCACATCGGCCTGACTGCTGAATTCCACATTGGCCGCCAAAGCTTTGGCGCGGAAATTTTCAGAGTTGAAATCCAGCGCCAACCATTCGCCCGAACCGTCGTCGTTAAAACGCGCCACATACAAAGTACCTTCGTTCAGCAAATGACCACCGGCCGTTGCTTTAAAATAAGGCGCTTTCGACACATATTTGTAGATATATTCAAAAGTAGAGTCGTCGCCTGAATAAAATACCACCGGCTGACCTTCCACTACAGGCGCAAACACTACACCTTCATGACCAAAACGGCCTAAAGCGGTGCGTTTTTGCGGCACGCTGTCCGGGTTAAATGGGTCAATTTCTACTATCCAGCCAAAGGTATTTGGCTCGTTGCGATAATCGCGGTCGGCGTCAGTGGCAATGGTAGAAGCATTAAAACGCTGGTATTGATCAGCGCCAGAGTCGGCAGTTTCCCAATAATAACGGCCGTTTTTAGTGCCAACACCATAACGTTTATGTTCACGTGGCTGGGTGACATCACTATTCATAAAATAACCGGCCCAGTTTTCTTCAGCCGTTAAATAAGTGCCCCATGGCGTATAACCGTTACCACAGTTATTTAAGGTGCCGCGGGTGCGGGTGCCGTCTGTACTGTATTTAGTCACCATTTTGGCATGACCGCGGGCAGGACCAGCGATATCCATTGGCGTGGCGCCTGTGATACGACGGTTTAGCGGGCTGCCTTGCACCAACTGGAACTGACCAGCGGCGTCTTTTTTAATATGGGCAACTGTCACACCATGGGCTGCCACTTCTTTGCGGACTTCGTCGCTTGGTCGTGGCAAACCTGTTGGGCCATTTTGGTGTAATACGTTGGCATCAACATATTCATGGTTAAACACCAACACACCTTCGTTGCTGTTTTTACCTTCTGCACGGGCGTCTAACGGGAAAAAATGCATGCCGTCATGGTGGGCACCCACTTGTTGTTCCATATCGGCACCGCTATTAGTGCCGTCAACACGATAGGCCGGGTAACTGCCGGTCAGTGGTGTGCCCATAGGTAAAAATGGACGGGCTGTATAACCTTCAGGCACAACAATAGTGTCTAACCTGCTGGTAGCAATAGCTTTAAAATTTAAAAATGTCACAACTGGCGGTGGTAACACTGCGGCTGGTAATGGCACAGGCGCCGGCGTAGTGCTGCTGTTACAACCCAATAAACTGCCACCAAACACTGTGGCAACAGCTGTGCCTATAGTGCCTTTTAAAAAACTGCGGCGTTGCAAATTGGCCGCCAGTACATCGGCAAATTCGGTATTGGCAGAAAAGTTGGTTTGCGGATCTATACCGCTGTTATCTATTTCAAAAGGACGCAACTTCGACATAACGACTCCGGAGTGTTTATGGTTATTTTTTCTGCCAGCATTAGAGCTGTTACAGATGGCAAAGCCGTGACAAATTGGCTACGAAATAGTGACAAAACCAACTACACAATCTTTACAGCAAAAACGCACTGGCAGTTTTTGATAAACGGCTGACAACAAAGGCGAAAATTTTCAGGCTAGGTATCAGGGTGACAGCTCTGGTATAGTGCAGAAAAAATCAATCAGGACGGGATGGGCAGCGCGATGATGGAATGGGACATAGTCCGGTTTGAACAATTAGACACTTACACTTTGTACGCCATGCTACAGCTAAGAGTGGACGTATTTGTGGTAGAGCAAAACTGTCCTTATCCGGAACTGGACGACAAAGATTTACACCCGGAGACCCGACATATTCTGCTGAAAAAAGCCGGTAAAATTCTGGCTTATGCCAGGGTATTAGCCCCTGATGTTAGTTTTGTCGGAGCACCTGGCGTTGGCCGGGTTTGTGTGGCGCAAACTGCACGTCGCTTGGGTTTAGGTGAAGTGCTGGTGCAAAAAGCCATAGCCACTGCCAAAGAAGGTTGGCCTGGGCTGGATATTCATATTTCAGCTCAGTGTTACCTGCAACGTTTTTACGAAAGTATGGGTTTTGCCGCTGCCAGTGAAGCTTATCTGGAAGATGATATTCCACATTTAAAAATGATTTTGGCGGTGTCTTAGCCTGCATGAGTTGAGCCTGGCACCAACACCGGAAAAAACGGGCTGTGGTTGTAGCCACAGCCGTCATCAGATCAACTTATGCAGTGCCATATAACTGTTCAGCACGATTTAACAAAATCCAGCTGGTCAGAATATATTTATCATTGGATTTGGGCACACAACCTCTGTGGGTATGAGTGAAATATGCCGGTGCTATCACCATACGACCAGCCTTAGGGCGAATGGCTTTATTCTGATAATAAAACTCGGTTTCGCCCCCTTCTGTCACATCATTCAGGTAATACATAAATAACAAAGTACGGTGCAACGGCTCATTTAAAGGTGCCTGCGGGAACACTTCACAATGCCAATAATTGTAATTGCCGATGCCTGCCTGATATTTTTGCGCCTGAATAGGGCCAAGCCGGTATAACACCTTCATAAAATCTTCAGCTTTATCGGCGCCAATTTCGGCATAATTTTCATGGGTTAAGGCTACAGGCAAACCGGTTTTTGGATGTTGTACTGTCAAGGCCACCGGAGCTATCAACGCAAAATGATACTTTTTAAAATACTCAGCGGCATACTGGGTGGTGACAGCTATCACTTGCTGCAATATATCACGATATTGGGCATGGTCATTTAAATATAAATCGGTGCTGATTTTTTTATCTCTATCCACGCCACCGCCAGTGCGGCCCGGCACCAGAAAAGGGCTTTTATCAAAAGCAGCCATCAGCTCAGCACAAAGTTTCGGGCTTAATGCATCATCATAAATTTCAATAAAGTCAGACATTTGAACTACCTATCATCGGTATTTTTGCTGCGCCATTCAGGGCAGATCTTGTGCTTTACAATAAAACAATTGGGGGTGGCTTTGAAGGTTTTTTTACATATGGGCAACTTATTTACTGTGACCAATGATCTGCGGGCTTATATAAGTCCGGCAATTTGACTAACTTTTATTTATAAAGCGGATTATTTTTTCGCAATTTCCAGCTGAAATTTTTGCCATTTTGCCGATTTTTACAGGCTGTTTTATGATGAAAAACATAGCTTGTGGATGGGAATAAAGATTATTTGAACGTTTTTGGCTTTATTTGGAGCCTTGATGCCCTTCGCAGAGCTCGGGCCGTTCAGACCGGACAACGCCAAACTGTTGGCGTTGTCTATTTCGGTCTTCACTGTACTACTCTCCAAGTACTGCACAGCCAGAATCGCAGTAAATAAAAAAGCCCCAGTCTTTCGACTGGGGCTTTTCCATTTATTGGGAGCCTGGCGGTGTACTACTCTCGCATGGCATCTGCCACACTACCATCGTCGCA
>NZ_JAVBXS010000057.1 GCF_030824435.1 Rheinheimera sp.
GTTGGTTAACAACAACATAAAAAGTGCACTAAGTGCATACAAAATAGGCCGCAGTGCCGACTCGCGTTGCCTGGCGTCCAGCTCATGGCCACAACGTTGGCAATCTGCTTCTTCGCCGTCTTTTAAAGCTGGAAGTTGTTGTAATAAATCACAATAACGACAAAGCACCAGCTCAGAGTCCGGTGCTTTGTGTGGTGGTGCTGTGGCAGTAGCAACCCCGCTGTCGACGGATACCACGAAGTTAAATCGCTTCTTCGTCTTCTTCGCCGGTGCGGATGCGGATCACCCGTTCCACATCAAATACAAAAATTTTGCCATCGCCAATACGGCCGGTCTGGGCTGTTTTCATAATGGCTTCGACACAACGGTCAACCTGATCGTCAGCCACCACGATATCCAGCTTCACTTTTGGCAGAAAATCCACCATATATTCAGCACCACGATACAGCTCGGTATGGCCTTTCTGGCGGCCAAAACCTTTGACTTCAGTCACCGTCATACCGGTGACATTAATGTCGGCCAAAGCTTCACGTACGTCGTCGAGTTTAAAAGGTTTGATAATAGCTTCAATCTTTTTCATAAAACGATTCTACCGCTGTTTGCGCATGGCCGAAGTGATCGGATAGCGTCTGTCTTTACCAAAGTTCCGGCTGGTGATTTTTGGTCCCACCGCCGACTGACGTCTTTTATATTCATTTAAATCAATCAGATTTAATACCCGCCTGACCGTTGCTTCAGCATAGCCCATCGCCGTTATCTCCAACAGCGATTTATCCTGCTCCAGATAAGCTTCAATAATGGCATCCAGCTCATCATAAGGGGGCAAATTGTCCTGATCAGTCTGACCTGGCGCCAGCTCAGCTGAAGGTGGCCTGTCGATGACACGTTGTGGGATCACAGGTGAAATGCCGTTGCGGTATGCAGCCAAACGGAATACCAGAGTTTTTGGCACGTCTTTAATCACCGCAAAACCACCACACATATCCCCATATAAGGTGCAATAACCAACAGCGACTTCACTTTTATTGCCTGTGGTTAACAGCATTTTGCCGGTTTTGTTCGACATCGCCATCAACAGCACACCACGCAAACGGGCTTGCAGGTTTTCTTCAGTAGTATCCACAGCTTTACCGGCAAAAAGCGGCGTCAGCTGCTGCATATAGCTGTCGTACAGCGGTTCAATTGACACTATGTCAAACTGAACGCCCATGGTTTTGGCCTGGGCTGTGGCGTCTTCGACACTCATCGACGAGGTATAACGGAACGGCAACATCAGCGCCTGGACTTTGTCAGCGCCTATAGCGTCAGCGGCAATAGCGAGGGTTAAAGCTGAATCTATACCACCAGAAAGGCCAAGCACAGCGCCAGGGAAACCGTTTTGCTGAATATAATCGCGGGTGGCCATCACCAGCGCCTGATAAACCTCGCCTTCAAAAGATAAAGGCGCTGGTAAGCTAAGCTGGTGGCTCCCGGACAGATGATGTGCGGTTTTATGTAATTGAGCCCGGTAAATATCACGCTCAAAAGCCGGCGCCTGTAATACCAGCTCACCAGTTGGATTCACCAACATAGAGCTGCCGTCAAACACCAGCTCATCCTGGCCTTGCGCCTGATTGACATAAACAAAACCAAGGTTTAAACGTTCTGCGAGCGTGGTTAACAGGTGCTGACGCTGGGCAATTTTGCCGGTTTCATAAGGGGAAGCGTTGAGCACCAAAGCCCAATCCGCCCCCGCTGCTTTGGCAGCTGCCGCCGGATGACCGTGCCAGACGTCTTCACAAATCAGCACGGCAAAGGTTTGATTTTTAACAGTAAAAGTGCAGATACCTTCGGCATTGCCCGGCGTAAAATAACGTTTTTCGTCAAACACACCGTAATTTGGCAGTTCTTGCTTAAAATAGCGGCCAATCAGCTTGCCATTTTGAATCACACTGGCGGCGTTATACAAAACACCGTCCTGGCGCCAGGGGTGACCCACCACCAATACGCCAGCACAAGCAGCTGCCTGAATATCCAGCAAACCAGTTTCAACCAGCTGCAGCAAATCTTCACGAAATAGCAGGTCTTCCGGCGGATATCCGGTTAAGGTCAGCTCAGGAAAAACCACCAGATCGGTCGCTGCCTGCTCTGCCAGTTCAATCACCCGCAATACGTTTTGCCGCACTGCGCCTATTGGAAACTGTTGTTGCACCAGACTGATCGAAAGAGACTGCGACATGAGGTTTAACCTGTTCAGAAAAATTCCGCGCTATGGTAGCGATTTTTCAGCTTATTCTCAAACGCCATTGGCAGTGAAAGGCCTTAAACACCAATGAATTCTGCGAATTTCACCACATTTGCCGCAGCTTAAAACTACGCTATGGTTATAACTTAACACCGCGACACAAAAAGGATTTTGTGATGCCACTTAAAATACCCAACACCCGCATTTTTGCGATACAGCGCCAGCGCCGTTTTATTGCAGGATTTAGCTTGCTGGAATTGATGATAGTGCTGAATTTACTCTTGCTGTTGTTATTGATTGGTATGCCTTCTTTACAGGAAATGATGGCCAGACAACAGGCTGAAAGTTATGTGAGGCAATTAAAACAACAGCTGCAATACGCCAGAGTGGAAGCCATCAGCTCAGGCACTACAGTCACTTTTTGCCCTTTGCAGGGCTCTCAATGTGTGAATCAGTGGTGGCAAATCCCAATTCAGATCCTGCGCCAGACACCAGGTTCCGGTGTGCTGGCCAAGCTGCAGCAGCTGGATCGCCCGCAAAACTCCCATTGGCTTTATTACAACCGTGAACTACTGCAATTTCGCCGTGACGGCAGTTTAAACATGTTACAAAACGGCACCTTTATTTATTGTGCCAAACAATACCGCTGGCATTACAAACTCAGTATCAGTCAGGCCGGGCGCAGTCAGCTGAACTATGTTGATACACCCTGCCCACAATAACAACAAACAAAAATCCCCCTGCGGCTTCACAACTGCAGGGGGATACGTTCACAAAACATCCTGGTCCAGCGGATTTTTCAACCTTGCCAGCTACTGTAACCAGCAAGTTGTCTCAGGTTGACTGCTTTTAACACCATACTGATCTAACCGGAATAACAAACAATCTTTGTCCTGTTGTTGTACTCCTGTTGCTGCTGCACTGAGTTGGTAACCCTGACTGGTTAATAACGCCGAGATGCGAAAACGCCCCGACTCCGTCAAATAACTGCTATCAGGAAAACCAAATTCTGTTAAGTCAGCACTGTATCTGTATTGTTCAGCCAACAACAACTGCTGCATATTGGCGACTTTTAACAGTTCAGCACAGGCTTCACGCCGGTAGCTACTCAACACATGCTGCTGATAACCCGGTATTGCAACAGACAAAATGATGCCAATCAGCGCCACCACCACCATAATTTCAATCAAGACAAAACCAAAAACAACATTTGCTGTGCTGTTCATCAATGCACCTCTTCCTGACGGTAAGTGGCCAGCTGCTGCCATTGTGATAATTGCTGAACATTCAACACTTCAGTACAACCAGCGCATGAAGCCGCAACACCACGCAGCGCTTCCAGCACCAGCTTACCATCTACACTTTGCTGCAAAGCCAAACTGCCATCCTTTTGAGTTGCCAGACGTAGTGGCAGCTGCATCGGTATTTTCAGCTCCGGATCGGTATATACAGCGGACGCCTGATATAAGTGCAGTGCCAGCAACACATCAGCCTGACGCGCTTTATCACAGGCTAAAGCAGCGGTGGACACACTTTGCATTGGCAAGTACAACACACCAGCGATGATCTCCGGCAAAGCCAGCGGCTGTCCTGCCAGGGATTGCACCCAGCCAAATGCACTGCCTGGACTTGTCGTCTGACGGGCTGGCAGCTGAGTGCCCGCGGCTGCCGGCTGATGGTTTTGCTGCACATCCGCCAACAATAAAGGCGCGGTCATCTGTTCCGGTAAAAACAGCACCATCAACTGATATTGCTGCTGCCTTTCAGCAAGCAGCACCACCACATCCACGGCTTTTCTGCTGACACTTTGTGATGTTGCCCCCTGTACCGGCAACAAGGCTCTGACTGCAAGCAGCCGGCTGGCAAATGACAAACCTTGTCCTGTCAGGTTGGCCACCAGCGAACTCTGGTAACTAAAATCGCGGGCCATATCAAGCCGCAATAATTGCCCTTGTTCGTCAATCTGATAAATCCGATCAAAGGCTCCATCACCATCCAAGTCCAAAGTTGCCGGTGGCGCCTTTAACGCGCCAACAGCAACTGCAGCTTGTTGGCCCTGACGGTAACCACTTTGTAAATCCAATTCAGTCAGAAGCTGACCTGTTGCCGCACTCAGCAGCCAGAGTGCCGGCTTGGCTGCCGTTGCAGAATTAATCAATAACACCGCTTGTTGTTTTTCCAGCCAGGCGAGCACCGGTGTTTGCAACCAGGCATTTTGCTGAGCCGTGGGTGGCGACCAGCGCCACAATAAACGCGGCGCTTGTAAGTCGCTCAGGTCAGCACGCTGGTATTGATCAGCTGCCATATCGTGCCAAACCACATCGGTGGATACCGCACGTGGCTGAGACGTCGCTGCCCCGGTTTTAGCTGAAGTTGCTGCGGGCAATAACAACAAGGGTGGAGCAATTAAAGAGGCAGCATCAGCTTCAGGCAAAACACCTGTTGCTGGTAGTACGGTGTCAGATAATAAAACGCCAGTAGCTTCAGCACCAAACCAGCGCAGATTGCCCTGTTCATTGCCAAGCTGCAGCCAGATTGGCTGACCTGCGCTGTTGTTAAACGGCAGTGGTACTGTATCCGGACGGGGCGCTGCACAAAAAGCGCCGGTGATAGCCGGCGTTGCAGCCAGCTCCTGATAACTTAAATCAGCTTGTGGCTGATAAAAGCGTATAGTTGCCGCCGCCGTCCCTGCTGCAAATGCCTGAGCAGGCGTGGTCAAAGTGTACAAGGTTGTGATCAACCAAAGCCCAAGAGTCCATTTGTTCATCACACACCTCCTGCAACAACGGACGCTAAGTCCCGCCGCCATACCAAAGTCCCCCAGGGTTCAGCTTCATCCGGCGCTGTAGCGGTATCCGCCAGCTGTAACAACTGACATTGCTGGCTGGTGTCACTCCAGACCGCCCACTGTGGCGGGCAGGTAATACTGGTAGCTCCGGGTTGTGGCGCTGCGGCCAGCTGCTGTAACTGGCGTAGATGTTTAACTTTCATCGTCAGGTAACGCTGCGTTTGCAGCTGCCCTGCTATACCTATCCGTTGGCTGAGTTGACTGATAGTCAAAGCGCTGAACGCCATAGCGCTGACCATCACGATAAAACACAAACAGACAACAAGCACAAATCCTTTGGCCTGCATCTTGATTGCTCCTTCAGTTAATAGTTGTGAAAGGTGACTGCGCTGGACACCAACAAGCGGCGATAATGATCACCAGGTGCCTGGAACAGCCGTTGTCCCAAGGCGTACTGCTGCACATTGGTATAGTGTTTGTCCGGTATCGTACTGCGTACCAGCACAAAAAAACGCAGCTGCAATACCTGACCACTGCGTTGCTGCCAGACATCGGCAGAGATTTGGTCCATATCACTGAGATAGTCCACCTGACCGTCAAAATTGCTGTCGATACCGACGTCGAAATGCAACATTTCCACCCCATCCAGCACCGAATCTGTGTCCATCGTCAGCTGGCCACTGGCCTGGCGCACCAGTCGTTTACGCATCAGCACCGGCACTTGCTGCTGACCCTGCGTCTGCAAGGCTACATAAAATAACTGATGCAAATATGGCCAATAGGTAAACTGAGCACCGCCCGATGCCTGACTGACAAATTGGTATTGCCGACCCTTTTGTTGTAAATACACTCTGTTATTTTTAGTCTGAGCGGCAGTCAGCGGAGCCCCCGCCAAGCGTTTTAATTGTAAAAAACCTGAGCCTTTGTGCATTGAGGCAATACAATCCGGGGTATGAACTGCCCCCACAGTACCGGCAAGCACTGGGACAAAAACTGCAGAAGCCTTTGGAAAACTGCCACTATCAAGTGCACTGCGGCAATCTCCCTGCACTGTAATAGCTGATGGCGCCGGCAATAAGCCGGGATTGGCACCAGCCCAGAAATTCTGATTCGTCAGTTCCTGCTGGAAAAAACCCAGCACAAACTGCCCACTTTGTTGGAGTTCACTCAGTTGGCTGGTTTGTTTAAACGCCTGATAATTTACCTGCCAGCTATTGACCAGCAGCAGTGTCAACAACAGGCTCAGTGCCATAGCAATCAGCATCTCAATCAAAGTCCAGCCACGCTGGCATATAATGCCTGCCATGTTAAAGTCCCCGCCCCGGTAACAACTCCAGCTGGAAATGACCTGGCCTGACCGGACACAAAGCAGATTTACGCTGAAATGACGCTTGTTGCAGCGGTTGCCAGCTCAGGTTGACTGCCGGGCCGGCAGCACTGCTGCGAATACAAAGTTGTGCCTGAGGCAACAAAGCTGAAGGTGCAAAAAGAGGACCGACACTTGCGGTGAGCTGCGCTTGCAGCAGCATCTGCGGGTCGCATAAGCCTGCGCTGTTACAAGGTGCCGCTGTTGGTTTTTGTTGAATATCGGCCTGAAAATGGCTGGAGCTGGCTGCAACCGACTGCAGGGATGACATCACATCGGCAGCTACCGCAGCTGCAATCAGACGTTGTTGGGCTTGCAGTACCTGCTGTCTGGCATAAATCTGACAACTCAGGGCGCCAAGCATGCCAAGACTAAACAGCAGGCAGCAGATCAATAACTCAAATAAGGTGAATCCTTTCATTGCCGGTGTATCCTTACACCAAAATGATTACCTTAAATTTACAACTTAAAAACAAAAAATCAAACTTACCCTGAAATTTAACCCTGCATCAACCCCAGCATTTGCGGACTATTGTTGCAGTGTTAGAGCCGGCCGCAGTGCGGAGCCCAGCCTGATTTAAGGTTAAAGTCGCGCAACTGATGTCTTTTAATTGTGGCCCTTTTGGTGCTGCTGTTAACACAAAAGTCTGAGCAGCAGCATTCAGGCTAAAAGCATAAAAGTTATCCAGATCAATACGGCAACTGGTTTGCGGTAACACTGTGGCAACCCCGTTGGACTGACCATAATTCATCGAACCGGTATAAACCCGTTCCATAAACTGCGCCAGTTCATTCATACAGGAAGTTGCTGCGGCACGCCTGGTTTCCAGTACGTATTTGGCATACGCCGGCATCGCCACTGCCGCAATAATGCCAACAATAGCCACCACCACCATCACTTCCATTAAACTAAAACCCTGCTGCCGGCGCATCTTCACTCCTTAATTACTGATTTCATGCCAGGACAACATCTGCCGGGCCACTGAAGCATTGACTGCGGTTCCGCACATATTGACGCCGTCACAATTGGCAAGCGCCAGCACATTATTGCCATTTTTGGCAAAAGTAACCACGCTGTTTAAACTGCCAACTCTGATCCCACTGACATCAGTGGCAGTGCCTGACACCTGTACCTTATCGGCATGATCAAAGTTTTTATCTTTTGAGCTGTCAAAAAAGACTTTTTTCAACCTGCTGCCGCTATAAGCCGACAACGCCATGATGTAACCTGAACCACTTGGGTTACACACATTGGTATCGGGAATAGTGGTATTGAGCACTAAATCGCCGCCCAACATTGAAGGCATATCAACAATACGTTCGTGAGCGTCCACCAAATCCATATACCAGCCTTTTTTACCTGTTGTCAGGCCTGCGGCATAACTGACCACCCGCTTATCACCCACAGTGGTAATAACACGAGCATCCAGCTCGGCTCTGGATGCTACTGCAGGGCCATCCATAATGCCGTACATACTTTGTTGGTCGGGATTTGACGGATCATCCTGATTTAAATAACGTCCGGTGCCAAAAAACAACCAGGCTTTGCCGGTTTTCGGATCCACATTGGCCAGTATGCCGCCGGTAATCATCTGGCGTTTACCGGCGCTATTGGTGGCCGAAAACAAAGGCTGACCATTATTGGCGATAGTCCAGCCGGCTTCGTTTGCCGCCGACAGATCAAACTTCCAGACATGACCATGTAAATCGCCGCCATATACCCAATCGACATTGCCGTCATTATCAATATCCAGAGTACTGATTTCTGACATGCCATTGGTGTCGGTGGACGTGCCTTTGCCAGTTGGCAGTTTTTTAATGATATTTCCGCTCAGGATGTCGATCACCAGAAGGCCGGACTGTTCAGTACTGTTGTTATAGCCATAACCTGCAATGAGCGCCCAATGTCCGCTTTCCAGCCGGAATACCTGGGGCTCACCAAGATAAACGCCCAATTCAGCAAAAGTTTTATCCCACAACACATTGTTGCCGCTAAAACTGTCAGGGCTGGTTACATCCAGCGCAAAGAGCGCATTGCCACCACGGCCCTGACTACCAATCAACACACTTTTCCAGTTGTTACCATCATAAACATCCACCACTGTGGGTGAACCATCAACCGAAAAAGCATGCTGATAGTTTTGTTCCGAGTATTTTTTCAGGATGTTGGCCTTACCATTACTGCCGCTCAGTGGCGCCATTACAGCAGCCGGAATAAAAGCCAGCAGCTCCCGGCCGGTGTCGGCATTAAAACCATGCAACATACCGTCGTTACCACCCACATAAATCACCGGGGTGCGTCTTTTTACACTGCCTTCCAGAAAACTGCGATATGACGCAGCACCAGCCCAGCTATACCTGTGATAACTCATATCTACAGGCGCAGAAACCAACTCAGGCGAAGAGTTCACTAAGTCACCCAACAAGCTGGTTCTGTCACGCAGCAATCCACCGTTTTTCTTTTCTCTGGCCTGATCACCCCGGATATAGTCAATCAAAGTCTGATCATTGTTAAAGGCTTTTTGCTCGGCCGCACTCATCTCACTCCAGACAAAAGACTTAGCGCCGCCACTACTACTGCCAAACCAAATGTTACGGGCCGCAGGCGCTGGCAATTGTTCACTGGCTTTCCACACTGGCGTACTGACATCATCCACTTTGTAAGACCATAAATCGCCAGCCCAATCACCTGCAACAAAACGCGCCTGATAGACATTGGATTCGGTTTGCAAAGAGTTAATGGCCGTAGCGGCGATATTGGACGCTGAGCCTGCCCGCGCTGAAATATTGGCTAAGGTATTGGCAAGACCTGTGGAAAAAACACTGTATTTATTGGCACTGAAAAAACCACCCCGACCATTGACACTGGCATGCAATAAATCGTTAATTTTGTTTTGTTTTTCACTACCGCCCCACCAGTTCACCGCACTTTTACCACCGATGGCATTAAAGCCCTGCTCTGCGGTGACTGTACCCGTCACCCCAAGACCCACGCCAAAGGTCACCATATGTTGCCAGAAAGCCGGGTTCAGATTTGGCATTGGCACAGGCACTGAATTCTCCATGTCAGGGCGCAAATCGTTTTTCCAGTATTTCATCGCCACATCGGCCAGCGTATTGCCGTAACCATCCCGGAACGGGTCGCTGGCTTGATAAGTGTAATCCGGGTTATTTGGCCCCGTCATAGTGACACCATCAGTACCATCCTGATTGCCACCCGCGTCCACTGTGCCGTCGTAATAACCGTCCGTCATCAGAATGGTAAAATTCTGCCGGCATTCTAATTTTGCCGAGTTTGGATCTGATGGCACTGTAAGCCAGGGTTTGTCGCTTTGATAATATTGACCTGCTTTATCAAGAGCAGCCAGCAAAGGGGTGCCGCCGTCGGCTTTTTTGCCATGTAACCAGCTGAAAAAACCACTACGATTGCCACCGCCAAAAGGCGCAACATCGGCGGTCACAACACCGCTGTTAATAGCACCATAACCAACACGCATAGATGTTAACTGACTTTGAAAAGCGCCTGAAACACCGGCCTTGGCCAACATCAGCCGGGTACGGTAAAACGAAAACCAGTTGGCGAATTTTTGTTTTTCAGCAGCCCCAAGATTTGCAACATTGACGTACTCATAGCAACTGTCGCTGCGTTCAGCCGAAGTACAACCAGTGTTGTATTTAAAATAAAAGGCCGGACCCGCAGTCCGGTTGCTGGCACTGCCACTAATAGCAAAACCATAAGTGCCATTACGGTTTGGATAATAAAAATCGGCAATTAACGCGTAATATTGGCTGCTTAAATTGACTGTTCCCGAAGTAGGGCTATAGCCATTATTGGGGGCCGCATCAAAAGAGGGTTCAGGATAAGGCGTCACACCATCGGCCTGTAGTGGTAGCGGATAATCTTCTGTCGGGTCAAAATAGACAGTATTGAGCTGACTGGAAGCTAGATATTTGCGGCCACTTGCACTGCAGGCCAGCGCTTTGGCACCGGCGTAGTTAATTGTTGATCCACTACAATCATGACTCAGGTTAAAGTCTGTATCCAGTTCATCCGGCATAAAACCCCAGCGCATTGAGCCGGAGTCATCCAGAATAAACAAAAGGTTTGGCGCTACCGCAGTCCCTGTTTCCAGCGGTGCCTGAGCAATATCCACTGCAGCTTGTGCTGTACTTACAGCAAAACAAGCACCGAGTAGCAGCCACTGGCCGCGGACAGCAAAAGGTTTTTTCGCAAATGACATCATTGTTCTCCTGCAATCATTTTGCTTAGATCCGCCAGATAGCCTGGATGGTTACACTGGCGCGGCCTGCCACTGGAGCTGTTCTGGCCGTCACCCGGTAGGTTTGTTTTTCACACAATGGGTCTGTCACTTTACAGGTTGGATTTTGTGGATCCGGCCACATACCAAGGTTTTCCACCATAAATTCACCTGTGTAGTTGTTGCCATTTACCGCCAACGCAACCTGGCCGCGGTTGGCCCAAGCCACCGGGTCCTGCCATAAATCCGGGGCTCCGGCCACCGGTGCCGGTAAGGTTGCGCGATACCAGCCAGACCCGGCTGGTGGTGGCAATAAGGTGGCCCCCACCTGCCTGACTGTCGCTTCTGCTACCTGTTTGGCAATTTCCCTGTCGTTAAAATTAGCCGCCATTTTTTCCTGCAAAGTGGTGCTGCGCATCGCGCTGACTGCCAGCAACGTCATGGCAACCAACAATAATAAACTGATCACTAACGCCATACCGCGGCTGTTGGATCTTGAGTGTTTCATCTCAAATCTCCCTTCTGTTGCGTAAATTAACAACCTGACTGATTTGCCGCATGCCAAGGGCCATTGGTGTTTTGATATTGTCTTCCAGGGTTAACACCGCCCGTACCGACATCACAGTTTCCCAGTCCACAACAGCAGGCGCATCCACATAGTTGGCGTTGCCTCTTTGCAAATACTGCAATTGCAGGTTGGCAACCCCCGGAATAATTTCTTCCACCCGGAGCTGACCTGCCACCACCACCACCCGGTACAACGAATTCAGATTATTGCGGGTGCCGACAAACCAGGCCGCCGACTCCATTGGCATCACAAAACCGGCATCACTACTGATATTGCGCTGATAAGGTGTGCCATTGGGCGCTACACCAAACTGCAGGATGCGGTTGCCCGGTGTACCGGCGCCTACCGCATGACTCAGGGCATTGCCTGCCACTGCTGTCACCTGAAAAATCAGCCCCCATTTGGAGTCGCAGGACATCACTATATCGTTGGCGACTATGCCTGCCAGATTCTGATTAATCGTCATGGCCGGGTTGCCGGCGGCATTATGCGAAACCACAGAAGCACTGATACCACGGCCATACATCACCATCAGCGCATCAGTATTGGCCAGTGGCACCACAGCGCCATTACTGAAGTTTGGAAAAGCGCCAAATTCAAACCCCTGTAAACCACCAGTCCAGTTGTTCCACCAGTCCAGTGGCGGATTCAGAGCATTAAACACTTGAGGCACCATGACGTTACTGCAACCTGAGTAGCCGGCATGCTGGATATCCTGACTTAACAGCTGAAAACTGACCTGACTGGCTTGTTGTAACTGACTGATTTGCTGATTCACTCTGTTGGTTGTCTGATTGGAGATATAAACCCCAATCACACCGGCCACCAAAAAGGTGCCAAGCAGCAGCGCCACCATCAGTTCAGTCAGAGAAAAACCCTGCGCCCTTTGAAAAGTCCGGAACATGATTAAATCCTTGCCACGTGGGTAATGGTCATAGTGGTGCTGCCGCCAAGCGCTCTGGAGTCATCCCATTGCACTGTCACAATGTAAGTGCGTGTGCCGGCGTTATAAGTCACACCACCACAACTGGTGCCGGAGTCCCCAAAGGTGGTCAGAATTTCATTCAGCCAGTTGGACTGCTCAACACTCTGAATGGAAGCGCCGGCGGACAGCTGAGTGCATTGTAATGGCAACACAAAACTGCCGTTGCCGGCAGCTGCCGCATTGGCCCTGATGCGCTCAGCCATACTGCTGGCTAATAACACCGCCATGGTGCGCTGGTGGGCACTTTGCGTATTACGGATATTGGCCGTCTGCAAACCGGCAACCCCCAATAAACCAACAGAAAGCACCAACACCGCAATCAGCACTTCCAGCAGGGATACGCCTTTTTGCAGTTTCAGGCGGGCGCTCAAACCGTCTTGCCCGCGGCGAAGATTCAATTTCATCGACAATTCCTCAATGATTAGTTTTCCGATCAGGTGCAAACACCCGAAGCATCGGACGACAACACCTGAATACGGCCACCGGAGTCAAACTGCAGATCACGGATATTTGGCTTGGTTTGTGGTTGGGCGACACAAAAGCGGATTTGTGCCGACAAAGGTGTATTGTTGGCAGGCATTCTGGCCAACCCCTGAGGGGTAAAACGAACGGCATGGCCTGCAGCCGCCAGGCTGGCATCTGAACTGACTTTCATCGGTGCCTGCGGAAACAAACCCGAACGCAAAGCCGGTACTGTAGGCGCAGCCATGGCAACAGCTGCGGTTTGTACTATCCAGCCTTCCCAGCCGCTGGCTGCCGGCACAGTGCAGGTCATATTGTTATTGGAGTGACAAAAAACAACGGCTTGATTCAGCCGGATGGCTTCGCTGCGGGCATAAACCAACGCGGTACGGATTTCATCCGTCTGACCACTGAGTTTATTACCGCTGATCAGGGAGCTAAAAGAAGGCAACATAATGCTGAGACTGACAATAAGCACCGTCATCGCAACCAGCAATTCAATTAAGGTGACGCCACGCTGATACTGCTGTTGTTTCACCGGCACTGCAAAATCTCCCTTGTCACTTGATTAGCACAGGCAACATATTTGTTGCCGAAGCGTAATTTAATGTAACAAGATGGCGAAATAACAGCCTTTTCTGACCAGCGGTAACAACAGCCGACAAACGGTAACAAGAGAAAAAATGGACTTTTACAGCGACCCCGCCAGCAACTGCCGGATTTTTGCCAGCTCACGCCGGCTCACTTCCAACCGCTGACTACACTGCCAGAGTTCGAGCAGATGTTTACCGTCGCTCTGATGGTGCAGGGCTTTAATCCGACGTTTTAACACCAGCGTATTGCGGTGAATACGCACCAGCTCTTGCCCAAACTGCTCTTCCAGCTGTTTCAGGCTGAGATCACTTAAAGCTTCACCGCCGGCAAAGACAAAACGGACATATTTGTCTTCAGCCTGCAGGTAGAACATTTGTTGCAGCTCAACCCTTTGTAAACTGTTGCCACTTTTGTAGCTTAACCATTGCTGCGACTGCTGTTTTTGCAGATGAGCTTTGGTGGTGAGGCCAATACGTTGCAAAGTGGCCGCCAGCTGTTCAGCACTGACAGGCTTCAGCAGATAATCGGCAGGCGCCACCTGATAAGCCTCCAGCGCATGTTGTGGATGAGCGGTCAGAAACACCACTGCAGGTGGCAACGGCAGATGTAACAATTCAGCCGCCACACTTAAACCATCACGGCCCGGCATTTTAATATCAAGAAACACCAGGTCGGGCTGTAAACTGGCAGCCAGTGCCAGGGCTGTTTCGCCGTCACTGGCTTCTGCCACCACCTGATGCTCAGCAAAAGCCGACAACAGGCGTTGTAATCTGGCTCTGGCTAAAGGTTCATCATCAACAAGCAGAATTTTCATCAGACATTCCCGACAGTAGTGATCAATGGGACCACCAGCTTGACGCGAAATTCACCTTGTTGGGTGCTGGTGCTGAGCCTGGCTGCTGCACCAAATTGCAACTCCAGCCGACGTCTGATGTTGTCCAGCGCCATACCATTGCCGCCACGCCCCGGCAATTCAGGCAATGGATTGGTGACCAAAATGGTTAAAAATGCATTGGATAACAGCAGTTCAACACTAATGGTGCCACCTTTATGGCAACGCTCCACCCCGTGATGTACTGCGTTTTCCAGCAGCGGTTGTAACGTCAGGCAGGGCAACTGCGCTTTTGGCAATTGCGCCGGCACCTGCCATTGCAGCTTTAATCTGTCACCAAGCCGCCATTGCTCCAGCGCCAGATAACGTTTTGCCAGCGCCAGCTCTTCCTCAAGCTCAGCCACAGTACCGGCATTTAGCGCGGCACGGAACAAACTGGCAAGATCCAATAACGCCGCTTCAGCAGCAGCCGGATCCTGCTGGGTCAGCTCTGCCACAGTATTTAAGCTATTAAATAAAAAGTGTGGTCTTATCCTTGCCTGCAAAGCATCCAGTTCTGAACGTGATTGCGCCTGCAAACGCCAGCTGTGCTCAATATAAAGCGCAAATAGCTGTATGCCCATACCGCCGACCAACAACGCAATCAGCATGGTTTGCAAAATAAAAGCAAGATAATCGGCGCGACTTTGCCAGCCATGATGGCTCAACAACATAAAAGCCGCAGTGCTGACCAGCAGGGTCACCAGCAATAATAACAGCAGGGCTACGCCACTGAGTTGCCGCGGCGGCAGATGTAATAAAGGTTTTTTAAACTGACACAACAAGGCAACTGTTAATAAAGCCACCCAATGCACAAACAAAGACACCAAACCAAGGCGGGCCCAGAAATCCTGATCCAGGGTGGGCGCCAGCGACAATAAAATGGCCAGCGCCTGTGCCAATACCAGCACACGCACCACAATACGGCCCTGGCAAAAAGCCGGCAACAATTGCTCAAACTGCAGATTTAACGCCGATTGAGCTGTCATGCTGCTGTTCCTTAACGAAGTTCTGCCGGTACAGCAAAGACCACGTTTTCTTCACGGCCCGGGTGTTCAATCACTTGTTTGCCACCCCAGACTGTCAGTTGCTGCACCACTTGTTGCACCAGCACTTCTGGCGCTGAAGCACCGGCAGTCACACCCACTGCTTTTACATCCGCCAACCACTGCTGCTGAATATCAGCAGCGGTATCAATCAAATAAGCTATGCAGCCCATTTTTTCAGCAAGCTCACGTAAGCGGTTGGAGTTACTGCTGTTTTTGGCACCAACCACCAACAATAACTGCACTTTAGCCGCCAGTTCACGTACCGCATCCTGCCGGTTTTGCGTGGCGTAACAAATATCGTCTTTACGCGGGCCTTCAATATCCGGGAATTTTTTCCGCAGTGCATCAATCACATCAGCGGTATCATCCACCGACAAGGTGGTTTGACTGGAAAAGCACAAATCAGCCGGGTTTTTCACCTCCAGCTGTTCGACATCTTCCACCGACTCCACCAGATAAATACCACCGGCCGGGTTATCGTATTGGCCCATAGTGCCTTCCACTTCAGGATGGCCGGCATGACCAATCAGAATACACTCCACCCCTTTGCGGCTGGCGCGGGTCACTTCCATATGCACTTTAGTCACCAGTGGACAGGTGGCGTCAAATACTTTTAAACCCCGTTGTTTGGCATTTTCCCGCACCGCCTGCGACACACCATGAGCGGAAAAAATCACAATGTTGCCATCCGGCACTTCATCCAGTTCGTCAACAAAGACCGCACCGCTGCGACGCAAACCGTCTACCACAAACTTGTTATGTACCACTTCGTGGCGTACATAAATCGGCGGTTCGTACAGCTCTAAAGCGCGGGAAACAATGCTGATAGCACGGTCAACACCGGCACAAAAACCACGGGGATTGGCGAGAAAAATATCCATCTTTAGTTTGTTACCTGCACAATTTCAACGTTAAAGGTCAGCGTCTGGCCGGCCAAGGGGTGATTAAAATCTACCGTCACTGAATCACCCACTACTTCGCGGATAAGACCCGGCAATTCAGAACCATCCGGCATGGCAAAACCAACGATCATGCCAACCTGAGCCGGCGCTTCCATGGAAAACTTACTGCGGTCGACATAATAAATATTATCCGGGTTTGGCATGCCGTAAGCATCTTCAGGCGCCAGCGTAAAAGTTTTTTTATCACCGGCAGCTAAACCCGCAAGTTCAGCTTCAAAAGCCGGTGACAAAGAACCATCACCCATCTGCAACCTTGCCGGTTTGTTATGCACCCTTGTACTTTCTGCGGCGCTGCCATCAGACAGTTTGATATCAAAGTGAAAAATGACAGTACTGCCAGCTCCAATCAACATAACTCAACCACTCTTATTTAGTTTTATCTACCACATCGGGTGAAAAGCTGTCCCAAATCAACAGGCCTGCGCCAATGGTAATAGCGCAGTCGGCAATATTAAACACAGGGTAATGCCACTCTTGATAATAAACATGTAAAAAATCAACAACATAACCATAGAGGCTGCGGTCAATCAGGTTGCCGATAGCACCGGCAACAATCAGCACCAGCGCCAGCGATAATTTCCATTCGGCCCGTTGTAACCTCGATAACCAAACACTGAGTACGATGGATACCACCACGGCGATCAGCGTAAACAACCAGCGTTGCCAGCCACCGGCATCACCCAGAAACGAAAAAGCGGCGCCATAGTTGCGGGCATAAGTAAAATTAAATACCGGCAACAGCTGAATAGATTCACCCAGCTCAAAACGCTGCAACACCCAGATTTTGGTCAGCTGATCCGCGACCAGCACCAGAAGCGCCAGCCACCAGAAACGCCAGCCGGACTCTTTAAATAACACCATTATGCAAAGATCCTCGGTTCACCTGCACCTTCAACGTTGTCGACACAACGCAGACAAATCAGCGGATGAGCGGCATTGGCACCGACATCGTGACGATGATGCCAGCAGCGATCACATTTAGCTGCCGTTGAGGTATGCACCTGCACCTGCAAACCGGCAATGCCAGTGGCAATAGCATCGGCAGGGGCAGCACCTTCAGCCACTGTTGCTGTTGAAGTAATCAGCACAAAACGCAGCTCATCACCCAGTTGACGCAGGGACTGCGCAAGAGTTGCATCTGCATATAAGGTCACTTCAGCCTGTAAAGAAGCACCAATACGGCCTTCTTTACGCACAGTTTCAATGACCCGGTTCACTTCGTCACGCACCAGCAATAACTGTTGCCAGAAGGCATCATCGACTTTACCTGCCGGCACAGCGGCAAAACCCGGGTACCAGACGCCGGTAAAGACAAAGGGTTCGCTACGCTCTGGCAAACTTTCCCAGATTTCCTGCGCGGTAAAACTCATCACAGGCGCCATCCAGCGCACCATAGCTTCAATAATATGATAAAGCGCCGTCTGACAAGAACGACGGGCCAAACCGTCAGTTTTGGCGGTGTACTGGCGGTCTTTAATCACGTCCAGATAAAAACTGCCAAGCTCAACAGTACAGAAGTTCATTAATTTCTGACTGACCTGATGGAACTGGTAATCGTCATAATCGGCAATGATTTCCTGTTGCAGCGCTGCAGCGCGTTGCACCATCCATAAATCCAGCTCTACCAGTTCGTGCAGCGGCACTAAATCAGTGGCCGGGTTAAAACCATTCAGGTTGGCCAGAATAAAACGGGCGGTATTGCGAATACGGCGGTATTTATCAGCGGCGCGGTTCAGGATTTCATCCGACACTGTCATTTCGGAGGTGTAGTCGGTGGTGGCAACCCATAAACGCAGAATATCGGCGCCCAGTTTGTTCATCACATCCTGCGGCGATACCACGTTGCCTAAAGACTTCGACATCTTGCGGCCTTCACCGTCTACGGTAAAACCGTGGGTTAACACTTGTTTATAAGGTGCGTGATTTTTAATAGAAACGCCGGTCATTAACGATGACATAAACCAGCCGCGGTGCTGATCCGAACCTTCTAAATATAAATCGGCCTGAGTGGCGCCGCCAAATTCAGGGCGAGGGTCAATCACACAAGCGTGGGTGACACCAGAGTCAAACCACACATCCAGGGTGTCAGTCACTTTGACATACTGTGCAGCTTCGGCGCCTAACAAAGTGGCAACATCTAAATCAAACCAGGCCTGAATGCCTTGTTGTTCAACCAGTTTTGCCACCTGCTCCATCAGATCTTTGGTATTCGGGTGCAAAGCACCTGTGTCTTTGTCGACAAAAAGTGCAATAGGCACACCCCAGGTGCGCTGACGGGAAATACACCAGTCCGGACGACCTGCCACCATTTTTTCAATACGCTGTTGACCCCAGTCTGGGATCCAACGGGTATTTTCAATTTCACTCAATGACTTGGCACGTAAACCGGCCTGTTCCATGCTGACAAACCATTGCGGCGTGGCACGGAAAATAATCGGCGTTTTATGGCGCCAGCAATGCGGGTAACTGTGGTTATAAGCTTTATGCACCAACAGCGCACCGGCGGCTTTTAACGCTTCCACCACAGAGTCATTGGCTTTAAAAACATGCTGACCGGCAAAAAGTGGTGTGTCCGGCAGATACACACCATTGGCGCCCACAGGGTTCGCCACTTCCAGGCCATATTGTTGACCGACCACAAAGTCTTCCTGACCATGGCCAGGTGCAGTGTGTACAGCACCGGTACCTGAATCTGTCGTGACATGAGAGCCAAGCACCACAGGCACGTTAAAGTCATACAGCGGGTGTTTTAACTGCGCCAGCTCCAGCGCGGCACCTTTGCAAAAACCCAAGGCATGGTATTTTTCAATGCCGGCACGGGCCATCACGTCTTTGACTAAATCAGTTGCCAGCACCAGACGTTCAGCACCATTCGGGCCTTCTTCGACCTGCACCAGGCTGTAATTTAACTCGGCATTCAGCGCAACGGCGCGGTTTGCCGGAATAGTCCAGGGGGTTGTGGTCCAGATCACCACTGATACCGGGCCATGACCACGATGACCTTCTGGATGGTCAAATTTGTCGGCAACGGCTTCGTCAACAAAAGCAAAACGCACATCAATGGCCGGAGAGACTTTGTCCTGATATTCCACTTCAGCTTCAGCCAAAGCAGAACCGCAGTCGGTACACCAGTGCACCGGCTTAAAGCCTTGTTGTAAATGACCATTTTCGATAATACGTGACAAAGATCGGATAATATTGGCTTCAAAAGCAAAATCCATAGTACGGTATGGATTGTTCCAGTCCCCTAATACACCTAAGCGGATAAAATCAGTTTTTTGCGCTTCAATTTGCGTTAAAGCGTATTCACGGCATTTTTCACGAAATTCTGCCGCAGATAACTTCACACCTGGTTTGCCGTATTTTTTCTCTACCACCAGCTCAATCGGCAGACCATGGCAGTCCCAGCCAGGTACATAAGGCGCGTCAAAATCATCCAGCGTTTTGGCTTTTACAATAATGTCTTTCAGAATTTTGTTGACCGCGTGACCAATGTGGATGTTGCCGTTGGCGTACGGCGGGCCGTCGTGCAGAATAAAGGTTTTTTTGCCTTTTTTAGCGGCCCGGATTTGACCGTATAAGTCGGCCTGGGTCCAGTTCGCCAGCATTTGCGGTTCACGCTGCGCCAGGTTGGCGCGCATGGCAAAAGCCGTATCCGGTAAGTTCAGCGTTGCTTTATAGTCTGTCATCCGTTTATTTCCGTGTTAGTTCTGTATTGACCCGCTTTGGCGTGCCGGCAAATTTTAATTGTTTTTGTTGCTGAAAAACTGCCGCGCCGCGGCAGCGTCCAGCTGAATTTGTTGTTGTAACTCGTTGAGCGACGCAAACTTGCGCTCAGCGCGGATTTTATGCCGCAGCAGCACTTCAATCTGCTGACCGTATAAATCCCCCTGGAAATCAAAAAAATGCGCTTCCAGCTGTTCTTGTTTGCCCTGCAACGTCGGTCTCGCCCCTATATTGGCAACACCGTGAAAATGGCCATGAGCAGTCAAAGCTTCAATGGCATACACACCCCGTACCGGCAATTTATTGCGGTATAACCAGACATTGGCCGTTGGAAAACCGAGCTGACGCCCGACTTTTTCACCATGGCGCACCCGCCCCATTAACGAAAACGGCCGCCCCAACATCTGCTCAGCCTGCTCAAGCTCATTCTGTTCCAGCGCTTGTCTAATCAAAGTGCTGGACACTCTTTTATCATCTTGTTTTAAGCTGGCTGTGCTGGTCAGGCCAAAACCAAACTGCGCAGCGGCCTGTTGTAACAAGGCATAGTTCCCGGCGCGGTTTTTGCCAAAACAAAAATCATCACCCACTATTAAATGGCGCACCCCGAGTTTGCCAAGCAATAACTGCTCGATAAAACCTTGTGGGTCCTGTCCTGCAAAGTCAGCATTAAAATTGACACAAAGCAGTCGGTCTAACCCCAGCCTGGCGAGCCAATGATACTTCTCACGAAAGCGGGTCAGGCGCGCTGGCGCAGCTTCTGGCTTAAATAACTCCAGTGGCTGCGGTTCAAACACCATCACCACAGCAGGCAAATTTAAAGCAGCGGCAATCTGTTTTACCTGAGCAAGCACCGCCTGATGTCCCAGATGTACACCGTCAAAATTACCTATGGTCAGTACACAATCACGGTGACCAGGTTTGATATTATGCAGGCCGCGAATTAGCTCCATGCCGGATTAACTACTCTGTGTTGCTGTCTAAACGGCCGATTATAACTGCATCAGCTTTTAGTTTCAGCAATTGTCTGTCTTTTCAGCTGACTCAAACGCACGCCAAACAGCCAGAGCAGGCCAAAATACACCGGCACTGCAAGTAGCACCAGCCACAATAGGGTCAAGGCTTTGCTGGCAAAAGCCATATTCAGCCAGCCGTGCAATGAAGGTGAACACCAGAACATTAAAGCGGCCATCAATGCCGCTGCCAGCATGGCTTTACCAAGCAACCACAAGGTGGTGCTGTTGATCCGGTAGATATCACGTTTGACTAGTCCCTGATATAACAACCAGGCGTTTAACGAACCAGACAAGGCGGTGGCCAGTGCAAGGCCGACATAACTGATAAAAGGCGCCAGCATCAGGTTAAACACCATATTGGCGACCATGGCAATAATACCAATACGCACCGGGGTTTTAATGTCTTGTCTGGCATAAAAAGCCGGTGCCAGCACTTTAATCAGCATAAGAGGCACTAAGCCCGATGCATAGGCAATCAGACTTAAACTGCTCTGACTGGCATCAAAGGCGGTAAATTTACCGTGCGCAAACACCGTTAGCAAAATGGGTTCAGCCAGTACTATTAAGCCCGCCATCGAGGGCAATCCCAATAAACAAATCAGGCTGACAGACCAATCTAATGTGCGTTTAAATTCATGTTGATCATCGGTGGCAAACTGACGCGACAAACTTGGCAATATCACAGTGGCAATAGCAATACCAAAGATGCCAAGCGGAAATTCCAATAAACGGTCAGAGTAATACAACCAGGCGACTGAGCCTGTCATCAGAAAAGAAGCAATGACAGCATCAAGCAGTAAATTAATCTGACTGACCGACACCCCAAACAAAGCAGGTAACATCAGGGTCCGGATCCGGGTGACATGTTCATCTTTCCAGGCCCAGCGCGGTTTGACCAACAAACCGGCTTTGGCCAAAAAAGGCAACTGAAACACAAACTGCAACAAACCACCTAAAAATACCCCCCAGGCTAAGGCAGTGGATGCATCGTCCATGTAAGGTGTTAACAACAAGGCGGCTGCTATCATGGCAATATTCAGAAACACCGGACTAAAAGCCGCCACGGCAAATTTGTTGTAAGTGTTCAGAATGGCGCCGGATAACGCGACAAAAGTAATAAACCATAAATATGGAAAAGTGATTTTTAATAAAAAACTGGCATGTTGGTATTTTTCACCATCAGAGTTGCCCTGCAAATAATCCTGAAACCAGCCCATACCAAACAGCGCCATCAGCACAGGGGAGCCAATCATACCAAGCAGAGTCACGACAGTGACTATCAGACCCAGAGTCCCTGAAGCTTTAGCCATGAGCTCACGCACAGCGTCATCACCGTGTTTGGCTTTGACTTCAGATAACACAGGCACAAAAGCCTGAGAAAACGCACCTTCGGCAAATAAACGCCGTAAAAAGTTCGGAATGCGGTTGACCATCAGAAAGACGTCAGCCATAGCACCGGCCCCCAGCACATTAGCGGTTACGACATCACGGACCAGACCAAGCAAGCGCGAAATTAATGTCATTACACTGACAATCATGCCTGATTTTAATAACTTAGCTGACACAAAACCCTCCTTTTCCTGCTGGCTTGCTATTGTCGCCTGAGCGTCTTGTGAATACCAGTACAACAAGGATTTAATTCTGCTTTGCGCTCGTAAAATCATTTGACAAGGGCCTACAAAATAGGCATATTATGCGGCCTTTAAAGAGTCCCGGTTTAGTTTTTAGGAGTGTTACCTTGGCTAACATTAAGTCTGCTAAGAAACGCGCTATTCAATCAGAAAAGCGTCGTCAGCAAAACGCAAGTCAGCGCTCAATGATGCGTACTTTCAT
>NZ_JAVBXS010000046.1 GCF_030824435.1 Rheinheimera sp.
GTAAATCCAGTTTATTGGCGCTGCTGTCAGGTGCCCGAACACTGCAACAAGGCAAAGTGCAGGTACTTGGGGGTGATATCACCAACCGCCGTCACCGCAACCAGGTGTGCCCTGCTATTGCTTATATGCCGCAGGGCCTTGGCAAAAATCTGTATCTGACGTTGTCGGTAGAAGAAAATCTGCAGTTTTTTGGCCGTTTGTTTGGCCACAACGCTTTGGAGCGCCGTCGTCGTATTGACGAGCTAACCCATGCCACTGGTTTATCTGATTTTTTAACCAGACCTGCCGGAAAATTATCCGGTGGTATGAAACAAAAACTCGGCCTCTGTTGTGCCCTTATTCACGACCCTGAGTTGTTAATTCTGGACGAGCCCACCACAGGGGTTGATCCGCTCGCCCGCAGTCAGTTTTGGCAGCTTATTGCGCACATCAGGGCGCAAAGGCCGGGCATGAGTGTGTTGGTGGCGACAGCCTATATGGACGAAGCCAGTTGTTTTGACCATTTGCTGGTGATGAATGCCGGTACTCTGCTGGCCGAAGGCAGCCCGGCGCAGCTTTACCAACAAACCGGCTGCAGCACTTTGGAAGCCGCTTTTATTGCCTTGTTGCCGCCTGAACTGCGGGCTTTGCATCAGCAGGTGGTGGTGCCACCACTTTCCGATAACAGCGATGCCACCATAGCGATAGCTGCCGAGCAGTTGACGATGCAATTTGACGATTTTGTCGCTGTTGATACAGTGAGTTTTCAAATCCGTCAGGGCGAAATTTTTGGTTTTTTAGGCTCCAACGGCTGTGGTAAATCCACCACCATGAAAATGTTAACTGGCTTATTGCCAGCCAGCAGTGGCACAGCCTGGTTGTTCGGTCAGGAGCTTAAAAGCAACGATTTATCCACCCGCAAAAGAGTGGGTTATATGTCGCAGTCGTTTTCGCTGTATAACCAGCTGACGGTCAGGCAAAACCTGCAGTTACATGCCCGGTTGTTTCATGTGGCAGAGCCGCAGATTGCCGGGCGGGTGGAGCTGATGCTGCAACGTTTTTCGCTGGCGCAATATCAACACAGCCTGCCGGACACTTTGCCACTTGGCATGCGCCAGCGGCTGTCGCTGGCCGTTGCCATGGTGCATCAGCCTGAGCTGTTGATCCTCGACGAACCCACGTCCGGCGTTGACCCTATAGCCCGGGATCAGTTCTGGCAGCTGATGGTGGATTTAGCGCGGCAAGACAAAGTCACCATTTTTATCTCCACCCACTTTATGAATGAAGCCCAGCGCTGTGACCGTATTTCGTTAATGCACGCCGGTAAAGTGCTGGTCAGCGACACGCCGGCAAATTTAACTGCAGCCCATCAGGGGTCGTTGGAGCAGGCGTTTATCTGGTATTTACAACAAGCCGGTGCCGGCCAGCAGTTGCCGGCAGTTACAGGCAGCACGACTGAAGCCAAAGACCTGGGCACAATGCAAAACCCTGCAGCTGCTGCAACCACAAACAAAAGACAACTCTTTAGTTTCAGGCGTTTATTCAGTTACTCCAGAAGGGAAACGCTGGAGCTTAAACGTGATCCTATCCGCGGTGCGCTGGCGCTGTTGGGCAGCCTGGTACTGATGTTGTTTTTTGGTTATGGCATTACCATGGATGTAGACGATTTAACTTTTGCCGTGCTGGATCAGGATCAGTCCTTGCTGAGCCAAAACTATGTGCAGAACCTGGCGGGCTCAAGGTATTTTATTCAAAAACCCGATCTTCAGAGTGAACAGCAGCTGGACCAGCGCATGCGCAGTGGCGAGCTGGCGCTGGCGCTGGAAATTCCGCCCGGTTTTGGCCGGCGTCTGAGTCGGGGTGAAAGGGTAGAAATTGGCGCCTGGATAGACGGTGCTATGCCAAACCGGGCTGAAACCACCAAAGGTTATGTGCTGGGTATGCATTTGCACTGGCTGCAACAACAGGCGCGGCAGTCGGCTGGCGTTGTGTCTTCGATGCCTTTTTCAGTGCAAACCCGCTTTCGTTATAACCCGGATATCAGAAGTTTAGTGGCCATGGTGCCTGCCATTATCCCGTTGTTATTATTGATGATCCCGGCGCTGTTAACCGCTTTGTCTGTGGTGAGGGAAAAAGAGCTGGGTTCTATTATTAATTTGTATGTGACACCGGTCAGCCGGTTGGAATTTTTATTGGGCAAACAGCTGCCTTATCTGCTGCTGGCGTTTTTTAATTATGTGTTGATGCTGGTTGTTGCGGTAGCGGTTTTTGCCGTGCCTTTAACGGGTTCATTGTTGGCCTTGTCGCTCAGTGCGTTGATTTTTATTATTTTTTCCACAGGTTTTGGCTTTTTTGCTTCGACTTTTACCCGCAGTCAGATAGCGGCCATTCTGGTGACTGTGCTGGGCACCATGATACCGGCGGTGCAGTTTGCCGGCATGATCAACCCGGTGTCGGCGCTGGAAGGGGGCGGGCGGCTGATTGGTGAAATACATCCGGCCAGCCATATGCTGACTATCAGCCGCGGCGTGTTTAGCAAAGGGCTGCAATTGTCTGACATTTACCCTTCGTTGTTGTTAATGAGTGCAGCTGTGCCTGTGGTGCTGCTGGCGGCACTGTTGTTGTTAAAAAAGCAGGAGCGTTAAGATGAACCTGCCAATAACAAGACCTCAGCACCAGAAAAACCGCTTGCGGCAAAAGCTGGCTACTATCTGGTATTTATTGCAAAAAGAGTTATGGAGCCTGTGGCGTGAACCCGTGATGTTGGTGCTGATAGTGGTCAGTTTTTCGGTCAGCATTTATCTGGCCGGCTCTTCGTTGCCGGAAACCTTACATAAAGCCGCTATTGCCATTGTTGA
>NZ_JAVBXS010000001.1 GCF_030824435.1 Rheinheimera sp.
CACTCTGGTGGAACAGGGCCATGTGTTTGTTGCTATGCCGCCTTTATATCGTATTGATATTGGCAAAGACGTTTATTATGCCCTTGATGAAGAAGAAAAAAATGGCGTGTTAGACCGGTTGGAAGCCGAGAAAAAACGGGGCAAAGTGAATGTACAGCGTTTTAAAGGTTTGGGTGAAATGAACCCTTTGCAGCTGCGTGAAACCACGATGGACCCAAACACCCGCCGTCTGGTGCAGCTCACCATAGACGATGTACAGCAGACTTTTGACATGATGGACATGTTATTGGCGAAAAAACGTGCCAATGACAGACGCGACTGGTTAGAAATGAAGGGTGACCGCGCCATCATTGCGTAGTGCGCTGTTCTGGGTATACTGCCTGTGCTTTGTTTAAATACGCAACAAGGATGCATGATTATTCTTATGAAAAGCCAAAAGTTGTGGGCCGTCTTTTTATTGTTGTGCACCTGTTGTTGCCTGCCTTTGCAGGCACAAGACAACACAACATTACCGGACTGGCTGTTACAGATCCAACAGCATAAATATAAAAAACCAGAAGCCATGTTGCAGCTGGCTCGCCAGCATGAAGCCGAGTTTGGTAATTGGCCAGTCCAGTTGCAGGCGGCATGGCTGAACGAATTGTCCCTGATATATGAAGTGCTGGGCCGTTATCGTGATCAGCTCAGTGTGGCAGAACGGGGTCTGGCATTGACCAACAATGAGCAGAGTAAAGTCCGGGTTGAGCTGTTGTTTGGCATGGGCTTTGCGCTGGAAACCCAACGTGAATATGAAGCCGCCAACGATTATTACCAAAAAGGCATGGCGCTGGCAGAACAGCTGAAGGATGAAAAGCTGATTATTCAGGGCATGACCAATCTGGCAGCCATGCTGGCCGAAGACAGTGAAGATCCCAAAGCGCTGGATATGCTCAAACGGGCTTATGACAGGGCAGTGAAACTCAAAGATAAAGAAATGTTGGCGCTGGTACAGGCTGAACTGGGTCTGATGTATGTCACTTTAGGCATTGACGATGAAGCAAGACAATTTCTGGAAGAGTCGTTCCGCTTGTTTGATGAGCTTGGCTGGGTAAAAAGCAAACTGACCGTCTGGTATAACCTGGCTTCAACGTACCGTTATTTAAAAAAGCCGGAAAAGGCCTTAGAAATTTTTGATCAGATGCTGAAAGTCAGTTTAGAGCAGGAAGATCCTATTAGTTTGTATTATGCCTATATTGGTTTGGCCGGCACCAGTCGGGACGTGAAAAAACTAGACGCTGCAATTACTTACATTGAAAAAGCCGAAACTTATCTGCCTAATTTGCAGTCGACTTTTCAAATCAGCGAACATCATTTTATTAAAGCGCAAATATACCGCAGCTTAGGACAGATTAATTTGGCGTTGCAGGAAGTAGCGCTGGCCAGTCAGCAGCTGGATGGCAGCAAAAATACCTCTGATCGTTTTTATCTGCTGCATTTTGACAACCTGCGCGCCAAACTTTATGCCGACAGTGGTGATTTTGAAAAAGCCTATTACACCCTGGATAAATATTTTAAAGCTTATATCGACTTGCAAGACGATGAACGTGACTTAGATGTGCAAAAGCTGCGGCTGAGTTTTGACGCAGAGCGCCAGCAGGCACGCAACGCTTTGCTGGAAAAAGACAATGAACTACAGGCGCTGCGATTACAGGAAATTGAACGTAACCGCCAGATGCAGTGGTTATGGATTGGCATTTTTGCCTGTACTTCAATGATATTATTGACGTTGTTATGGTGGCAATGGAGCCGGCGCCGTGCTTTACAGCAGGCCATGTTAAAGCCGGCAACCCGTGATTTAAGCTGATGTGGATAACAAGATGACCGAGATCGTCGTAACAGCCGATGGGCTGGAGCAATTACCGTTAAGACGTTTTACCGAAGACGCTTATCTGAACTATTCGATGTACGTCATTATGGACCGGGCTTTGCCTTTTATTGGTGACGGATTAAAACCGGTACAAAGACGTATTATTTATGCCATGTCTGAACTGGGTTTGTCCCATCTGGCCAAATTTAAAAAATCTGCCAGAACAGTGGGCGACGTGCTGGGTAAGTTTCATCCTCATGGTGATAGCGCCTGTTATGAAGCTATGGTGCTGATGGCACAACCCTTTTCTTACCGTTATCCGCTGGTGGACGGTCAGGGCAACTGGGGTGCACCTGATGATCCAAAATCTTTTGCCGCCATGCGTTATACCGAAGCCAAGTTATCACGTTTTAGCGAACTGCTGCTGAGCGAACTGGGGCAGGGCACTGTCGATTGGGTTCCCAACTTTGACGGTACTCTGGATGAACCCAAAACGCTGCCGGCCCGCTTGCCACATATTTTGCTGAACGGTATTACCGGTATTGCCGTGGGTATGGCCACCGATATTCCACCCCATAACGTGCGTGAAATTGCCGCTGCCGCCTGCCATTTACTGGATAATCCGACAGCGCAAGTGCTTGATTTATTGCAGTTTGTGCAAGGGCCGGATTATCCGACCGATGCCGAAATTATTACCCCTAAACACGAACTGCAGGCCATATACGAAACCGGCCGTGGTTCAGTGCGGATGCGCGCTATTTATACCCAGGAAGAGGGTGATATTGTCATCACCGCTTTGCCACACCAAACCTCTGGTTCTAAGGTGCTGGAACAAATTGCCGCGCAGATGAATGCCAAAAAGCTGCCGATGGTGTCGGACTTACGCGATGAATCAGACCACGAAAGCCCAACCCGTATTGTGATAGTGCCACGCTCCAACCGTATTGACG
>NZ_JAVBXS010000093.1 GCF_030824435.1 Rheinheimera sp.
AACGAAATAAGCTATTTGCGCCATCGAAATTAAGGGCGGTAATTTTGGCTAACTCTAGCCCAACTTCTCTAGACCAATCGCCAGCAGCAAAGACGCTATCAAGGCTTTCTTTGCTGCGAGTGGGATCTGCTAGTTGCCTCAGTTTGCAAAGAACCGAGCATAAGTTTTCAGTTTTCGTATGTAAGTTCATCAGCTACTATGGTGATGGTTGTTTTTCCATTTGCTCGCGTTTCGGAGATTTTCGCATCTTCCTTTGAACCAAACCAGATTACCTCGACACCATTATTAGTCCTGATTTTGGTTTTTCTTTCGGATTGAGTGATTGAACCTTTTCTGGCTACGAAATTGACTCCGTTAAGTTCTTTTTCGTCCATAAAGTTAGTAAATGAAGTACTCAATCTCTGCTGTATAGCATCACTTGAACTGGCACAAACAATATCTTTGATACTATCAATGCTGACAACTTGTCCATCATTTGCATCTAGATAAGAAACTGTTTTTGCTTTTACTTCTACAGGGTCGAGGTCAGGTTCCTTTTTCGACCACGCATGTATAGCTGCAACGGTATTCTTGGTGTACGTTGAATCATTATGCATTAACATTACGGACAGAAACTGTTTAAAATGAACACCTACAGCTCCGTCGGTATCTACCAACTGTCCAGACTTGCTACGTTCAACAGCAATCACGTCCCAAGAAAATAATCCCTGTACATCAACCAATGCACGTTTTTGAATGTCTGCTTTGTTCTCTGAAAGCGAATCTGTGATCTCCCTTAAAGTTACTTTTGTCGGTTCAAGAACGTCTCTGGTTTGCTCCATAACCCTAGCATAATCGACTTTTAAGAGTGATATAAAATACTGAGCAGTGCCGCCCACAAGCATACTCACTAGAGCTACGATTACAACTCCATCTGTCATTCTCTTATCGTGAGCTGCTGCGAATTGCATGACTAACTGCCCAGAAGCGTCAATAAAGTCTTCAGGCGTAGCAATAATTCTTTTGCACTCTCGTACAAATGGAGAATTATCAGGGTCAATAAACTTTAATCTAGTACCTTTCGCAGATTGTAAAATAATCTCTTGAAAAAATTGCCTCTGCGTTTCAGTCAAGACAACTTCGGTTAACAGCGAGACGGTCGAGTCTGCTTTTTTTGGCTCAATTATGTGATAGATAAATTTATGAATTGTAAGTGAATCTCGAGCTTCTGCGGTTAACTGCGATTGTATTGCTGACTTAGCCATCCTAGCGCCTTATTAATGGTTACATATGTACCCCATTTAACACTAGCGGTATAACCAATAGCAATCACAATTGCTCAGAGCTTACGCTTATATTTGCTATAAATCTGCTATAAAATTTTCTTTCAGGCACAAAAAAACCACTTGAGTTGCCTCTAAGTGGTTGATTTATATGGCGCACCCATCAGGATTCGAACCTGAGACCTCTGCCTCCGGAGGGCAGCGCTCTATCCAGCTGAGCTATGGGTGCGCGACGGCGGCCATTGTATTGTGCCTTGTGGCGCTTGTCCAGACAGAAAGTGGCGCAGGGCTTTGATTGCTGGTCAATTAGTCAAAAAACAAACAACAGGGTTTTGGCTGCTGGCAATAGCTGCATTCTGCTTGTTGGCAGTTGGCTTTGCTTGATAAAAAAGCCGGTTCATTGGAACCGGCTGTTGTCAGGCTGGCTTTAAGCTTTTAACTTCCAGTGCACCTGTTGTTCGGCAAAAAACGGCACTATCGGGCTGCCGTCCGGCAAGGTGATTTCGGCCGGAATGGTCCAGTCTTCTTTGACCAATGTGATGGTGCCGCTGTTGCGCGGCAGACCGTAAAAGTCGGCGCCATAGTGGCTGGCAAAAGCTTCCAGTTTGTCGAGCGCGCCTAATTCGTCAAATACCTGTGCGTACAACTCAATAGCACTCCAGGCGCTGTAACAACCGGCGCAGCCACAAGCCGCTTCTTTTTTATGTTTGGCGTGTGGCGCAGAATCTGTGCCTAAAAAGAATTTTTTATTGCCACTGGCTACCACAGCACGCAAAGCTTCCTGATGAGTGCGGCGTTTCAGCACCGGCAGGCAATAGTTGTGTGGGCGAATACCGCCGACCAGCATGTCGTTGCGGTTCATCATTAAATGCTGGGGCGTAATAGTGGCGGCTACGTTGTCGGAAGCAGCCAACACAAAATCTACCGCATCTTTGGTGGTGATATGTTCCAGCACTATTTTCAGTTTTGGAAAGTTCGCCACGATTTGGGTTAAATGCTGCTGAATAAACACAGCTTCACGGTCGAAAATATCAATATGTGAGTCTGTGACTTCACCATGAATTAAAAACAGCATGTTGTGTTCCACCATGGCTTCCAGCACAGGGTACAGGCTGCTTAAGCTGGACACACCTGAGTGTGAGTTGGTGGTGGCGCCGGCCGGGTATAACTTGGCTGCCAATACCCCTGCCGCTTTGGCGTCTTTAATGTCCTGCGGCGTGGTTTGGTCGGTCAGATAAATAGTCATTACAGGTTCAAAAGTGCTGCCGGCCGGGCGGGCGGCCAGAATACGTTCGCGGTAGGCCTGGGCTAAAGCACCTGTGGTCACAGGCGGCACTAAATTGGGCATCACCACGGCACGGCGGAAACAACGGGCAGTTGCCGGCACTGTTTCTTTGAGCATATCGCCGTCACGAAAATGTAAATGCCAGTCATCAGGGGTTTGAATGGTTAAAGTCGTCACGGAAGGCTCCTCAAACTTGTTAAATTAATCTGCCGGAAAATTGTGCCAAGTGTATCATTAAGCAGGTACTTTGCGCTTTGACAAAAAGCTAAGTACGTCAGATACAACATTTTTTCAGCTTAGGATCAGGCATGGCACTACACTCCAGGTTGTTTTCCCGCTGGCAATGGCTGCTGCTCGCACTGCTGTTATTGTTGTTTTTGTTTTGCACCGAATATCTGGTGTATCAGGAAAGGCAACGACAGCAACAGGTGCAGTTGCGACATGTGGCTGCTGCAGCGGCAGAATTGCGTGCTTTGCTGGAAAGTGAAGTCAATTCTTCTTTGTATTTAAGTCAGGGGCTTGCCGCTTATATTCAGGCTTCGCATGGTCAGGTGCGGGACGAAGAGTTTGCCTTTTTATTACCTAATCTGGTAGCGCAGGGACGCCATATCCGCAATATAGGTATTGCGCCAGATAACCGTATTAGTTTTATTTATCCGCTGGTTGGCAATGAAAAAGCGCTGGGGCTTTATTATCCGGACCTCAGTGAACAATGGCCCGACATAGCCAACTTAATTCAGGCGCGTCAGTCATTGCTGGTGGGGCCGGTGCAGCTGGCACAAGGCGGTCTTGGTTTTATTCACCGTATTCCGGTGTATTTGCCGGACGACAGATATTGGGGCATTGTCAGCACTGTGCTGGATATCGAATCGGTCTGGGTTTTGTTGCGCCAGCAAGCGGCAGCGGCCGGTGTCAAAGTGGCACTCAGGCGGATGACAGGTGCGCACTGGGCCGATATGTTAGTAGGCGATATGGCGTTGTTTCAGGACGATGCCATGTTGTTTGATTTAACTATTTCCGGCGCCAAATGGCAGCTGGCTGCTGTTGCGGCTAAACCGCTGTCTTTTAGTGCCGGTTTAAGTTTGCGTTTATTTGGCTGGCTGGTCAGTTGTTTATTGTTGTCGCTGATGGCGGTGATCTTTATAGCCAATGGCCGGCTGGCGGTCACAGCAAGAGCCCGTGAACAAAGTGAAGCTTATGCCAGCACTGTGCTCGACAATGTGGCCGACGCTATAGTGGTGCTGGACCGGTTGGGCCGCATCGACAAAATTAACAGAGCTGCCCAAACTTTGTTGGGTTATCAGGGTTCTGCCATTCAGGGGCAGCCTTACCGGCTGTTATTTGCCGGGCCTGTCACCCTGGCCGACATCGAAGCAGGTGCAGAACTTGAAGTTATGCATCAGAACGGTCAGGCCATCCTGGTGGAATTAATGCTCAGTCATATTCAGGAGCCACAGCAGGGCGGCTTTGTGTTGTTATTGCGTGATATTCGTGAACGCAAAAGAGTGGAGCAGCTGAAAAACGAATTTGTCTCGACCGTCAGCCATGAGTTGCGTACTCCGCTGACCGCCATCAATGGCGCACTTGGCTTATTGGCTGCCGGTGCTGTAGGTGCAGTAGCACAGCCGCAACAGCAGTTACTGGATATAGCCAGGCAAAATTGTGCACAGCTGGCAACTTTGATCAACGATCTGCTGGATATTGAAAAACTTACTGCAGGCAAAATGTTGTTGCAGCTGCAACCTCTTGGCGTTAAGTCGTTATTGCTGGAAGCGAAAAACCGTAACCTGCCGCTGGCACAACAATCCGGCATCAGTTTAGTGATACAAAGTGACATCAGTGCCGATAGCAAAGTGCTGGTGGACGAAAGCCGGTTGCAACAGGTATTTGCCAATTTGCTGGCCAACGCCATACGTTTTTCACCGGCACAAGGCGAAGTGCAGTTGCAGGCGGTGGTGTTAGGGCAAAAGGTGCGGATCAGTGTGCTGGATCGTGGCCCTGGTGTGCCTGCCGATTTTATACCACGTTTGTTTCAGAAGTTTTCTCAGGCTGACAGTTCTGATACCCGAAGGTTAAGCGGCACTGGCCTTGGGCTGGCCATTTGTAAAGAGCTGGTAGAACGTATGGGTGGCGACATTGGTTACCAGGCCAATGCTGAAGGTGGTGCCTGTTTTTATTTTGAGTTGGATCTGGTCTAGCCGAACCCTGATGGCTGTTGCAGGCAAATTTCTGGCAAGCTGATGATGTTAAACACAGAAGTGGAGTAAAAATGCAAAACGCTTTCCCCTGGTTAGATATGGTCGCCGTGATCTGGTTTTTAGTGTTGTGGGTGGGTTATACCTTATTTGCCAAACGTAAAGCCCGTTTTGTCAGTTGTCTGAGTTTTGAGCTGCGGCGTAAACGCACTGACTGGATGCGGCAGATGTTAACCCGCGACAATAAAATGGCCGATGTGGCGTTAATTTCTACGCTGGAGCGAAATGTCAGCTTTTTTGCATCCAGCTCTATGCTGATTTTGGCCGGTTTATTAACTGCTATTGCTTCCAGCGACAAAATTGCCCAGGTATTGCTGCAGGTCATGCCATGGCTTGATCATACCGATGGGCTTTTGCAGTTTAAGTTGTTGTTTTTAGGCTTGATTTACGTTTTTACATTCTTCCAGTTTACCTGGAGTTTACGCCAGTATGGTTTTGGTGGTGTATTGATTGGCGCAGCACCAGACGGCAAACATTTGTCTGAAGCTGAAGTGCAGTTATATGCCAACAGGGCCGCTAAAGTCATCGATCAGGCGGCGCACTCTTTTAACTATGGTTTGCGTGCCATTTATTTTTCGCTGGCGGCTTTGGCCTGGTTTATTAATGTCTGGTTGTTTATGGTGTCCACTGTCATTGTGTTGCTGGTGATGAAACACCGCGAGTTTCACTCCAAAGCCTTAAAAGCACTGCAGGAAGTGTAACTTTAGGCTGTTTTTGCCACTGAGACCGGGGCCACAGCCGACAGTTGTCAGACCTGTTTTGTAAACAGAATTCAGTTTCAATTCAGCAGGTAAAATATAAAGTTCTAATATAAATTCTTCTGATGCTGTAACCCGGGGTTTTTTATGTTCAACAACAAACAAACAAATTCAATGACTTTATCTGCTGTGTTTAAACCGGCATTGTTAGCTGCCGGCATGTTGGGTCTGGCGGCTTGTGGCGGCGGTGGTGGTGCTGATGACACAGTGCCGGCCCCTACAACGGCCACCTTTGGTTTGCAGGTGAGTGATGCGCCGGTGAATGACGCTGCCGCAGTGGTGGTGTGTTTTTCAGCTATTGAGCTGACCGGCAACGGTAGTGCCACGCAGAAATATCTGATTGGTTCAGATTCAGTGGCGGCAGCGCCAAATAACCTCTGTCTGAATGCCCAGGGCAATGTGATTGCCAATAGCCGTGGTATTGATTTATTAAAACTGCCTGGTGCGCTGGCCGAGTCTTTAGTGACAGGCGCCACTGTGCCGGCTGGCAATTATGGTCAGCTGCGTTTAGTGATCAGTGAAGGTTCTTATATTCAGCTGAAAGACGGCAGCAAAAAGGCGCTGTCGGTACCTTCAAATGAACTCAAGCTGCTTGGCCCAACTTTGTCAGCCGGCGGCACTTTTAGTTACACCCTGGAATTTGATTTACGCAAAGCTGTGGTGAATAACAAAGCAAGGCAAAACTATCAGTTAAAACCAACTGGCTTGCGACTGGTGGATACCAGCCAGATTGGTCATTTAAAAGGCACAGTCAGCGAAACGTTGTTAATCAACAACCAGTGTGCAGTAGCCCCTGCCGATAAAACCAAGCCGGTGGGTGTGGTGTATCTGTATAAAGGTGCCGATTTAGCCCCGGCAACGCTGGCCGATTATGGTGGCACTCAAGCCAACCTGCCTTACGCCAGTGCACCGGTATTATTTGATGGTGCTGCCAGTTACAACTACGAAATTGGTTTTATTGATGCAGGCACTTATACCGCAGCTTTTAGCTGTAACACTGTGGACGACCCTGAACTGGCTGATGTAGTCACTTTCCTGGCGACAAAAACCCAGGCCATTACCGCCAATAAAACACCGGTGTTGCTGAATTTTTAATAAGATAGATACAGGCAACAACTGCTGCCTGACTCAATAAAAAAACCGCCTGATGGCGGTTTTTTTATTGGCTCTGCTATGCGTTGGTATCAGTTATAACTGGTTTCAAAAGCTTTAATCACCCTGGATACACCATTGACATGGCGGGCAATTTCGACCGCTTTGTCGGCTTCGGTGCTGCTGACCAGGCCCATTAAAAACACTTCGCCGTTTTCAGTCACCACTTTAATATTTAATGCGCTGACTTCTTTGTCACCCACCAACATGCTTTTGACTCTGGTGGTGATCCAGCTGTCGCGGCTTCTGGTGGTAAAAGAAATAGGGTTACCCACGCGGATTTGGTTTTGTACGTCTTTAACACCCTGAATTGGCTGCACTAATGAAGCGGCGAGGTCAACCAGATCCTGACTTGGTGCCTGACCTGTGAGCAACAAAATACCGTTGTAGCTATTCACATTAATATGGGCACGTTCTTCCAGTGTTTTGTTTTCTTCCAAAGCCCGCTCTGCTTTAACCACAATACTGCTGTCGTCAATTTGTGAACCCAGGGTACGGCGGTCGGACGCTGAAGTGACAGCAGAAGCGCCACCTGCCACCACGGCGGCGGCGCAGGCTTGTAATAATAAAGTCAGGCTGATAATAGCGGTCAGCTTGAGCAGAGGTTTGATATCAGACATAGCGCTCTCCTTGGTTATTCGTCGTCTTGTTGCGGAAATAAAGTGTTGTCGATGAGTTCGCAGACACAATGAAGTAAAAAGGCATAACATTCAAAAATCCGCGCAGGCCTGTGCGCAGGTACCCGAAGTTCTACGTCGGTATTGCCGAGTAAACCGGACAGCTCGCCGTTGTTGTCCACTGTTAAAGCAATCACTGTCATATCTTTAGTTAAGGCGGCTTCCACTGCTTTAATTAAGTTATGTTCGTGACCTGTCAGTGACAACACCAGCAAAATGTCGCCATCCTGCCCTAAAGCGCGCACCTGACGGGCCAGATAATCCTGATGTTGGTTGTCACTTTGTAAACCTGAGAGTTCAGTTTGTAATGCCAAAGCCGGCAGGCAAGGGCGTTCAGTTTCAAACTGATCCAGCAGCAACTGTGAAAAATGGCTGGCCAAAGCACGGGCGGCGCCTTCACCACAACACAATACTTTGCGGTCGCTGACCAGCGCCTGCACTATGGTCAGGGCTGCTGCTTCAATAGGTTCGGCCAGCGCTTCGCCTGTGGCTATCATGGTCTGGATATTTTCGGTAAACAGCTGCCGGATATGTTCTTGCATGCGCTCTGTTCCTGCCTTTTCTTAAAATGCGTTTTTAATCCATTCGATCTGGTAAGGGCTGTCACCACTGATGGCGACCACATCAAAACGGCAGTGCAACTGACTCTGCTGTTGTTGTAAAAACCAGGCGGCGGTTTGCCTGAGTTTTTGTTGTTTCTCTCTGGTGACAGCAGCGGCAGCCCCACCAAAAAAGTTGTGTTGCCGGTATTTTACTTCAACAAATACCCATTGTTTCTGTTGCTGGCAGACTAAATCCAGCTCGCCAAAACGACAACTGACATTACGGGCAAAGAGCGTAAGCCCTTGTTGTTGCAGATATTCAAGCGCCAGATTTTCAAAATAAGCACCTTTATCGCTGCCACCTTTCATCTGGTGTTGCCCCGCTTCAGTTGGCGTTTTTGCTCTGACTGACAGCTGCTAATTTGCCTTTACCATACCGGGCTACTGTTAATTGCCGCTGAATATTCTGGTCCTTGCCAAGGCGTAAACTGCCGGTCAGGCCGTGATACAACATAGCCGGAAACTGCTGTTGTTGTTTCAGTTTGCTGATCAGCGCCATGGCGTCATAACCCATCGCAAACAAACGTTGTGAGGTTTCATCCTGCTCGGCAAAAAGCTGTTCGTATTCAGCACGCAGTGGCAGTTTGGGTTCTTGTGGCACCAGCCACGGCATTTCGGTCAGCGTCATACCGGCTAAATCGCGGATATCGGTGCGATCTATCGCCAGACTATGGCTGCGTGAACTGGCATAAATAGGTAAAGCCGGTGCTGTCGGGCTGACGGTCACATCAATAAAAGGTTTAAACAATCGCGTTTGGGTGGCGTCGGCCAATAAATAAATAGCGTCAACGTCGAGGCGGCTGTGCATTTCAGCGTTGATGGTTTTGCCGGCATATTTGGTTATTTCATTGACCCGCTCTGTACTGGCAGCCGTTTCTAAAAAGGTGTTAATTAACGCCCGCAGTTCTTCCTGGGTGTTAAAGCTGTAACTTTCTACCTTTTCGCCGTTTTGAGTTTGCCAAAGCTGCTGGAAATGTTGTGCCATACGCTGATTAATAGGGCTTCTGGCGCTGATTAACACCGGATGTTGATAATGCTGCTGGCGGAATAATTCCACCATTTGCGCAGCTTCGTCTTCGGCACTTAACGCAAAATAAAACTGATCCGGATTTGGCTGGTTATTGTCTTGTTTACTGTTTAAAAACAAGGTTGGCCAGCGCCAGTTGGGCAGGCTTTGCAGTTTGTCGACATCTTCCCTCAGCAAAGGCCCTACTACAAAATCAATTTGTTGGCTTTCCAGAGCTGCCACTATGGCTTCAGAGCTTTGGCTGCTATCAATAAAATGCAGGCTGCGCTTCGGAGTTTGAGCTGTGGCGGCCACCATGCCCAGTTGTACTGCTTCGCCAAGAGCCTTAAAGCTGCCGGATAATGGCAAAATCACGCCAATTTTCGCTGGCTGATAAGCTGGGGTAGTGGCAAGTTTTTGAATAGTTTCAGGTAAGTTTTCAAGTACAGGCATGCCAGGGTGGCGTTGTTGCCAGTCGGCGAGAGCCTGTTGCATGGCATCCTGGTCGCCTGCAAAACTAAAAGCAATTTCGGCCAGATTTAACCAGGCAGCAGCGCGCGGCCGGGCCGAACTTGCCAAAGTTTTACGTTCGGCCGGGCTTAACTGCAACAAATTTTGCCAGAGTAAATTTTGCAGCTGCGCATCAGCTGCTGCATTGCCCGCCAGTTCATCCTGGGCCAACAACCAACGAAGTGCAGGCTGTAACTGTCTGTTTTTAGAGAAAAAATCTGCGGCAAGTAAAGTGAAATCTTTGCGGTCGTCCGGCGTGACATCGGTCAGTTGTGTTTCTGTTAATAAAGCTTCGGCGGCAGCTAACTGATTGTTCAACAAATAACTTTGCAATAACGGCAGCATATTTTGCGCCCGGATCTGCCCATAAACAGAATCACGTAAACTGTGGGTAATAGCCAGGCTACGTTGTGGATTGATTTTTTCCGTCAGCAGGGTTTTTGCTTCACTGAGTAAATCGCGCTGTTTTTGTTCAAAGCTGTCCTGCGCTACAGCAGTCACAGGTGTTTCCACCTGCTGATAACTGACATCAGCTGCATTAGGGTCCAGTTTAAATACTTCTGCTTCGGCTTGCGCTTTTACCGGCGCAGGCGCAACAGTTGTATTGCTGGCCACAGGGGCCGATGCAGGGGCAGGTGTCTGGCCACAACCAGACAGCAGCAAGGCACAATAAAAAGGAGACCAAAGTGGGAATTTGCTGGATTTCACAATGCACAGTTACAATAGCCGACGAATGGCTGTCATCTTATACCATTTCTGTAGCCGGATCACGCCAGCCTCCGGGCTGAGTAGTTGTTTTGGCTGATTTTTTGCCGCGGGCCCTCCGCCTTGCCAGACCCAGGAAAAACCTTATGACTTCAGCTCAGCAAAGCTCAGGTGCCGGAACCTTGTATATAGTTGCCACCCCTATTGGCAATCTGGACGATATCAGCCAGCGGGCATTAAAAACTTTAACTGCAGTGGCCTGGGTAGCTGCTGAAGACACCCGTCACAGCGGTAAGTTACTGAGCCATTTTAATATTTCAGCACGGTTTTTGTCGTTGCACGACCATAACGAAAAACAACGCGCTGCCAGTTTGTTGCAAAAATTACAAGCAGGGGAAGATGTGGCGCTGGTGTCAGACGCCGGCACTCCGCTGATTTCCGACCCTGGTTATAGCCTGGTGCGGTTATGCCGTGACGCCGGCGTGCGTATTGTGCCTATTCCCGGCCCTTGTGCTTTGATTGCTGCTTTATGTTGTGCCGGTTTGCCCACAGATAAATTTCATTTTATTGGTTTTTTACCGGCCAAATCCGGTCAGCGCCAACAGGTGCTCAAAGACATTCCGCCTGCGGTTGGCACTGTGATTTGTTATGAAGCAGCACGCCGTGTCAAAGATACTCTGGCCGATGTGGCCACAGTTTATGGGGCTGATCGTGAGCTGGTGCTGGCCAAAGAGCTGAGTAAAACTTTTGAGCATTTTTGCCATGGCACTGCGGCCAGCATCACGGCCTGGCTGGAAGAAGATCCACAACGTTGTCAGGGTGAAATGGTGTTGATGATAGCGCCACCGGCTGCCAGAGCAGATGACGACATCAGCGCTTTGGTACAACAAACGCTGAAGTTATTAATGGCCGAATTGCCATTGAAAAAAGCCGCTGCTTTAACGGCTGAAATTCATGGTGAGAAAAAAAATGCCTTATACAAACTTGGTTTAAGCTGGGGGGCGTCTGATTAAGCTTTTGTTTTCGCAGTATTAAAACGGCTTATTAACGCAAAATTTTGTTCGCCGCTTTGGCTGGCAATAACTCAGGCTCAATGATGCCCAATAACGCCTGAATACGGCTCAGGTGTACCTGGGCATAGTCGGGCACTAAGGCCAGCTGTACTTTGTGGTACTGCTGTCTGGCCTGGTCTTGTTGCCCGGTATGCCATAAAGCTTCCGCCTGATGCAAGATAGCCAGATTGTGTACCACAGCGTAACCTTCAGCCAGATACAGCTGCTCGGCCTGGCGCAGGTGCGGCAGCGTTTGGGCCCACTGCCCGGTATAAGCCAGAATTCGCGCCAGATTATAATTGGCCTCAGCCAGCCTGGCGCGTTGTGTGGTGCCTTCAATAGCGGCCAGTGCGTTTTTGCGATGTGCTACAGATTCATGCAGCAGCTTGAGTCTGTGGCTGTAATGGCCCAGATTGTTATACAACTCATACAAAAACACCGGATCTTTGCTTTTGCGGTATTGCCGTGCCAAATCCTGCAGCGCGGCGTAACCCTGTTCATCATTGCTGTTGGTGTACATCTGCACATTAATCAGCTGCACCATAGTCAAAGGGTTAAAGTCGGCCTGATGTAAACTGGCCAATAAAGTAGTTGCCTGTTGTAAATAATAAGCAGATGCCTGAGTATTTTTGTTCTTATACAATAACTTGGCAAAATAGATATAAAGCCGCGCCCGAAAATGGGCCGGGCCTTTTTGTGCCAGTTGTTGGTCGGCCACCAACTGACTGGTCAGCATAAATAATTCGTCATCTTTTTGCAGTTCAAACAGGCTGTCGAGTTTATACAAGGTCAGCTCATACCAGTACAGACTGCCTTTTTTCACCCCGGTAAGTTCAGGCTCCAGCGCATCCAGACAAGGCTGGCCGGAGATTTGACAGACTTGTTGGATCTGCTGTTTCTGCTCTGCTGCCGCTAACCAGGGGCTGGCGCAACTACAACACCACAGAAAAAGACCATACAAAAGCCATTGCAGATGCATCTTGCTACTCTTCAACAAAGCCTGAAACGGCGGATAAAGACATGATGCCAGCAATTGCAGGAAAACTGAATCTGCCTGCAGTTATGTTGTTGGCAACTTCACCACCACATCTATAGGGCACACTTCGACACAAGTAGGTTTGTCGTAAAAACCTACACATTCGGTGCAAAGTTCCGCATTGATCTGGTAAATCCTGTTGCCCGGGCTGCCATCGGCATTGTGCAGCCGCTTCAGCGAAATAGCATTGTTCGGGCATTCAGGTGCACACATATCACAGTTAATGCAGTCGGCTAAAATTGTCAGCGCCATCAGGCACAACCCTGCAGTTGGCTATCAAATTGCGGTAAGTCACGGATAATCAATACAAATTCAGCCAGCATGCCTTTTGGCAACTGCAATTGCACCTGATGACCTGCGCCCGGCGCCCGTAAAATTGGCTGGCCTTGTTTATCCCATAATTCAGCCAGGCAAAGTTGTTGATTGCCCTGGGGTGACATCAATAACAACGAATCACCGACGTTAAACTGATTTTTCACCTCAACCCAGACCCGGTTTGTGCTTTCGACTTTGCCAATAATTTCACCAACAAACTGCTGTTTGTCGCTGGTGGAAGCACTTTTGTCATAGTTTTGCAGTTCGCTGATGGGAATATGGCGACGTAAAAAACCTTCGGTATAACCACGTGAGGCCAGACCATCCAGCTCATCAAGCAAAGCCGGGTTAAAAGGACGGCCTGCCACAGCGTCATCAATAGCACGGCGATAAATCTGCGCTGTGCGGGCGGCATAATAAAACGACTTGGTGCGGCCTTCGATTTTTAAGCTGTGCACACCGGCGCGGGTTAAGCGGTCAACATGGGCAATGGCTCTTAAATCTTTGGAATTCATAATATAAGTGCCGTGTTCATCTTCAAAAGCCGGCATCAGTTCAGCAGGGTTTTGTGGGTCGCTTAACAAAATAATATCGTCGACCGGCTGCTGTTGTTGCAGGTTCAGGCCGTTTTGCTGCTGTTCAGTGTTGTTGTTTGCTGCCGGAATAAACTGACCTACTTCATTTTCAGTGGCGGTTTTGACCTGATAAGGCCAGCGGCAGGCATTGGTGCATGTGCCCTGATTGGGGTCGCGTTTATCCATATAACCTGATAATAAACAACGGCCTGAATAGGCCATACATAAAGCACCATGCACAAAAACTTCCAGCTCCATGGCTGGCACCTGGCTGCGGATTTGTTCAATTTCCTCCAGCGCCAGCTCACGCGACAAAATGACTCTGCTGATGCCTTGTTGTTGCCAGAACTGGACTGCAGCCCAGTTCAGCGTATTGGCCTGCACCGACAAATGCAGCTCCATCTGTGGGAAATGCTGTTGCATCAGATAAATCACACCAGGGTCTGACACTATCAAAGCGTCTGGCCCAAGTTTGACCACTTCTGCAATATCTTCCACCAGGGTGTCGAGTTTGGCGTTATGGGGTGCGCTGTTCAGCACACAATAAAATTTTTTGCCAAGCGCGTGCGCTTCCTGAATACCAATGGCCAGATTGGCCAAATCAAATTCGTTATTACGCACCCGCAAGCTGTAACGCGGCATACCGGCGTACACGGCGTCGGCGCCATAAGCAAAAGCAAAACGCATAGCCTTGAGTGTGCCGGCCGGAGATAACAATTCGGGTTGAAAACCAGTGGTGGCCAGGGAATGTTGCATAAGAGGCAGCCTGTTTAAAAAAATGGCGCGGAGTATGACAAAAAGCTGCTCCAGGTAATTTGATCAGGCGCAAAGTTTTGCTTGTTCAACACCGGGCCAGGCTTATTTGCACCAGCGCGGTGCGCTGCTCTGGGCCGCTGCGCTTTAGTTGGGCACAACAAAGCTGCTGAATACGTATTCATGTTGTGTCTGGTGCAACAGCTGGTTAATTAATAGCCTGAGTATTTAAAAAATGATATGGCTTCGGATGATGTTGTAACTGTCCCCGCCATCAGCATAAAAACAAAACGGGGACAAAGGCATGTCAAAGTTCAACTTAAGTGTGTTCACGCTGGCATTGGCGGCAGCGGGCGTCAGCCCCTGGCTGTCAGCAGCTGAAGCACAAGCGCAGCTACAACAAAATTCAGCACAAAGCAGCAATGCTGATACTGCGACGGCGGATACAAAAACAACGGCAAAAAAAGATAAAAAAGAACAAATTGAAGTAATAGAGGTGCGCAGTTTTGCCGGCAGCCTGATCCAGTCTTTGAATGTAAAAAGGTTTAACGACACTGTGTCTGAAACTATTTCGGCCGATGATTTAGGCGCTTTGCCTGATGTGTCTATGGCCGATGCGTTAACCCGCTTACCCGGTGTTTCGGCAGTGCGTACCGGTGGTCAGGCGTCAGAAATTAATATCCGTGGTATGGAAGGCGGTTTTGTGTTTTCTACGCTGAATGGCCGCGAGCAGGTGTCCACCAGTGGCAAACGTAATATCGAATTTGACCAATATCCTTCCGAGCTGATCAACTCGGCTGCTGTGTATAAATCGCCTAAAGCGTCGCTTATTGAAGGTGGTGTGGCAGGTTCAGTGGAGCTGCAAACCGCAAGCCCACTGAAGGCCGCCAATGAGCACAACTTTGTATTTAATGCCCGTGGCAGTTTTAACGACAGAGCCGATGAAGTGTCGGACGCCACCGAAATAGGCGACAGATTTAGTTTTTCTTATCAGGGTAAATATCTGGATGACACTTTAGGTTTGTCTTTGGGTTATGCCCGGTTATTCCAGCCCAGTGTGTCCACTCAGTTTGTTGGTTTTAACTACAACAATGAAAAAGATCTTGATGGGGTTAAAGGTGATGCCACACCTTTAGAGCTGGTCAGTGAAGGTTTTGAAATGCAACACCGGGGTGGTGAAGAAACCCGCAACGGTTATGTGGCAGCGCTGGAATGGACGCCCCACGACAGATTAACCATGAAAGCCGATGCTTTTATTTCCAAGTTTGATACCAAAGCTTTTGCCCGGGGTTTTCGCGCTAAGTTTGAAAGTGGCGGCGCCGTCATTGATAACGCCATTATCAAAGATAACCTGATGATTGGCGGCACTATCAAACGTGCCAGTGACGGCAATACCCGTGTTGAAATGGTGAATGACGACAATACCGACTTTGATGAAGTGCGCAGTTATGGTTTTAATACCGACTACCAGCTGACTGATGATTTATCGGTGAATCTGGATATTGCCCATTCGTCGTCCAGCAGTAATTTCCGTAACGGTTTGCTTTGGTCTTTGGCGTCCACCGACGCCAATGCCGCTAAACCTGTGGTCGACCCTAATGTGTCTATCAGTTATTTACTCAATGGCATGGATTTACCCGGCATTGGTATAAATCAGGCTGCATCTTTTACCGATATTAATAAAATGCTGGTCAGCAAATATGGTATTTACCCAACGCTGAATACCGACGAAGTTGATGCTTATCGCCTTGATTTTACCTACAAACTCGACAACCCGGTGCTGAGCTCACTTGAAGCTGGCCTGCGTTATTCCGAGCGCGATTATACCAACGACCGCCAGGTGTTTGAGTTTGGCTCTGACAGCATGTTTTTAAGCAGCGAAGCGCCGCTGCGCCTGACACAAGACATGGTGAAAGTGGTTGATTTTAAAGGTGACTTTGCCGCTTTCCCCAGCTACCTTGCCATCGACTTAAATAAAGCGTTGGCCGCCTGGTTCCCGAATGGTGTGCCACAACCACAACAAACCTGGGGTAATGGGTATGCTGGCCTGGATAATCCGGTGGCCGGTGGTAAATCTACCCCCTGGAGTGTGTTTGAAAGTGGTGATGTATATGAAGACGTGACCGCCGCTTACCTGATGGCGAATATCGACACTGAAGTGTTTGGCTTGCCACTGACCGGTAACCTGGGGGTGCGGATGGTGGAAACCAAACAGCGGGCCACCAACTTAAGTTATGTCAATGGTGATGCCAGTAAAGGCGCACAATATATTACCGACGAAGCAGGGTTGGTGTCTGACGATTATGCGCCTTCGATTGTTGGCATCAAGTACCGTGATTATTTGCCGCAGCTCAACCTGAATCTGGCTTTAACTGACAACGACCAACTGCGTTTTGCCGCGGCCAAAGTGATGTCGCGCCCGCCTATTAACCAGCTGTCGGCTGTCACTACTTTTAATGTGGCAAGCAATGGGGATGTGACAGGTAGCGCCACTAAAAGTCCGTTTTTAAAACCTTTTTATGCTGATCAGTTTGACCTGTCGTATGAACGTTATTTTGAAGACTCCAGCGGTGCTTTAGTGCTGGCGGTGTTTTACAAAAACATTAACTCTTTTATTCAGCAAGACACCATCAACGACTTTGATTTTGCCGCTGCCGGCTTCCCGTTGCCTGCTTATGTGCCAGGCACAGAGCCAGGTAACCCGGACGGTTTACCACCCCGCGCCCCTAATCCTATTGGCGATTATTCCACTGCAGTGAATAACGATGAAGGTGGTTATATCCGTGGTGCTGAGCTGGCTTACACCCAGGTGTTTAACTTCCTGCCGTCGTTCTGGCAAGGGCTGGGCCTGAGCGCCAGTTATTCCTATACCGAAAGTGAAATTGCCACTGAAGTGCAAAACGGTCGGCAGAGTTTTAAAGCTGAGCTCAAAGGTTTGTCACCCAATGTCTTTACCGTGACAGCCTTTTGGGAATACGAAGGTTTTGAAACCCGTTTAAGCACCAGATTCCGTGATGATTTTGTGTCGGATCAGTCGGCGTTGCAGGATCAGGAAATCCGTTATGAAGCTGAAATGGTGATGGATTATCAGGCGTCCTATCAGGTGAATGACAATCTTGGTTTGTTATTTCAGGTCAACAACCTGCTGGATGAACCCACCAAAAGTTATTGGGGTGACACAGCTTATACCGGCACTATCCAGTTTTTTGGCCGCCAGTATTACCTGGGCGCCACTTACAGTTTTTAAGCCAGCTTCCCGTTACTGAGCCAGAGGCTCGGGACAAAACCGCATACACGGAGTGATGAAAATGAACAAGATTTTGTTGTTAGTGAAGCTGGCCAGCCTGAGTGTCGCAGCAATGCTGCTGAGCGCTTGTGGTGGTACAGGTTCAGACACTGCCCCAGCCAAATTGTTATTAAGCTGTAATGTGCCGCAAATTCCAAACGCTCAAGGCACAGCCTGTGTTGATCCTAAACCACTGAAATGCCCGGCGCCGCAGTTCCCCGATGCCAATAATGAAAAATGTATTATTGGTTATAACCCCAGGTTACCTGAGCCTGTGCTTTATGCAGGCGTGAATCAGGCTGTGGTGTTTTTTAATAAAAAAGGCGGTTATGACGGTTACCGTTTACATACATGGAACAACGAAGCCTGTGACGCTTATGCCGCCGATTCTTTAGCAAAATCATGGGACAACGGCCTGGAAATCAGCGGTATAGACCCGGTGTATGGCGCTTATTGGCTGCTGAATTTAAAACCTGAGGTCAAAGGTAAAGTTGGTGCCTGTGGCAACTTTATTATTCATCTGGGTACAGACGACGCTGGTAAAGCCTTGGGCGCCAATGACGCCAAAATGGATTTAGGGCCAAAACAGCCGGCAAAACTAACGGCCATGAGCTGGACTTTTAACGCCAATGCCTCGGTGTACATTTATCCAATTGATTCATTGGGAGTACAAATTGCCGATAATGCCGCCCACTGGCTGGACCGCGCCACTTTAGTCTGGAACGGTGACACTGCTGGTGTCAGTAAATTTAAACTGCACCACAGTGCGGCCGCCGATTTGGCTATCGACAGCGACACTTTAACCATCAATGGTGAAGCTGTGGAGTTAACGCCTGCTACTTTAACCGACGGGCAAAAAGCTTTGGTGCCGCATCTGGCCAACTGGCCGGCTTACAAAACCAGCCTGAGCGGCGAACAAGCCAAAACCATCATAAAAAACCAGTTGGTACTGGCTTCTTACGACTCAGCCAATAAGCTGATTGGCGCATCTTATGTGCAGGCTGCCAAGGTGTTGGATGATTTATACACCAGCGCCGCCAATGACGCTGATGAAGCCAGTCTGGGTGTGGTTTATGACGGCAGTAATATTAAAACTTCGGTCTGGGCGCCTACAGCCCGTAGCCTGAAGTTAAAGGTTTATAACGCTGCCAAAGCCTTAACCGCGACTCATGCAATGACGTTCGACAGCAATACCGGTATCTGGTCATACAGCGGCGCTGCGGCCAGCTTAAACCGTGCTTTTTATCGGTTTGAAGTGGAGGTGTACCATCCACAAACGAAAAAAGTCGAAATTATTGAAGCAACTGATCCCTATTCGGTGAACACAGCCACCAACGGCCGTTACAGCCAGTTTGTTAATCTGGCGGATGCCGACACTAAACCTGCTTTGTGGGATGCTCATGAAGTACCGGCTGCAGGCAATCCGGAAGATATCGTGATTTATGAAGGACATATCCGCGACTTCAGCGTGCGCGATACTTCAGTGTCCGCCGCCAACCGTGGTAAATATCTGGCCTTTACTGAAACAGACTCAGCACCGGTACAACACTTAAAACGTTTAGCAGACAGTGGCTTAACGCACTTTCATTTGTTGCCAACCACAGATATGGCCAATGTGAATGAGGATGCCAGCAAAAGGGTGGATATCAGCAACACCGTGGCTGAGCTTTGCAAAATCAACAGCAAAGCGGCGGTTTGTCTGGAAAATGGTGCTACCAAACTTGAAGATATATTAAAGGGATATCAGAGTTCAGGCGAAAACGCTCAGGCTTTGGTGGAAGCGATGCGCGGTACGGACAGCTTTAACTGGGGTTACGACCCGCAGCACTTTAATGTGCCGGAGGGCTCTTATGCTTCCAGTCCTGAAGGCGTGGCCCGTATTAAAGAAATGCGCGCTATGAACCAGGCTTTGCATGGTCTTGGCCTGCGGGTGGTGCTGGATGTGGTATACAACCACACCAGCTCGTCCGGGCTTTTTGATAACTCAGTGTTCGACAAAATAGTACCGGGTTATTTCCACCGTTATAACCCTGTCACAGGCGCGATGGAACGTTCCACCTGCTGCGAAAATACCGCCACTGAACACAAAATGATGCAGAAGTTTGTTGCCGATTCTTTAGTGCTGCTGGCCAAAGAATACAAGTTTGACGGTTTTAGGTTTGACATTATGGGTCACCATCCAAAAGACGCTATTTTAGCGGCGCGCGAAGCGGTGAAAGCTGTTGATGCCGACAGCTATTTTTATGGTGAAGGCTGGAATTTTGGTGAAGTGGCCAACGATGCCCGTTTTGTGCAGGCGCGTCAGGCCAATCTGGCCGGCACTGAAGTGGGCAGCTTTAACGACCGGCTGCGTGATTCAGTACGAAGTGCTGCGCTTTTTTCCAATGACGCTGATGTTGGCAAGCTGCAACAACAAAACTTTATTGAAATTGGCTTAGCCGGCACCTTAAAAGACTTTGTATTAAAAGACTATCAGGGCAATACCGGCACAGCGGGCGGTATGGTGTGGAATGGTCAGGCAGCGGGTTATGCTGCTGATCCGGCTGACATTATTAACTATGTGTCCAAACATGATAACGAATCTTTGTGGGATAAACTGCAGCTGGAACTGGCCGCTGACGTCAGCATCGACAACCGCGTGCGTATTCACAATATGGCGCTGGCCATTCCTATGCTGAGTCAGGGCATTCCGTTTTTGCAAATGGGTGATGATTTATTGCGGTCTAAATCGCTGGACCGCAATAGTTATGACGCAGGCGACTGGTTTAACTTTGTTGATTTTACTAAACAAAAAAACAACTGGAATGTCGGTTTACCCTTGGCACAAGACAACAAAGCCAACTGGACCCGCATTGCTCAGGTCGCCAATAACCCGAACACCACGGCTTATCCTGAGCATATTGCTTTAGCATCAGACGTATTTGCTGAGTTTTTGCAAATCCGCAAAAGCAGCCCTTTGTTCCGTTTAACCAGTGGCGCCGATGTGATGGCGCGGGTGGGTTTTCACAATATTGGTAAAAACCTGACCCAGGGCTTGATTGTGATGAGTATTGACGACGGCACTGGCCTGACTGATTTAGACCCGGCCCATGATGCCGTGGTGGTGGTGCTGAACGGCACAGCCATGGAAAAAACTCATAAAGTACCGACAGCTCAGGGTTTTGTGCTGCACGCTGTGCAACAAAATTCGGCGGATAACGAGGTGAGTAACAGCAGCTTTAATGCAGTAGGCAATGACGGTGAATTTGTGGTGCCGGCTTATACCGCTGCGGTATTTGTGAAGCCACAACAAGGTGCTCAGGGCGCTGGCTTAAAAGCAGATGCCACTATGGGCGCACCTGATGTGGCTCCTTATGGCTTAACCAAAGTTTTTGTGCGTGGTGGCATGAATGGCTGGGGTGAAGTGGACGCCTTTAGTTACGAAGGTGCAGGTGTTTATACAGCCCGCATCAACGTAGCAGCTGGCAGTCATGAATTTAAAGTGGCTTCAGCGGACTGGTCGACTGTGGATTTTGGTGCCAAATCGGGTGAGCAGGAGCTGCAGTTTGGTAAAGCACAAACACTCAACCGCTCAGGCGCTAACCTGAAAGCGAACTTTAATGCCGGTACCTATGTGTTCACTTTGGATGCAACAGTACCCACAGCACCGGTGCTGACAGTCAGTGAATATGTGCCTTATGGCAGCACCAAAGTGTATCTGCGCGGTAGCCTGAATGGCTGGAGTGAAAACAACCCGTTCAGTTATGCCGGTAATAACAGTTACCAGGTGCAACTGGCGCTTGCTGCCGGTGATTATGAGTTTAAAGTGGCTTCTGCCGACTGGTCGACTGTTGATTTTGGCGCGGCTACCGGTGAAAGTGTGGATGTCACTTTAGCTGCGAACAAACTGCTGGGCCGCAGCGGTGCCAATTTAAAACTGAAGCTGACAGAGGCGGGCACTTATCAGTTTAGTGTGAATGCCAGCGACGCTGCAGCACCTGTGCTGACGGTGAATAAGCTACCATAACGCCTGATAGCACAATAAAAACAAAGGCCGGGTATTGATTCCGGCCTTTTTGTTTGATGTTAAACATCAGCTTAAGCTGCAGTTTTCGGTGTAAAACCAATGGCCAAACCCTTAGTTCGGGGCTGAGATATCTTTAATATCTACATGGCCTTCGCCTTTGCGATCATAAGGTGCCAGCATTCTGGCGACTTTAAAGGACTGCTCGGCACGGGCAAAACTAATTAACGGCATGCCATTACACACCACTTTATCAACCGCGGTCTGGATTTTGATGCGATTTTCTTTCAGTGCGTTTTTAAGTCCCAGCCTGTCATCCTGACGGGTTTCAGTGCAAATTTTTACTAAGGCGGTATATCCATAAGGTTGTTGCTCAAACTGACCTGCGCCAGCCTGGAATGCAAAACACGCAACCACCAGAGCTGTAGCCAACGAGAATCTTGCTTTCATCTGCGTTTCCTCTGAGTGATGTGATCCCACCTGATCACCCCTGCAGTGTGGCAGAGCCAATGCCCGGCACCACAGCGCTTGGGATTAGCGGGGGAAGTTTTGAGCCTAAGGGACAAAAGGTAGAAAAGCAGTGACGGAAATCACCAAAAGTCTCAGTTCATATCACAAGGGGTCAACAACAACGCAGCTGTTATGTCGCCGGGCCACAATATTGCAGCCTGACACTGCCATCTTTTTTCAGTTGGATAATACGCCCCT
>NZ_JAVBXS010000058.1 GCF_030824435.1 Rheinheimera sp.
AGTCCGTCCGTATCTATAATACCCGCCGTCCTCACCTTGCACTAAAATACAAAACGCCCGATGAAGTGCATCGGGCGTTTTAATGAAATAAGGGTCAACTTATTTCAGGACTAGTCACTTTCACTACGCCCCAACGTGTTTGTTGTCTTGAGTGTTCACACCAGATCAGACTGCTTACGCCTCGTTGGCGAACACTCCAAGTGCAGCTATTGACTATCGGACGCCATTTCACAACATAAGGTCGTGTCTTACGCAGCTTCTGCTTTCCACGCAGCTAGATGTCTTATTTACGTTGGGTCATCCCCATAAAAAAAGGAGCTGTGATTAAGCTCCTTTTTCTTATCGGTGGCTTGTTATCAAAACACCAGATGTTGCCTTGTCAATATTTATGACATGGCTGCAACTCATCAATGAAGGTTTGATGTTTCGCACCTTCGAGTAAATGAAGCCTCGCATCTTTAATTGCAAAACCGTAAGGGTTACCAATTGGTTTGCTTGATTCAACTATCGTGTCAGATTTTGCATAGCCTAACCTAAAGGTACGTGAATTGATGTTTTCAGTACCAACAATATTACCTGAAGAAACTACTAAATCGACATCAACCCAAGGTGCATACTCACGTGGATACTGAAGATAAAACAGCGCTATCCCTTCATTATTTGAAGTCACAATAGAAGCCTCACCGGAAGCACTGCCATAAGCCACTGCAACATTGCCCGGAGTTAACATTTTGTCTTCGTTACTATCTTCAAACTTGTCCAGATCCAATATACCATTGCGGTTTTTATCTTCATTCAAACATGTTGAACCCGGATAAACATCAGTAGGTGCCAGAGTGGAATAGATAGGTTCATAGTTAATAAAGGCACCTACGTCCGGATTCCTTACCCAACCGCCCAGATAATAACGTTTTGGATAAACCTGAACATTTAAACGTTGATTTGCCACTGGGTTACCACCTGAGTCCGTGACCACAATCGCAAATTGCTGCTGATACAGGGTTTGTTCTTTTTTCACAATTTCACTGCCGGTACCAAAACGGTAAAACAGGGTGCGTTCACCAACAACTATAGTGGTTTGCCCTTTGATGTCACTATTTGCCACCAGCTGAGCTTTAACAACAAGACCGGTTGGATTTGCCGGTGTACCACTACCGCCAGTGTTGGTATCAGCTTCAAATTCTGTTGTTGCAACACCAAAAGAGTTTGTTACCGCTGTCGCTGGATTCAATTTTCCGCCGGCAGAATCGTCCAGTGAAAATGATACTGTTTGATTTTTTACCGGGTTGTTATTGATGTCACGAACCACGGCAGAGACTGTTGATTTTTCACCTGGCCCAACTTTAGTTGGAAACACCTGAACTTCAATAGGTTTGTCTATATGTGGTGTGGTTGCCACAAATTCAATTTGTTGTTGTGCAGATATTGCGCCAACTGCACCGGTAGAGCTTGCAGCTATATTCGTAAAACCGGCAAACATAGACTTCACATAAATAGTTGCCACACCGGCATCATCTGTTACCTGACTGACAGCACTGAGTTTATTAGCAAGACCTGCTTCATCCTGACTGATAGCACCGCGTGTAGTGGCTACGTTTACGTTTTTTGCAACCACAGGCTGTTTATTTGATAACCACTTCACCTGCAGAGGTTTTGCGACATCTAATGGAACTTCCACCGGTTTTGCCGAAGAATCTACAAAATTAAACTCATCTAAATCAACAAAAAGCTGGAAAGTGCGATTCGCACCAAGCGCTGAAACCGTAATAGTGTCTGTGCCACCATTTGTTGCGGTGTAAACAACGTTTGCCCGGCCAGAGGTCGGCCCTGTTTTTGGCGTTGTGTTGCTGAAAGAGTTTTTCAAAGCAGATGTTAAGGTGAAGGGTGTATTCGGAATACCATTACCTTCGGAGTCCACAAGATTAAAACTAATTTCTGAAGTACCACCCAGCACTACAGCCTGTGGGCTAGTGACTTCAATTGCTGTACCAACCACTGCAACTTCTAAATTTGAGGTTTTAGTTTCACCTGCAGTTGCTTGTGCTTTTACTGTAATAGTACGCAATGTCTGATTTGACTTCGTCGTCAAAGTTGCTTTTGCCACACCGTTTGCACCGGTAATCTTATTGATGACTTCCAGCTCGGCGAGGTTGTCAGCACTGAACTTCACCTCAACATCTTTCATAAAGACGTTGTCAGCATCGCGAACAAGCGCTGTAAGTTCAACTTTGTCTGACACGCCAGTGCCTAAACTCAGTTTGTCGGCATACAAAACTATAGAACCGATTGCCTGAACATCCGGCAGAGAACCATCACCTTTTGATTTAAAGCTAATAGTGCCTTTGGTTTCTGTAGTGCCATCAAAAGTAGCGGTAATAGTGCCGGCGCCGCTTTTTGTTCCCACCTTTAAACCTATAGTGGCTTTACCTTCAGCATCCGTTACTGCAGTGGCGGCGCCATTGTCAAAACTGGCCAGCGCGCTGTCATCAAGCGAAAACTTCAATAACTTACCTGCCTGAGCTGCACCTGTGGATGATTTTAACTCCGCAGTTACAACCAAGTCTGTGCCTTTACTTACTTCGGCACCAGATAGTGTCAGTGCAATACTAAAGCTTGGTGTTGGTGTTGTACCGCCGTCATCTAAAGTACCGCCACCACCACAAGCCACTACTGCACTCATCAAAAACGCAACGAGAAGTTGCCGGATGTTTCGCATGAAAACTCTCCCTAGCTGTTTCTTATATTTAGATTTTGTTAATTCTGCATCTTAGCCGATTAATTTCAAAACCGGCAGCGCTAATTCTCGGATTTTTAGTAAATTTTTCTTTTATACCGAAAACTGTTAGGCTAGCCGCCTTTTTCCACAGTTATAACTCAACTACCCTGATGACTACAAATACAAAATATAATCTGACCAGCCGGATTTTAATTGCAATGGCGCTGGGTGTTTTAGTAGGTTCGTTGTTCCAGTGGTTACTGGGCGGCGCTGCCGAAAAAGAAGTTTCTCTTGCTGGTTTTACTATTGGTATCAAAGCCTTATTTGTTGACGGCATTTTTCATGTTGGCGGGCAGATTTTTGTCGCCAGCCTGAAAATGTTGGTGGTGCCTTTGGTGTTAGTCTCATTGATTTGTGGTACCAGTTCTTTAAAAGATATCAGCACCCTTGGTCGTATCGGCTCAAAATCGATGGGTTTATATATACTGACCACAGCCCTTGCGATAGCTATTGCTATCTTTTTTGCTGTGCTGATTAGCCCGGGCTCCGGCGTTAATATGCCGCTGGTTGAAAGTTATCAGGTGGCAGAAGCTCCTTCTGTGGCGCAGGTTTTTATTAACATGTTCCCCAGCAACCCGGTTGAAGCCATGGCCAAAGGCGAAATGTTGCAAATTATCATTTTTGCCGTGTTATTTGGTATTGCCATAGCACTGAGTGGTGACGCTGGTCAGCGTGTGCGTACTATGTTTGAAGATTTAAACACTGTGGTGATGCATCTGGTGAATATCGTGATGCATTTATCGCCGTACGGCGTGTTCTTCCTGATGGCTAAGTTATTTACAACTTTGCAACTGGATGACATGGCCAATCTTGGCAAATATTTCCTGATTGTACTTTTTGTCTTATTTTTTCATGGCCTGGTTGTTTATGGCTTATTGATTAAATTAGTCGGTGGTTTAAGCCCACTGATGTTTTTCCGCAAAATGAAAGAAACCGCTTTGTTTGCTTTTAGTACGTCCAGCAGTAACGCCACTATTGCCAGCAATATGGCGACCACCACTGGCAAACTTGGAGTAGATAACAAAGTAGCGTCTTTTACTATTCCACTTGGCGCCACTATTAATATGGATGGTACGGCTATTATGCAGGGTGTTGCCACTGTATTTATTTCTCAGGTGTACAACATTGACCTGAGCGCCTCCGACTATATCCTGGTGGTACTAACCGCTACTCTGGCCTCCATAGGTACTGCGGGTGTCCCTGGGGTAGGCCTTGTGATGCTGGCAATGGTGTTGCAACAGGTTGGTTTACCTGTTGAAGGTATTGCGCTGATTATTGGTGTGGACCGCCTGCTGGATATGACCCGCACAGCAGTCAACATTACCGGCGATGCTATGGTGTCTTGTCTGGTTGGCAAAAGCGAAAAATGTATGGATTTGACCGTCTTTAACAACCCTGATGCAGGCAAAAGCGATAGTTTATAACAGGCCTTTTTAACCGGCCTTGGTTCACTAGCTTTAGTTCACTGGCCTTGGTTGACTGGTTAATCAAGGCTGATAAACCAATAAAAAAACCGGCATAGCCGGTTTTTTTATTGGTTTTAACAAAGCCTGAAGATGACGGCTATGTCTGCCAACCACATCAGGTTCATCAACAACCAGCTGCGGCCGAAGCCTGGTCATACAACATTTTACCAGCGTATCCACCAGCTCTTTTCTACCAGCTGGCTGGTGGCAAACCTGCGTCTGGCAAAACCCTGCCCGGTAATATTATGGACCCCGGCCAACTCAACTTTGGCGTTGGCAAACAAAGTGCGGATTTCTTCAGGCGATACCACAAAAGGCGGACCTTGTTTTTCACCTTGCGGATATTCCAGACTAATCAACAACATCTGTGCTGTTGGCAATAACTGCTGTAATTTGGCGGCATATTGCACGCGCATAGGCTCGGGCAGCGCTATCAATGCAGCTCTGTCATAAATCAGCTCAACACCTGCCACCGCTTCGGCAGGCAAGGTAAAAAAATCACCTTGCCATAACTGATAAGCTCCACTTTGCCAGAGCTGATGTTGTGCCTGTTGTGTGATCTGTGGCAACAAACCCGCCTCGGCAAAAAAATCGCGGCAGGCAATTTCTGCCAGTTCAGCACCAATCACCTGATATCGGCTGGCCAGAGCATGCATATCCGGACTTTTGCCACAAAGTGGCACAAACACCTTTTGGCTGGCAGGCATAGCTGCCAGTTGGGCACATAACAGCGGATGGGCAGCCTCCAGCTGAAAACCCAACTCATTCAGCGCCCAGCGCTGTTGCCAGAATTGTGGTTCCATTTAACGCCACACTATCAGGCGGTTGGCCTGTTGCCATACACTTTGCAAAGTGACAGCAGCGGCAAGCCCCATACGTTCTGACAAACGTTTTTTCAGCTGGTATTTCACCAAAAATACCTGGCGTTGTTGCATTTGTTGCAACAGGTAATCGTCACTGGTTTTTAACTCGTCTACCAGCTTTAGATCAAATGCCTGATAAGCAAACCAATGCTCGCCGGTTGCTACAGCGTTAATATCGAGCACTGGCCGGTGTTTTTGCACAAAGTCTTTAAACAACAGATGGGTTTCTTCCAGTTCGTGTTGGAATTTCGCCCTGCCCTTGTCGGTGTTTTCCCCAAAAACTGTGACAGTGCGTTTATATTCGCCAGCGGTAAACATCTCAAAATCAACATCGTTCTTTTTTAGCAGCTTATGAAAGTTCGGAATTTGTGCCAGTACGCCGATAGATCCCACAATAGCAAAAGGGGCGGCAATAATTTTATTGGCAATACAGGCCATCATATAACCACCACTGGCGGCAACTTTGTCTACAGCAACCGTCAGTGGGATCTGCTGCTGACGCAGCCTGTCAAGCTGCGAAGCCGCCAAACCATAACCATGCACCACACCACCGCCACTTTCCAGACGCACCAGCACTTCATCTTCTTTGGTTGCCATTGCCAGCACAGCCGTCACTTCTTCCCGCAGAGCTTCTACTTCATGTGCATCCATACTGCCGTGAAAATCAACCACAAAAAGCCGGTGTTGCTGGGTTTTATCCACTGGCTGTTGTTGTTTTTGCCATTTTTTATAGGCTTTTTTGTCCAGCATGCCCTGATGTAACTCGTCTACCAGCGCCTGATGTTCTTCAGATAAATTATCAAAAGTAAGCTCGCCTTTACGGATCTTTGGTTTCACCGCGGCCATCACTGCCATCAGCAACACTGCCCCTATGGCAAAAACTATGGTGAGCGCTTTTAAAAAAAACATGCTGTATTCAAGTAAAAAATCCACAAAAGCTATCCTTCTGAAAAACCGGTAAAAAGGCATTGTACCGACAAAAGCCAAGCCTTGCAGCTTTGCTCTTTCGCACTCAGGCTGCACAAAAACTTGTTGCCAGAGAACAGCGGTTGCTGCCGTGATAAAGGCAAAGTTGCAGGCAATAAAAAACCCGGCGAACCGGGCTTTTTAACTCTGGATTAAAGGACTTAGCCTTTAATCACCGCAGCATTACTTACCTGCACCGCTGCACCGCGAGTTACCATAAATGACGCAGTTTGTGTCTGCATCTCTGTGGTTGCGGCACGGCTGGTAGCCGGATTTAATATTGCACTGTGATCACCTTCAAGGAAACGGCTGATGGCAGAGCCCGTTACCTGGTAAACACCGGCCTTGGCAGGTAAAGACTGTGCACCTAACAACCGTGCTAAAGGTTCAGTTCCGCCCAGTGGCATGTTTACCGCCTGGTTCGGGATCACCTGATCCGGTTTAAAGTTATCGCCATTACCTACAACTTCAATAATGTGCACCGGCGTTTTACCCGCAACTAAAGTGGCTGCATAGTTATTTGGGTCGCCGGCATCAGTGACTGTTTGCGCAGCAAAGGCAAACTGAGTCAGAGTTGCATTAATTGCGGTTAAAGCCGCGACCTGACCTTTTGACGTTAATTCAGCCAGATATTCAGTGACAAAACCAGCGGCACAACCTGCATAAGTAGCAGCATCTGTACACACTTGTTTGCCATCAACAAAAGCTTTAAAACCCGGTGCTAATGTTGCTGAACTCAGCATAATGCTTGCTTTAATAGTGTTACCAAAGGCTGGTGATTCCAACAGGAAATTGGCAACGGCGCCACCTGGCATAGCCAGTGATGCTGCTTTTAACTTATAAAGTGCATCGGCTGTTGCATTACCTGTTGGTGCATTGGCCAGCGCCACCATTGAAGTGCCGGTAATGGCACCTAAAGAGTGACCTAAAAACTGCACATCATTACCATCAAGCAAGCCAGGCTGATTGGTAAAGTTCAGACCCAGGCGTAAACCAAGCATATCAGCAATACTCTGACGCAGGTTGTCGCGGGTTACCAGCAGATCTGCCAGGTTCATATAAACAGTGGCATCACCGGTTTTACCACAGCTGGTACCTGAAGCGTTGATCTCATCTTTACCGTCGTTATTCAGGTCAAAACCGCGGCTACCGTGTAACGGGTGGTCAATGGCAACAGTGGCAAAACCCTGAGCCGATAACGCAGCTGTCACTGCCAGCATGTTTTCTTTACATGAAGTAATGCCGTGTTGCAGTATCACCACTGGCCAGCCTTTTTCAGGTTTGGCTTTGCCAATTAACGCACTGTTTGGCACCGTCATCTGCACTTTTAAACTTTGTACTGAATTTACCTTCGGCACCACGTTAAACTTGGTCAGGTGGCGTTGTTTATCCACACCTAAATCCATTAAAGCGCCAGCGCTTACCGCTTTACACACTGCGTTGTTCTGCATTTGTGCCGGGCTGGTAATAGCGCCTTCTAACGCTGTTTTTTGCGCTTGTGATAAACCGGCTAACATAGCGCCGCTGTCACAACGACCGACCCAGCGTGTTGATAAAGCAGCTTTTGGCGCTTCAGCAGTAGATACACCCAGATAATAAGGCAGGTTAATGGTGCCGCTGTATAACTTGGCAGCATTAAACATAAAATACTGGTTGGTCGGATCCATTGGAATGGTTTTATCCGGGTTTACCACCTGAGACACCAACAAACCTGTATCCGCCACCTGCAATACAGGTGGAGTATTGTTATTCAGTGCACTTGGCAACATCAGCTGTTTGACTGTGCCCAGTACATTCGCTGTTGATTGAGTGGTGATAGCCGCAGTGTAGATAATGCTGTTCTTAGCAATCGACATACTGGCAGCTGCATTTTCAAAGCTGTTAATTACACCTTGTAACGCACGTTGTGAATCAGTACCCAGTGGCAAGGTAGCCAGGTCCTGTTTCACCAATTCATAAGTTGTCGAAGGAGCTACGGCATTACCGGCGCTGTCTTTAAGGTTATTGGTCAGTACCAACAGATAAGTGGTGGCAGCCTTCAGTGGTTTTAATGGAATAACAGCCACATTATTACCAACAGCTTTGGTGACAAAATCCTGACCATAGGTCAGCTGAGCAACAGCTTTACAGGCAACACCACGAGGAATAGTGCGGCAATTGGCGTCAACAGATGCCGGGTCGCCCATCAGCACTTCAATCAGACGCACTGCATCAGGACGTGAAGCGCTGGTTGCATCTAATGAAATACCACCGGCAAATGCCAGTTCAACACTAAATGGGTTTTGGGTGGACCAGCCGTCCAGCGCACCTAAAGCCGTTTGTGGATCGGCATAATTGGGTGTGGCTACAGCTTCACCTGGCATCACCAGAGTGCCGTCCGTTGTGCCCTGGAACAACAAATCGTTGGGTACAGATACTTTGCCGGCAGAAGGGTCAAACACTACACGGCTTACGGGTACAACAACGGTACCATTGTCAACTGCATCTTGTTTTAACTCACTGAGTGAATCACCGCATCCGGTCAGCCCGAGCGCGCTGGTCACCGCCAGGCTTATTAACAGCTTCTTCATATATTCTCCCCTGTCCTGATTTTTTATTATTTTGCTAAAGCTTTCTTTAAGCTCTAGTTTTTGAATTCCTGTCTCGTAAACTTCCAACAGCTACGACCAGTTAAAGTTAACCTAACCAAAAAAATTTCGCTAGGGCTAAACTAAATATCTATGAAGAAAGGTGCAAAATCGCAGCAGAACGAGTATGCTGCGCCGATTTTTCAACAGGTTACAGGTTGATTTATATGCAAGATTTTCAGCCCGCCCCACAAGCGCTGGCCAATAAAACAATTCTGGTGACAGGTGCAGGAGATGGCATAGGCAAAGAAGCTGCGCTCAGCTTCGCCAAGTATGGCGCCACTGTTATTCTGCTGGGCAAAACCACCGCCAAACTGGAAGCAGTTTACGACCAGATTGTTGCGGCAGGATATCCGGAACCAGCCATAGTGCCGCTGGATTTAAACGGCGCCACAAAAAAACATTATCAGGATATGGCAAGCACCATCAGAGCTGAATTTGGTAAGCTTGATGGCCTGTTACATAACGCCGGTATGCTGGGGGTATTAACGCCTTTTGAGCATATTGACCTGGAAACCTGGCAAAAAATTCTGCAGGTCAACCTGACGTCAGCCATGTTAATGACACAAGCCCTGTTACCTGTGATGGCTTTGGCGCCTCATGCTTCGCTGGTATTTACTTCTTCGGGTGTTGGTCGTAAAGGCCGGGCTTATTGGGGTGCTTATAGCGTCTCTAAATTTGGCACTGAAGGTTTAATGCAACTGATTGCCGATGAATACGAAAACTCAACTATCAGAACCAACTGCATAAACCCGGGGGCAACCCGCACTAAAATGCGTACTGCGGCTTACCCTGGTGAAAACCAGCTGAAGTTAAAAACGCCTGCTGATTTGATGCCGCTTTATATCTATCTGATGGCGGATGAAAGTATTGGGGTGAACGGTCAGTCGCTGGATGCACAACAAAAATAGTTCAGTCTTAGCTGCTGTGTCCTAAAAGCACAGAATCACGGCGGCAGATTGAGGTGAAGCCGATAGTATCAAAGGCTGTTGCCCTGACGTCAGACTGATAAACTGAAGCAACAAAGCAGATATTGGCAAAAACAACATTCAGCAGATAAAAAAACCGGCTTGCGCCGGTTTTTTTATCTTGCCAACTTAACGTTTGGCCAGAATTTCTTCATTATGCTGAGCTGCCCAATCGTTCCAGACATCAACTTTGTTGTTGAAGTTTGCCAGCGCTTGTTTGCCTGCATCTTCCAGCAGCGCATCCACTTGCTTAATATATTTTTTCTCTACTTTAGAAAATGGTACAACACTGATACCACGTTCTTGTAAACCCTTTTTCATTGTATGGGTTTTTAATAACTGCAGACTGCCATTTTCTACATAAAAAAACTGGCTTTCTTTATTAATGGTTTTAAATTTTGGTTTGACCGGACGTTTACCGTCAGTCTCGGCTGATTCATCTGCATCAACAGCCACTGCCACGCCGTCAGCATTTAGTTTATAACCCAACTGCTCCAGCGTAAAACCCTGGGCTTTGGCAAATTCACGAACTTTGGCCAATACTTCAGATTCTTTCTGGCGTTCATCCAGCACTGAAGTCAATACGTCAATCACTTCCTGTAATTTTAAAACAGTCAATTCTTTTGCTGCTTTTTTTAATTCACGTTTATCAAGTAATAATGACATCGTTCGCTCCTTTATAGGGATCCTAATAATTATCAAAATATGATAGCGGCAAAACAAATTGAAGGAAACAATTTTCCCTGATAATCATATAAAGAATAATAGAAATCATTGGTTCCTGATCTTATCGGTGCCGATCACCACAGCTGGTCGGTGCTGAATTTGTCACAAATTTAGGGTATCGTAGCGCACGGCAAGTTTTTGGAGTTGTTATGAGTTCTTTAAAACATCTGTTTCAAAACAACAAAGCGTGGGCAGACAGGATCGAACTGGAAGCGCCTGGATTTTTTAAGAAATTGTCGGAACAACAGGCACCTGAGTATCTGTGGATCGGCTGCTCTGACAGCAGGGTGCCAGCCAACGATATTGTTGGTTTATTGCCAGGTGAACTTTTTGTGCATCGCAACGTGGCCAATCTGGTATTGCACTCGGACATCAACTGTCTGTCGGTATTGCAATACGCTATCGATGTATTAAAAGTGAAACATATTATTGTCTGCGGCCATTATGGTTGTGGTGGTATTAACGCCGCCATGAACAAACAAAAAGTAGGTTTTGTCGACAACTGGTTGCGTAATATTAAAGACGTTTATGCCATTCACCGCGATGAAATTGAAAGTATTGCCGAAGAGCAAGACAGACTGAACCGGCTTTGTGAGCTGAACGTTATTGAGCAGGTGCAGAATGTTTGTCACACCAGCTTTGTGCAGGAAGCATGGGAAAGAGGTCAGGCTTTGACTGTTCATGGTTGGGTATATAGCCTGCGAAATGGCCGCGTGAAAGATTTGCGGGTCAGCCATTCCAGCACTGCTACCATCGACAATATTTATACTCTTGATTTAAATGAAGAATTTATCAGCGAAAAATAACATTGTTGTTTTGGATTCTGCAGTGCCAGCACACTGCAGAGTGCATACTCAGCTATAACAGCCCCGGCTTATAAAAAACGCACCTGCCCGTCTTTGCTTTCAACATAAGTAGCTGCATGGCCTTTCACCCATTTGCCATGTTGCAGATATTCAGAGCTTGTTGTCAGCTGATTTGCTTTTAGGGTGCTGACTGAACGCACCATGGTAATGCCGTTTTTATTGTTTTCAACTTTTTCTTCAGCAATCAAACTTTGCTTGGCCGCGTCATATTGCATGGTGCCATGGGTATAAAAACCAGCTGTGGTGAAATAATAATAGGCCAGACTCTTTTTGCTTTTATCCCAGAAAATAATAGATTCGCCACCATATTCACCATCATTTACCGAATGAATCACCTTAATGGCTGTGCCATTTAAGGCACGCTGCCATAACGAATGATCAATACTGGTTTTTCCGGGCTGCTGCGCTTTTAACTCACCGCGCCATACTTTATTTAAAAAAGGACGGAATACTTCAAGCTCGGGCGCCAGTGTATCTGCTGTTGTTTGCGCAGCCTGCAGCGGCAGTGCAAGTGATGTTGTCAGCATCACCAACATCAAAAAGCTAAACACTAGTTTTGTCATCGTTATGCTCCTGTTGTGCCCTGCTGATAAAAATCTAACATCTGCTGCTCTACTTGCTGCGAAAACTGTTTCATCTGAATAGCATACTGTTCGAGAAAATGGTCTTCTTCCGACTGTGCCACCCAGGAGGGCACAGCTGCTGTATTGCCATGTTCATCCAGCGCCACAAAAGTGATAATACAATGATTGGTTTCCGGCAACTGTTCAGTTTGGGTGTCGCCCGAGCGCACCTGAATAAAAATATGCATACTGGAATGGCCGGTATGCACCACTTTGGCTTCCAGTTCCACCAGATGCCCTACCAGAATAGGCCGGCGAAAACGAATGGTACCCACTGATACTGTGACACAATACAAACCGCTCCAGCGGGCGGCACAGGCATAAGCGGCCTGATCAATCCATTTCATCACCATACCGCCATGCACTTTGCCGCCAAAATTGACATGGGTAGGTTCAGCCAGAAAGCGAAACTCCACGGTACGTTTATGTAGCATATTGTTATTCATTTATGCTTTCCATTTTTATAAAACAACGGTTTTATTGCCGTGTACAAAAACCCTGTCTTCAATCACCAGCTCCAGCGCTTTACTGAGTACATTTTTTTCTACATCACGCCCGGCTTTTGCCATATCTTCAGCACTGTAGTTGTGATCAACATTGGTCACCATTTGTTTAATAATAGGCCCTTCGTCCAAATCATCAGTGACAAAATGCGCTGTAGCACCAATTATTTTTACACCCCGTTTAAATGCCTGATGATAAGGATTGGCACCAATAAAAGCAGGTAAAAAACTATGGTGAATATTAATAATACGATTTGGATAAAGCGCAACAAATTCAGGGCTTAAGATCCGCATAAACTTTGCCAGCACCAGATAATCAGGCTGGTAAGCGTCTATAGTTTGTTGCAATAATTTTTCGTGTTCAACACGGCTTTTATCCAGATGGCTGACGAAATGATAAGGAATACCAAATTTCTCCGCCAAAGCGCCAAGTTCCGGGTGATTGCCGACAATAGCTGCAATATCCAGTTTGAGTGAACCGTCATACACTTTGATCAGAATATCACCAATACAATGGGCTTCTTTAGTCACCAGAATAACCACTTTTTTATTGCGGTCACTGACCAGCTGCCTTTCACTGCCTTTGGGCAAAGCACGGTCTAAATCCAGTAATAAGGTATGATCATTAAAAATGCCTTCCAGCCGGGTACGCATATAAAACTGACCGGAAACAGGGTCCACATATTCGGTATTGCGGATAATATTCAGCTGATGTTTGTAGCAGATATTGGTAATTTGGGCGATAAGCCCTTTAGAATCCGGGCATTCAATTAATAAAGTTTTTTGTTCCATCATCGACTCAATACAACATTATAGGTTTGGAATTCAGCGCGAAAACTCACTTTAGACGGCCATCCATCTGATAGCAAGCGAAAGCCATTGTTGTTCCTGCTTTGGGCTTTGCTTGTCGTTTAGTGCTTTGCTCGCCATAATGCGCCATGCCTGATTGCCTGCAGGCAAAAGATAAACCTTGAGATTTAGATGAAACCTTTTGAATTAAATGCCGTTGGCGTGATTGAATCCCCGTATAAACAAAAATTTGCCATACCCCGCCAGCCAGGTCTTATTCCGGAGGCTAAAGGTGCATTGGTGTTGTCGCCGCCTTATGCTGATGACGCCATAGTGCGGGGTATAGAAAGTTTTAGCCATTTATGGCTGGTATTTGTGTTCCACGAAACCGCCGATAAAGGCTGGTCACCGCTGGTGCGCCCGCCACGCCTGGGTGGCAACGATAAAAAAGGCGTATTTGCCACCCGCGCCACTTTCAGACCCAACCCTATTGGCTTATCTGTGGTAAAACTGGATGGTGTACAAAGAAGAGGCGACAAACTGGTGCTGCTGCTCAGTGGCATTGATTTACTCGACGGCACGCCGGTCTTGGATATCAAACCTTATTTGCCTTATGCCGATGCGCTGCCGGGTGCAGCAGGTGGTTTTGCCGACGCAGCGCCACAAACAGATATGACGGTGTCTTTTAGTGAGCAAGCCATTGCCTTTTGTCAGGCGCAAAGCAGCTTACCGGACTTACAGGTTTTTATAGAAAAAGTACTAAAACAAGACCCTCGCCCACCTTATAAAAAACAGCGTGAGGAGCAACAAAGTTATGGTATGACTTTGTATCACTTTAATATTAAATGGACAGTGGATGGCGAACACAATCATGTTACCGAAATCAGACTGCAACAAGACAACCAAACATCATCAGGCAAAAACGCCGGTTAAAGCAGTTTTTACCGGTTTGCTGTTGATGGCATCTGGTTTTGCCGCTGCCGCAACTGACATACCTCCGTTGCCAGAGCCGGTCAGCAATCAACTGGTGTTACACACTTCAGTGCGCGGCCAGCCTTATCTGGCCAGTTTTGCAGGTATAGGCGCAGCCAAAACGGCTGCAGCTATGCACAATAAAGTGTGGCAATTAAGTTCAGGTCAATCGAACTGGCAAAATATAGCTGTGTTACCCACAGCCAGCAGAGTGAATGGCCGTATTGCCACCACAGGCGTGGTGCTGAATAAGCAATTTTTTATTCTGGGTGGTTATGGCCAGAGTAGCGATGGTAAAAGTGGCACTTTAGCCGACAGTTACCGTTTTAGTCCTGTCACCCAAAGTTACAGCAAATTACCCGATATGCCGGTGGCAGTGGATGAAAGTGTCGCTTTTGCCCACAAAGACAGATACATCTATTTGCTGGCCGGTTTTCATAACAGCGGTGCAGTCAATCTGGTGCAGCTGTTTGACAACTTTACGCAAAAATGGAGTCAGGCCACACCTTTACCAGGCAGCGCCGTTTTTGGCCATGCCGGTGTACTGGTTGGCAATGAAATATTATTTTGTGATGGCGTAAAAACCACAATAGCCGCAGATGGCAAGCAGCAGTTTGAAACCGAAGCCGCCTGTTATTTGGGCAACATTTCTGACAAAAACGCCAACAACATCAGCTGGCGCCCGGCACCTCATCATGGTGGCAAAGCCCGCACCCGTCAGGGCGCTATTGCAGTGGAAGTGAATGGCGAAACCATGGCTGCTTTTATTGGCGGCAGCGAAACCCCTTATCATTTAAATGGTGTGACCGATGATGGCAAGGCCATTGAACCGAGCAGTGCTATTTATCTGTATTCATTTAAACAACAAAAGTGGTTAAAAGCGGCGCCAAGCGAAACCGCTGTGATGGATTTACGTAGTCTGGTGCTGATTGATGGTGAAATTTTCAGCATTGGCGGTATGTTAGCGGGCCAGCAAGTTGGCAATACCGCGATAAAACACAAGATTAAACTTCTGCCCGAGTAAAGGCCTTGTTAGAATAAGGTCAAAGGGCTTATTTTCAGTGGAACAGTTATGCGCAGCAGTCAGTATTTATTATCAACCTTAAAAGAAACGCCTTCAGATGCCGAAATTGTCAGCCATCAGCTGATGTTACGCGCTGGTATGATCCGCCGTGAAGCCTCTGGTATGTACACCTGGTTGCCTACAGGCCTTAGGGTATTGCGTAAAGTCGAAGCCATAGTGCGCGAAGAAATGAACAAAGCCGGCGCTTTGGAAGTATTAATGCCAATGGTGCAACCTGCTGAATTGTGGCAGGAATCTGGCCGCTGGGAGCAAATGGACGCAGAACTTCTGCGTTTTAAAGACCGCCATCAGCGTGATTTTGTGCTTGGCCCAACCCACGAAGAAGTGATCACCGACTTAGTGCGTAAAGAAATCAGCAGCTATAAACAGCTGCCAATCAATATGTACCAAATTCAGACCAAGTTCCGTGATGAACGCCGCCCACGTTTTGGTGTGATGCGCGCCCGCGAATTTTTAATGAAAGATGCTTATTCTTTCCACTTAAGCCAGGAATGTCTGGAAAAAACTTACCAGACCATGTACCAGGCTTATAGCAATATCTTCACCCGTTTAGGGCTGGATTTCCGCCCTGTGCTTGCCGACACCGGCGCCATTGGTGGTGCGGTTTCCCACGAATTCCACGTACTGGCCGCTTCTGGTGAAGACGCTATTGTGTTTTCTGATGAAAGTGATTACGCCGCTAATATTGAAAAAGCTGAAGCTTTGGCACCAGCCACAGCCCGTCCGGCGGCTACAGCAGTGAAAACTGAAGTAGCAACACCTAATGTTGGCACTATTGCCGAAGTGTCTGCCTTGTTAAAAGTGGATGCCAGCCAGATTGTCAAAACTCTGCTGGTACACGCTGCTAAAGCTGACGACAAATCCCCTCAAGGTTTAGTGGCGTTGGTACTGCGGGGTGACCATGAGCTGAACGAAATTAAAGCCGACAAACATCCACTGATTGCTTCACCTTTAACTTTTGCCACTGAAGCCGAAATTCTGGCTGCCACAGGTGCCAGTGCCGGTTCTATTGGCCCTGTTGGCCTGTCCATTCCTGTGGTTGTGGACCGCAGCGCAGCAGTACTGGCCGATTTTGTTTGTGGCGCAAATAACACTGGCTTCCACCTGACCGGCGTCAACTTTGACCGTGATATCACCACTTATGAAGTAGCCGATTTACGCAACGTGGTAGAAGGTGACCCAAGCCCATGTGGCAAAGGTGCACTTGTGATCAAACGTGGTATTGAAGTGGGTCATATTTTCCAGCTGGGCGAAAAATACGCCGCAGCAATGAAAGCCGGTGTGCTGAACGAAGAAGGCAAACACCAGATCATGACCATGGGTTGTTATGGTGTGGGTGTGTCACGTATTGTCGCCGCCGCTATTGAACAAAACCATGACGAATACGGCATCATCTGGCCAGACGCTATTGCCCCTTTCCAGGTGGCGTTAGTGCCGATGAATATGCATAAATCTGTGCGTATTCAGGAAGCCACTGAACAACTTTATAAAGAGCTGCAGGCTGCAGGTTTTGAAGTGCTGTTTGATGACCGTAAAGAGCGCCCTGGTGTGATGTTTGCCGATATGGAACTCTTGGGTGTGCCACACCATATTGTGATTGGCGAGCGTAACCTCGACGAGCGTAAGGTGGAATACAAAAACCGCCGTACTGGCGAAAAATCATTGCTGAATTTAGACGAAGTGCTGGCAACGCTGCAGCAACAGCTGAAATAACGATATAACCCCAGTCGCAAGCCCGGGTACTGCCAGCAGTATTCGGGCTTTTTATTCAGGGTGTAATTGAGAGTGTAATTAAGGGTGTGATTAAGGATCTAACATCGGCACAACGCTGATTTGGTATCCAGCAGCAATCTGCCGTGGTAGTTGCCGCGTAATACACCCATAACACCTATCTCGTGTCAAAGGAGCGTCCATGTTGTACTGGAATAGCCGCAGCCTGCCGGAGCTGCAGGGACTGAATTTTCGTGAACGTATGCAGCTGCTGCGAAATGCTGCGGATAGCCTGCCTACCCCACAAAAACTGCTGCTGAATCTGTTAAAACTGGCGGTGTTAATTCCGTTATTTTTACTGATTGCCCGGGCGCCAAACCTCGCCACTGCGGCACTCTATGTGCTGGTGCTGGTGCTGCTGTATCCACTGATCACCCGCCCTTTGACTTTTTATCTGGTGCGCCCTTCACTGGCGAAAATGCGGACAAATATGGCAGCCAAATCTTAACGGCTGATGTTATAAGCTCAGAATAGCAAAAGCAAAAGTGCTGATGTGCTTTGAATACCAAGCGGCAACTGATTGATAAGAATAAAAAAACCACCTCAACTGAGGTGGTTTTTCTTTATCTGCCGCAACCTGACTTATGGTGCAGGCTGCTTTTTTAACGCTTTAGTCAGCGCTTTATTTCACGCCATGCATCAGTTTATTGATCAGCGGCGAAATCAGCAGCAGCACAATACCTGCACCTAACAGCAGGTAGAAGCTGAAGCTAAAACCAGCCAAAGCAGACTGTACCGTCATACCGGTTTCACCGGAAATTTCACCAGCCAGAATACCAGACAGGTTATTGCCGGTAGCCACTGACAAGAACCAGGCACCCATGGCCAGACCGACATAACGCACCGGTGCCAGTTTGGTCACCATCGACAAGCCAATAGGTGATAAACAAAGTTCACCAATAGATTGCAGCACATAACAAAGTACCAGCGGCCACAGCGGGATCAGGCCATTGCCATCGACCATTTGAGTTAAAGCAAACATCAGCACCAGGAAACCCAGCGCGTTGCCGAGTAAACCTAAACCAAACTTAAACGGAATTGTGGGTTCCATTTTACGTTTGCTGGTGAAATACCAAACGGCGCTGATAATTGGGGCAAATACGATGATGGCTAAAGAGTTCACCGACTGGAACCAGCCCGTTGGGAAGATAAAACTGCCGTCGGCAAAAATATCACGGTTCACCAGGTTTTGTGCCAGGAAGTTAAAAGAACTGCCTGCCTGTTCAAAGAACATCCAGAAAGTGACGTTAAAACCAAACAACAACAACAGCGCACAAACACGATGCATTTGCACCCGGCCATTTTGTTTGCCTTCCACCAGTAACATACCGGCCACAATAATAAAGAGCACCCCCAACACCCAGGCTAAGGTTTGTGCGCCCATACCGGCCATCAGGAAATACACCACAGGAATAGCAACCACCACACCGGCAATCACATAAGCCAGCATTTTGCCTGCCGGTTTATCTTCCGGTATCATGCCAATGCCTTTAAGCTGAGAGCGGCCAATATAAAACCAGATGGTACTTAAAATCATACCAACACCAGCGGCACCGAACACAGCTTTGTAGTTCTGGTGTTGTGGGGTGCCAAAAATTTCACTGGCGAGCCAACCTGTTAATAACGGTGACAACATACCGCCTAAGTTAATGCCCATATAAAAAATGGTAAAACCACGGTCACGGCGGTCATCACCCTGTTTATACAGCTGACCCACTAAAGAAGAAATATTCGGCTTAAACAGACCATTACCCACCACAATGACGGCAAGGCCTAATAAAAACACATCAAGGCTTGGCACCATGATCATAAAAAGACCAATGGACATCACCACAGCACCCAGCAAAATAGAACGCTGGTAACCAATGATCCTATCCGCCACATAACCACCAAAAATGGCAGTGGCATAAACTAACGCCAGATAAGCACCATAATAACGGCTGGCATCCCCTTCACCCGACGCATTGCCGGCATAAAACTGCGCCACAATGTACAAAGTTAAAGCCCAGCGAATACCGTAGAACGCAAAACGTTCCCAGAATTCTGCCATAAACAACATCCACAAGGGTTTTGGATGGCCCCATAAAGTCTCAAACTCTGGTTGGGTTTTGATGGTCTGGGTCTGGCTCATAAGCACACTCCGAAGTTTTGTCGCAGGCGCATAGCTGAGCGCAGCGTGTGAGCGCTGGTGAGGGTTTTCAGCATGGTGATTTCCTGTTTCTAATAATTATGTTGGTGATAATTACGGGTTGAGGGTGTTAGGTTTTTAATTGACTGACGTTTATACCGTACCAGGCCAAAAATGAAAAGGGGCAGTGCTGTTGCCTGCCCCTTTTTGCCGGTTAAAACGCCGGTATCAGGCTATTTTAACCACAGATCCGATCACTCCAGAAATTCTTCCAGCGCTTCTTCATCTACTTCAGCGGCCGGTGGGTTACCGTCATATTGCTGGTATTCCTGACGCTGGAAATAAGCGTCTTTGACAAAAGCATAGGGGTCCAGCGAGTCGTTCAGCAGTTTTTCCTGTTGCATTAAAGCTTCACGCGCCGACAAGGCACCAATAGTAAACTTAGCAATGGTTTGTGGGCTGTTTAGCACCGACATCGGGAAATACAGGTTGTCGACTAAATCGCCGGTCAGGTTACGCACAGTTGAAGGACCACGCGCCGGGATCATTAAAAACGGGCCATGGCCGATACCCCAAACACCCAAAGTCTGACCAAAATCTTCTTCTTTGACTTCAAGACCAGCGCTGGTGGCTACATCAAATAAACCAACAATACCCACAGTGCTATTGAGCAAAAAGCGACCGGCGCTGACGGCAGAGCTTTTTGGTTTACCTTGCAACAAGCCGTTTAAGAAGTTGGCAGGTTCACTTAAGTTATTCACCATATTAGACAAACCGGTGCGCGCCGGTTTTGGCACTACCGCCATATAACCTTTGGTGGCGGGTTTGAGTAAATAAGCGTCCAGATAGTCGTAGTTAAAAGTCCACATGCTGCGGTTCACCGACTCAAAAGGGTCACGCTCGTCTGTCATGGGCTCAGCTTGTGGCTGTGCTGTTGCAGCTTCAGCAGCCTCTGCATTGTTAACAGCAATATCAGCTGTTGCTTGTGGTTTAGCGCTACAAGCCGAGAGCGTTATCAATAAAACTGCCAGCGCTATTTTAAAAAGTGGATTCATCCGTTTACTCCAGTGAAAGCGTCAGCTCCTGCTGACCATCTTTTAATTCAATAAGTTCTGAAATTATTTCAGGGTCACCCGCTGTTTTAGCCACAGCTCCCGACTGACTGATACGCGCCGACACCAGCACCTGGGTTACATTGTCAAGGCCCCAGCCTTGCTGCATCACCATGTTGGAATTAAGTTCCAGCTGCTGTGTGCCGCTAAACACCACAAGCTTTTGCACCGCCAGTGGCAATGGTGGACCTTCAGCAGCTTTAGCCAGCACAAACAAAGTGGCGCCTTTAAATTTTGCCGCTAAAGCTTCGCTGATGTTTAATGTCAGCAGAATACGGCGTTTAGGCACTGCTGGATCTGTAACCGCTTGCTGGCTACTTAGTGTTGCAGCAGTTGCCGGCCTTTGTGCATCCGCCGCTGTTACAGCACCAGGCAATTTGGCCAGCTGTTGTTCTATCATGGCAAAACGCGGGTCGTTTTTATCCAGCTGCGACAACAACATTTCCCAGGCGGCTTTGGCCTCTAGCATATCGCCCCGCTCCTGCGCTATTAACGCCAGCATCGACAGCGCATCCTGATTCATTGGATCTTTATTCAGCACCAGGCCAAGGCTTTTTGCCGCTTTTTGCAGGTTGTCACTGTTGTCAGTCACTAACAGCGCCTGGGCATAACTCAAAAGCACGTTAGCGCGCTCTGGCGTTAAGCTCAGCGCTTTTTCAAAAGCTTCAATAGCATCATCGACTAAACCCTGCGAAAACCAAATCCGGCCAAGCACATACCAGGCAACAGCGTCATCGCCTTCGTTAGCGAGTTTGGTGCGAAGCGCCAGCGCAAATAAACTGATTTCTCTGTCGTTTAAAGGCTCACCTTTATTCAGTAATGCTCTTTCGCCAAAAGCTGGCAGCTGCTGTTGTGCCAGCTCCCAATCTGCCAATTGACGGTAATGGCCGCTCAAACCATAAGCAACGGCAACCACAACTAACACCAGCAACAGCGACAATGGCGCTAACAAAGGTGTTTTTTGCTCCTTGACGGCTACCGATTGCTTTTGCAAAAACTGGCTTTTTAATTCGTTGGCTGCCGTTAAAAAATCTTCCGCTGCCAGCTCGCCGTTATCACGCGCCAAAGTTAATAAATGCAAACGTTCGGCAAAAAGTTCGGTTTGGGTTTGTGCCGTGGTAGCAGCCTTACGCGGCCACCATAACAACAGCACCACC
>NZ_JAVBXS010000049.1 GCF_030824435.1 Rheinheimera sp.
GCGCTGCGTTGTGCTTTGGGTAAAGATCGCAGGCTTAACATGGCATGTAATAAAGCATTGGTGGGTCTGCCGAAATAAGCCGAAGTGTCGCGCCACCAGTGGGTAATCAGCACATTCAGCGCCTGATGGGCTTCGACATGGTGCCACCACATAGACGGAATAAAGAGCACGTCACCTGGCGAGAGCGTCACCCTTTGCCCGGCGGCTATCGCTTTGGCAAAATCCGGAAACTTACTGAAATCGGGATTGGCAAAATCCACCAGACTGACATCCTGGCCACCAGGAGCAAACTCCATAGGGCCTGGGTATAAATGGCTGATTTGTTCAGGCCCAAATAGCGTAAAAGTGCGGCTGCCCACGGCATTACAAGCCAGGTTATGCGGAAAATCAAAATGGGCGGCAATACGCGACTGATTACCCAACCAAACACTAGTCAGTGGTTTGACCGGCGCCGCTGTGTCCAGCAGTGAAAACCCCGATAAATCAAAGCTGTTATGTTCAGCTAAACCGGCAAAAGCCAGGTTAATTTCGGTGGAACCCATATAAAGCGTGGGTGCGTCTGGCTTGGTTTTAAGTGCCAATAAATCCCGTAATAACAAAGGCAAAGCCACCTGACCGCCCTGATAATTAAAGCCGGAATAATCTGCGTTATAAAAAATCCGCCCTTTGGCTTCTGGCGGTAAATAACAGCTGCCGACTGTTCCACCCCGGTCAAAGGTTAATAAATAATCTGCTGCCGCTTCATCTGACACCAAACCAGCCTGCACCAAAGGCCAATGTGCACATAAACCTTTGAGCACTAAAGGTGTGTTGCGGTGTTGCAGCAACGGCGGCAAGTCGGCCACAGTAACACCGGCCATCACCTCTACTGCGGCCATCTCAGCCTGAAGCACCGAAGCTGTCATGCTGCGCTGACTCCGCTGGTGTTGTTGTCGTTTTGCGTTTGACTCATCTGCTGACTTTTTAGCCGAATCAAATCTCTTAACCGCGACTGTGACGCCAACACAAAATAAATTGCCGGCAAATAACCTTGTTGTTGCAAGGCCACAATGGCATTGGCGTCAAGCATCGCCAGCCGCTCTTCGTGAATGGTATAAAAACCTATCAGCTGATGTTTGCTGCCATTGTGCAGTGTTAAATCTAAAGTGACAGCTTCGAGTAAATTCAGTTTTGTTAACATATCAACAAAAGCAACACTGTCCTGCAAACCATAATGAATAGTGTCCAGCATGGCGGCCATTTCATCCAGGAAAGCTGTATTGCCACCAAAAGGTAAAAACAGCGCTTCGCCTTCAGTTTCACTGACTCTGGGATTGTGTAAATCCAAATGAATTACCCGCTGGATATGCTCAACGCCATCTTCCCGCACTTTTTGTTGGCCAATTAAAAACGGCTGGCGCCGCACTGTCAGCGGAATATAAGCGTCTTGCCAGTTGTTGTGTTGTAAAAACAGATTTTCACCCTGACTAAAGCCAAAAAGCGCCACCGGATATAACTGGCCGGTTTTGCTGTCCTGATGAAAAAAGATGGGGTAATTGGCCTGAACACTGCGAAATTCCAGCGGAAAAGTAGCGCTAAACCACAAATTATCGCCAAACTCAGCGCCACGTCTGGTGATGATCCGCAGCTGTTGGTGTTCAACGCTATTGAGTAAAACTTGCTGTTGCATAAGTTGTGGCATAAAAAATCCCTGTATTTGTTGTTATCGTTTTCAGTGATATTGCCTGGCTGACCGCCGGTAACACGGCCATCAACGCTAAAAAATGTACCGCATTCTGCTGACAAATCCAGCAACAAAATGTGCTGGTGGATGGCGCAACAACCAAATTGCTGCTGCGCCACCTGTGACAGCTATATGACCTATCAGAAGGTATAACGGGCGCCAATACTATAACGGGCACCAGTTTCTACCAGACTTAACACCTGCTCTTTGGCACGACCATGCACCCGGATATATTCGTCGGTGATGTTCAGCGCTTCCAGATACAAGGTTAAACCTTCAACCTGTGGCAACTCGTAACTGACTGAAGCGTCAATCTGCGAATAAGCTTCGGTGTATTTGGGGTTGGCGCCAGTGTCTTGTCCCCTTGAGTTTAAAAACTCATCACGCCAGTTATAAGCAATACGAGCCTGGAAACCATCATTTTCATAAAAAACAATAGCATTGGCGGTGTCACTTAAACCAATCAGCGCCGGTTGGTCTTTCAGCAGGAAATTGTCATAAACAGAGCCGCTGTCCACCACAGTGTAATTACCTATCACACCAAAACCGCTTTGTGCAAAAGTATGCTGTACGGTAAATTCCCAACCGCTGATGGTTTCTGATCTGTCACCATTGGCCGGAGTATCAATTTTAAACACCAGCAATTCATCTTCACCGGCCACACCACTGATTTTTTTATCGGCCACATTGACACTGGGGTCATTGGCATAATTGGCAAAAATCCAGTTGCGGATGGCTGCGGCATCAGCCCCAACTGCCGCCAAGGCTTCATTGTACTTTTTACCATTGGTCGGGTTGGCAATACCGGCAATAGTGACATCTACTTTACTGTTGCTGATAAAGTTGCTGGTTTCTTTGCGGAAATAACCTACCGCAGTGTAACTGGACGGTGCGTAATACCATTCCACTGAAAAGTCGATATTTTTTGATTCCAGCGGTAACAAACCCGGATTACCGGCACTACCACCACCACCGGCACGGTTGGCCAGAGTGGCCAGCACAGTGCCCCCCTGAATGGAAGTGTAATCCGGCCGGCCTATGGTTTCGCTGTAGGCTGCCCGCACCATCACATCGTCAATGGCTTCAATATTAAAGTTGAAGTTTGGCAACAGATAATCATATTCACCGTATTGGGTCTGGTATTCACGCTGGCCACTGGCCACCAGCGCAATTTCGGTATCTGCTATCCAGTCAGCACCTTTGTAACCGGCAACGGCTGAGGTTGAAGTGACTTCGGTCGATTCGAATCTCATGCCAATATGCAGGTCAAAAGGTCGGCCATTCCACTCACGGGCCAGGTTGTACTGCACATAACCTGCTTTGGATTCTTCCATGGTGTAGCGGTCAGTATCGCGGGCATAATCGGTACTTGGGCAAAAATTGGTGCCACAGTCGCCTTCACCCTGAAAACCAGCCGGCGTATAAAGTTGTTCGGCTCTATCGCGCACTGAACGGAAATCCCAGAAGAAAATTTTGTTCAGCAGCTCAAAACTACGGCCAGACGCTGTAGAAAAGTCACCTTTGTTGGCAGAAAAACGGTCATGTATAGTGCCAGCCGGGAACCAGGAATCTTCAAAATCACCTGCTTTACCTACACCACCCCAGTCGTTACGCTGGACATTCACCGATTTAGAATGATTATCTACGTCCGTTAACATCAGGCCAAAATCGATACTACCGGCGTCTTCCAGGTCGTATTTTGCTTTGACCTGATATTGGTCAATTTCAGATTTGTTGGTGGAATTGCCAAACACACTGCCGGTAACCCGCATATCGGACGGCAGAATAGCGTTACCCCCACCAACGGCCAAGGCCGGTAAGTCGCCGGTAAAATCCGTGGCTGCACTGGTGCGGACAAAACCCGCTGTACTTAAGGTGTTACTGGAGCCATAAATGCTGTTGGGTTTAAATTCGGCATCAGACTGGTGGGCATCAAATTCCAGCTGCAACCGGTCCGTTGGCTGCCATTCCAGATTAAAACCTAAAGAACCACTTTCATTACGCACGCCATAATCACCGGCACCCATTGATAAATCTTGTTTTGCATCATAGGTTTCGGAGTAAATTAATGGGGAAGAAATAGGGCCGTCAGTCCAGACGTTTTGCGAAGGCACAAAGGTATACCAGGCGGAAACATCGTTATATTGGGTATCGATGTCGTTGCGCATATAAGTGTAATCAACAGTGGTTTTCACTGAATCGACCGGGCTGTATTGCAACACCAGCTGACCGTTGGTACGCACCCGCTGCTGTTCTTCAAACTTATAAATGGTGGTTTGTGGCACCGAATAAATATCATTTGGGCCAGGCCTGTTCACCTGACCGGTTTGGGGTACACCACCCCATTCTGCAGTACCTGCCCCCCAGTCGTTATCAACCTTACCGGAAAAACTACGCCAGCCAGTGCCGACGTTCGCCTGTTGGTTGCCACTTTCACGTTCCTGATAACTGCCGGATACCAAAACACCAAATTTATTGTCGTCAAAGGTGTTGGAGTAAATACCGGAAAATTCAGGGGTTGCTGAGCCCTTGTCAGTGGAACGATCGTCTACCATGGCAAGGTTGGCCGTGGCTTTCATACCCGGAGTGCTCAGTGGTCTCAGCGTTTCCACGTTAATGGTTGAACCTATACCACCGGTAGGGTTCGAGGCAAAACTGGTTTTGTGCACTTCAACACCACTGATCGAATCAGAGGCGATATTGGCAAAATCAAATGAACGTGAACCCGTTGTGACCGGCATTTGCCGGCCATTCAGAGTCACTAAGTTAAAATCCGGACCAAAACCCCGGACTGAAACTTTACTGCCTTCACCATTGACCCGGTCAATTGACACACCGCTGATACGTTGTAATGACTCAGCCAGGTTGGTGTCCGGGAATTTGCCGATATCTTCGGCCGAAATAGCGTCAACAATACCTTCGGATGATCTTTTGGTGTCCATGGCTTTGATCAGACTGCCACGGATGCCTGTGACTGCAATCACTTCAATCTGATCTTTGTTCTGAGTTTCTGCTGCGGTCTTTTGCTGTGCGCTTTCTGTTGTTGCTTGCTGCGCATAAGCGGGCAATACCACCCCAACCCCAAGCACCAAAGACAAACTGGTGGCTAATCTGGTTTTTCGAAATGTTCTCGATTTCATTCTGTTATCCCTGTCGACTGTTTTTTATGGCTACTATTTTTTGTAACTCTGAATAATTTTGGCGCCGGACAGGTTTTCAATTACAGCAGATGAACCACCTTGTAAGCGCTTACACAACTTAGGTGATTTTTTTTCAGGCGTCAATACGAGCCCGTTAAAAGTCGTTAAAATGAACAAAACCTGTTGACAGAATAACCAGAACAAAAAGACAAAATATAGGTATTTAATTGATATTTAACGATTATTTAGCCATGACTCCGGTGGCTGCCATTCAGGTAGCCAATTTAACAAAACCGAGGCCGGCATAGGTCTGGCAATAGCATAACCCTGTGCCAGCTGATAACCCATCTGCAACAGTTTCTGACCATGGCCTTCGGTTTCCACACCTTCGGCAATGATCTCCATATGAAAGGCTTTGGCCAGCGCCAATATGCCCTGCAATATAGGTACATCATCGTCGTCCACCAGCAAATCACGCACAAAACTCTGATCGACTTTTAAGCTATGCAGTGGCAACCGCTTCAGATAAGACAACGAAGAATAACCTGTGCCAAAATCATCCAGCGCAAAACGCACCCCTAAAGCACTGCATTTTTCCATCAATGCACTGACTCTGCCGATATCATCCAGCGCACTGGACTCCAGAATTTCCAGTTCAACAAACTGTGCCAGCTGCGGGTTTGGCGCTAATAATTCCGCCAAATCTTTTTCAAAGTCAGCATGTTGCAAATGATTAGCTGCAATATTAATACTGACAGGCAAGCGAATACCCCTTCTCAGCCACAATCCCAGCTGCCGGATAGCCTCTGCCAATACCCATTGTCCAAGTTTGATACCCAATACATGTTGTTCTAACAACGGCAAAAACTCCGCCGGCAACAGCAAACCACGTTTTGGATCTTGCCAGCGAACCAGCGCTTCCAGTCCCATCACTTCACCGGTGGCCATATTTACTTTGGGCTGATAAAAGAGTTCAAACTGTGCCAGCTCCAGTGCCTGGCGGATTTGTTCCAACTGATGATGGTAACCGCGCAGCTGCTGCTCCCTGGCAGCATCAAATCTGTGATAACGGTTTTTTCCACCTTGTTTGGCCTGATACATTGCTTGATCGGCCTGACGTAACAGTTGATCCGCCTGCACCGCAGCTTGTGGATAAAAAGTCAGGCCGGCGCTGGCCGACAACCGAAGTTCAAGCCCTTCCACATAAATGGGTTGGCTGATTTCACTGAGCAAACGCTGTAACAAGATACAACCTTGTTGTTCATCAATCAGCGGATACAACAACACCACAAATTCGTCACCGCCAAAACGGGCAATCAGATCTTGGGGCCTTTGCAAATGCGATAACCGCAGCGCCAACTGCACCAGGACCCTGTCACCAAACTGATGACCATGATGATCATTAATAAATTTAAAACCGTCGATATCCAGATAAGCCAAACCAAGCAGCGACTGGGGCTGCTGATCCATCGCTCTTTGCAGCGACTGTATTAACAATAACCTGTTGGCAAGACCGGTCAGAGCATCATAATGCGCCAGATGTTCCAATCTGTGTTGTGTCATGCGTCTGGTCTCATCCAGCTGCAATAAACGTTGTTGGGTACGCGCCAGCCAGCCCAGCACTGTGTCTTGTTTTCCTGCAGGCACTTCAATCAGTGCCGAGTCTTGCGCCGACCCCAACACACTGATGTGTTTATATAAATCGGTTAAAGAAGTACCAAGCACTGCATTAAACTGCCGTTGCACCCGCCAGACCAATAAAAACAACCAGCAAGCAATGGCAATAAAAAGCGCGCGCAGTAAATCAGCCGACCACATGGCTTGCTCTACTTCAGCAGCAGTGCGGCTGTCCACCTGCAGATAAAACTCGTCAATAGGGCGCATAATGCCCGCTTTGGCCTGATGATAATTGTCATCAAACAACAGTTGTAATGCTTGCTGGCGTTGCAGCAGTTGTGGCAACAACGGCAATTTTACGGCTGCTTCTGCCAACTGCATGGCCTGAAACTCAATGGCGGTTAAATCATCAGATGCGGCTTTGGCTTGTGCCAATCTGGCAAATTCAGCTTCGGTAAAACCGGCCTGTTGCATCAGTTGCAACAAGGCCACCGGTGGGCCATAAGCCTTGGGTTTAGCACTGCCGGCAAATACCAGATCCCAATACAGCCTGTGATAATGTTGTGGTCTTGGCGCCTGACCATCACGGATGGCAATAATTTCCTGAAAATAATCTTTATAAAGATGATCGCCGGTAGTGACATAACTGCGCACCATCCGTGTTAAATCGTCCGATGTCTGACGCAGCTCGTCCGCCAGAAAAAAAGATTGCAGCCGCTGCCGGTTGGCTTCGTCTATCACCTGCTCCGAACGCACATACCAGAAAAAACTGCCGATAAATGCCAATAGCAGCCAAATTGTCTGCCGGAAATAAAGTTTTAATCTGGATAACTGCTGACTGGCACCTGACAAAGATCACTCCTGCGGTACTGAGCTGAAATGGTGGCTGTAGTTTTAGCCTCAATTTGATAATAAGAAGGCAAATCAATGAATACAAGCCGGCCTTTAAATTAGATTAAACTAATAAACATTGTCAGCAGCAAAATCTACCGCTACATTAGCCAGCATCTTCCGGCAATTTATACAGGGTATATGATGAAAAACGCGCAACAACTGGTAGCTGAAGCCAAAAGTCAGATCCGGGAAATTAATGTGCAACAACTGGCCCTTCAGCTGAACGACCCACACACAATATTGATTGATGTGCGGGAGCCGGACGAATTTAACGCCGGTCATATTCACAGTGCAGTGAATTACCCAAGAGGCGTGCTGGAAATGCGTATCCATCAACACCCTACCGTTGCTGCTATCTGTGAAACAGACCAGGCACTGGCTACTCTGGCCGGTAAAGCAGTGTACCTGCTGTGCCGTAGTGGTGCCCGTTCAGCTTTGGCGGCTTTGTCGTTACAACAGATGGGTTTTACTCAGGTGTATTCAGTCAGTGGTGGTTTTCAGGCATGGCAGGAAGCGGGTTTGGCCGTTGAAGTGTAAACCCCTTCCTCCACCATAGCTGCCACACTAAGATGGCAGCTATCGCCAATGTCAGGGCGCAACCTGCATTATTTGCGCTCAGACAGCTCCAAATCAGTACATCAAACGTAAAAGCTTCAGTTGCAGCACTGACTTGAACCAGCCCGAATTTCAGCGCAAAAAGTTCTGAGTTAAAAGTGCAGTGCAAAAGCCAGGCAACTTTTTGATATTCAGCCGTATTTTAACCTTCTAACAGGAAAAACCATGATTAGTTACGTTACTTTTGGTGTCAGCGATTTAGCCGGCGCCCGCGAATTTTATAGCCAGTTATTGTCAGAGCTTGACGCTAAACCTTTACTTGAAATGGACAGAATTATCTTTTTTGGCCAAAGCATGCAGCAACCTATGCTGGCCATTTGTGTACCTTTTAATAAAGAGCCGGCGGCGCCTGGCAATGGCACTATGGTGGCTATCAGCCCTGGCAGCAAAACTCTGGTAGACGCGCTTTATCACAAAGCTATTGCGCTGGGTGCAAGCTGCGACGGCGCGCCTGGCCAACGTATTCCGGGCAAGTTTTATGGTGCTTATGTGCGCGACGCCGACGGCAATAAAATTGCCTTTAGCCATTTTGGTTAAAGCCGCAAATGCAGCTGCATAACAACTTTGCGCAAAGAGTGGTGCTGCTGAGCGCACAACAGCAGTGGTTGCCCTCGCCTATGGCCGGGGTCAGCCGCATCATGCTGGACAGAGCCGGTGGTGAAGTTGCCCGCGCCACCAGTCTGGTGCGTTATGCGCCCGGCAGCGGTTATCACCGCCATCAGCATGAGGGTGGTGAAGAAATTCTGGTACTGGAAGGCGTGTTCAGTGATGAACATGGTGATTATCCGGCCGGTACCTACCTGCGTAACCCACCCGGCAGCAGCCATACACCTTATTCAAAAAACGGCTGTTTGTTGTTGGTTAAACTCTGGCAGTTTTCACAAGGCGACAAGCAGCAGCTGGTATTGCACAGCCAGCAGCACAACTTTGTGCCCGGCATAGCGCCTGGCTTGTCGGTACTGCCACTACATGAATATGATGGCGTCAGTACTGCGCTGGTGCGTTTTGCGCCTCATACCCATTTTCATCCACATATCCATCCGGGCGGTGAAGAAATTCTGGTGCTCGAAGGGGTATTTTGTGACGAGCTGGGGGCTTATCCGGCAATGAGCTGGCTTAGAAACCCAAGGTATAGCCAGCATCAGCCTTTTACCGGTGAAGAAGGCGCTTTAATTTATGTCAAAGTGGGCCATCTGGGTGCTGCTTTATTGGGTGATAAGTTTATCCAGCCAGTTGATTAAGGGCTCAGCCATTACACTGTTGCCTGTCGGACAACTGGCAGCAGTGTTTTGATCACAGCTCAGGCAGCACAAATGACTGTTATCAGCTACCTGCCTGCACGGGCTCAGGGTACAATCTGGCCATCCATGGGTGCTGGTGCAGCAAGCCAGCCACAGCAGAAGTAACTAATTTTATGCAAACCGAACATAGCTACAGCAGCCTACCCGCTGAATTTTATCAATTTTGCGCCGCAACCCCTGTGGCAGCGCCACAGTGGCTGGCTTTTAATCACGCCCTTGCCAGCGAGCTGGGTTTAGACGCAGCTTTATGTGAAACCACAGCAGGCCTTGCCATTTTCAGCGGCAATCAGCAGGCGACCTGGAGCAAACCGCTGGCGCAGGCTTATAGTGGCCATCAGTTTGGTCAGCTGTCACCACGTCTTGGCGATGGCAGGGCATTATTGCTGGCAGAAATGATTGATAACAAAGGACAAAAACGCGATATTCAGCTGAAAGGTGCAGGCCCCACCCCTTATTCACGCCGTGGTGATGGCCGCTCGGCTTTAGGGCCTGTGGTGCGGGAATATCTGGTGAGCGAAGCCATGTTTGCGCTTGGGGTTCCGACCAGCCGTGCTTTAGCAGCAGTCTTCACAGGTGAGCCGGTTTACCGCGACAGACCACAACCAGGTGGCATTCTGACAAGAGTTGCCGCCAGCCATATCCGTATTGGTACTTTTCAGTATGTGGCAATGTTGCAGAATAAAGAGGCGCTGCAACAGCTGGCCGATTATGTGATTAAACGTCATTACCCACAGCTGCAACACAACACCGAACCTTATCTGGCTTTGCTGCGTGCTGTCTGTCAGGCGCAGGCCAGTCTGGTGGCGCACTGGATGAGCATCGGTTTTATTCACGGTGTGATGAATACCGACAATATGACGGTGAGCGGCGAAACCATTGATTATGGCCCTTGTGCCTTTCTTGATAGTTACGACCCACACACAGTGTTTAGCTCTATTGATCAGCAAGGCCGTTACGCTTATAAAAACCAACCGGCCATCGCCCAGTGGAACCTGGCACGGCTTGCTGAAGCTTTATTGCCGTTATTGCATCAGGACGAACAACAAGCCGTTGCGCTTGCAACTGCTGTACTCAACGAATTTCCGGCCATGTATCAACAACAGTGGCAACAAAGGTTCTGCGCAAAACTGGCTTTAACGGCCAATGATAAGAATGCCGCTTTGGTACAACAGCTGCTGGACCTGATGGCCGCCTCACAACTGGATTTTACCCTGACCTTTCGCCTGTTAAGTGAAACCCTGAACGACCCATTGTCAACCTCAGGCCCGGCTGAGTTTTTTGCCGATAGCAGCGCTTATCAAAGCTGGCATCAAAGCTGGTTGCAACAGCTGCAACAAGAAAACACCCCGCTTAACACAGCAGAAATTCAGGCGCGGATGAACAGCGTCAACCCGCTGTTTATTCCACGGAATCATCAGATTGAACAAATTATTTTGGATGTGACCACCCAGCAGGATCTCACTTTATTTAATCAGTTTGCCGTCGATCTCAAATCACCTTTTTACCCAACACCAGACAATGCACGCTGGGCTGAAGCGCCAACGCCTGGTGGTGCGCCCTACCGGACTTTTTGTGGAACCTGAAGCTTGTGGAACCTGAAACTTGTGGTGCCTGACAGGTTGTGGCACCTGATACAAACTAACATCTGAGACACATTCACTGACAGCTGCAACCAGGCTCATTCTTACCACCTTGTTATGCGGCTATTTGCTTCTGCAATAGCGGCATAACATCAGTCCCTGTATATAAAAAAGGAAGCTGGTTGAGCTTCCTTTGTTGCTTTTTGTTTCTCTGCTGTTGTTGGCAGCTGATGATCTGGTGTTGCAGCAGCCCTAAGCACAAACCCCGGCCGCCACCTGCAAAAACGCCAGTGTTTAGCTTCTGGTTTTAAACTGTTTTACATTTTGCTCCAGCGTGCGGGCCAATGTTTCCAACTGCTGGCTTGCCAGGGTAATTTTGCTTGCTTCCTGCTCGGCCTGTGTCGCAGAGTTGGTAATTTGACTGAAGTTTTTATTAATTTCAAAAGCCACAACAGACTGCTCTTCAGCCGCAGCAGCAATTTGAGTATTCATATCACTGATTTTGCCAACCGACAGATTGATAGCGTTTAATGAATCACCGGCACATTGCGCCTGCTCCACACTAATATTGGCCTGCGCCTGACCTTCATTCATCACAGCAACAGCTTTTAATGAACTGCCCTGCATTTTTTCAATCACTGCCTGAATTTGCCGGGTCGATTCCTGAGTACGGCTGGCAAGGTTACGCACTTCATCGGCAACCACTGCAAAACCACGACCTTGTTCACCGGCGCGTGCCGCTTCAATAGCAGCGTTTAACGCCAGCAAATTGGTTTGTTCGGCAATGCCCTGAATCACCTCAAGCACAGAGCCAATCTGCCGGCTGTCTTGTGATAAATGGTTAATCACCTCTGCCGCTTCGCTGACTTTGGCGGCAAGCGCATTAATACTGGACTGGGTTTTAGTCACTTCACTCTGCCCGGCATTAAATTCATTGATTGCGCTTTGTGCCAAACCAGCAGCGGCACTGGTGTGATGCGCCACATCAGTCACTGTCGCCGACATTTGATTAATGGCAGTCGCACCTTGTTCTGTTGCCAGTTTCTGGTGGCTGATTAAAGCTTCATTTTGCCTGGCTGTTTGCAATAAATCTTTGGATGCGTTTAATAACTCACTGGCTGCTCTGATGGAGTTTTTGGTGATGCCGTTTAAATGTGCCGTTAAGTCCTGAACAGCACTTAAAATGCTATTTGTGGTGACAGTACCAACATCTACAGTTAAGTCGCCGGCGGCAATTTTGTTAATCACAAAAGCGGCATATTCAGGTTCACCACCAATAATGCTTTTTAAGCTTTTGACCGACCGTATCGCCACAAAACTGCCGATCACCAGCGCTATCAGCGTTACTATCAGCATCACCTGCTGGAAGCTATGGGTTTGCTGACGCGCTGCTGTCACCTGCTGCTGAATGGCAATTTCCTGATAATCAATTAGCTTATTAATTCTTTTAAGCCACTCGGAGTAAGCTGGAGACACTGTCGTTTGCAGATAATCGCTGGCTTGTTGCTGTTGTTCTGTGTTGATCATCTCCAGCAGCGTTGCTGTTGCCTTTAAGGTTGAAGCTTCAATCTCTTTAATATCCTGCAACAAAGCGGCTTCTTCGTTACTGTGTTTTACCTTGTTGTACATATTGTCCAGCGTTGCGGCCGACTGCTGATAAAAGTCATTTAAACGTTTTATATCCTGCTGATGTTGCTCGGATTTTATTTTATCTGCCACCAACACAGCGTCCCGGATGGAAATAGCTCTGTCATGCACACTGCCACGGAAGTTGATGGCCTGACGCTGTTCAACCGCAGTTTGTTCAGAAAGTTGGGTCAGGTTCTCATCGGCAACACTGATTTTCAGTAAACCAAACACCGTGATGCCAAGCATGATGACAAGTAAAATTGCAAAACCTGCATACAAACGATTAATTATCTTCATCAGGTGAACCTTATATTGTAAATAGCCCGCTGGGGTTGTTGGTGGCTGAAACGGCCTTGTCTGCCTGAGTTTTTATCCAAAAGTCAGGGCTGCCACATCGGTTTTTAATCAGGGTTTTATGCAACATAGCAGCAGTTGGCGCTGTGTTGTACCAAGGTGCTGCTCTGCAGTTTATTAGAATTTCCTTATGCGCTTGTTTGTTGTACGGTGAAAACACACAAATGGATCCCTTTGACACTTGCATCAGGTGATAAAACACCAGGCTGGCGCCACAACCAGATATGTTATGAGGGTTGAGCTACGTCTATGAAGGTAAAGATTTGCATATCCTCAAATGGACTATAGCCGCAAAACACTGAATTTCAACAGAAAAAAGTGTAACTTTATAAAAGCTAAAACATCAAAATCAGATAAAACTGATTAGAGCCACAAGGCTAAACTCTTGATGGCTGAAGTTTTTATGTTTTTGCAGTGTGGCATGCTTTTACCATAATAAATATCTTTTGCTGGCCTTTTGTAACAAGCACAACAGGATGTCGCTGCTTAATGGTTTTTATTAATATGCGTTTGCAGCCTCACTCTCAGTCTTTTATGACGGCTGATAAAGTTCGGCTCTGTTGCGGCCATTGCGTTTTGCCAGATATAACGCGGCATCGGCCTGGGTATATAAATCTTCAAAACTGCTGTTGCCGTGACAAAGGGCAATGCCAATAGACATAGTGACACAAAGTTCAATGCTGCCTGCTTTAATGGGGTAATCCGCCAGCAAAGCACGAATGCGTTCAGCCACCTGCAAAGCCAGCTCCAGCGAAGTTTCCGATAAAAATACCGCAAACTCTTCACCACCAATACGGCCAAAAATATCGTATTCACGCAGCGCCTTTTTAATACGGTGTGCCGTTGCCTTCAGCACTTCGTCGCCGGACTGATGCCCGTAGAGATCGTTCACCGATTTAAAAAAATCTAAATCCAACACAAATAATGCACAAGGTAATTGCAGGCGTTGGCAACGGGATAATTCAGCACTGGCAGACTCAACAAAACACCTTCTGTTGGCCACTTTGGTTAGTTCGTCTGTCAGCGCCAATTCGCTGAGCGTCGCCACTTTTGAATGAAGCTGATGTTCCAACACTTTTTGTTTGGTAATTTCTTTGGCCTGTAACAACATTTCGCCTGTTGGCAGCACTTGTTCAGAAAACAAAAACCAGCGGTTATCCAGCAAATCGACTTCAAACAACCGGAACGGATTTTGCCTTCGGCGTTGATGTGCTTGTTTTAACCATTCATCAATATCATCAGCGTCAATACGAATACCCTTGCGTTCAACAAAAGATTTGCGCATCAGGTCATCAAACAAAATGCCCAACATGGTTCTTTTGTCCTGATAAAAAATGTCACAAAAGGCCTGATTACAACCCAGCAGTCTGTCATCAGCGTCCAGAATGGCATAACCGTCATTACAAACATCAATAAATTCGAGCAGTTTTTGCTGATATAAGAGTTGGGATTTACTCATAGCCACATCACCAGGATGGTTTTTATCAAAGTTAGCAGAAGCCGATAAAAGCGGATAAGTTAATCCAGTCAGAAGAGGAAGCAGAGATACACGGGGGCTGCTGACGGCATATAAAAATACAGCTTTAACTGGTCCAGAAGGGATTTTTGCAGGGGTGAATTCGGGATCTCAAAACGCAAACAATTTTGCATTTTGCCGAATGAACGCATGAGCCTCTGGCGTTTTCACGCGACAAGGTCTGCGAGAAGCCGGATTGTAAAAACACAAAAACGCCCGGAGTGTTTTACACTCGCCACATCCATGTGTCTCGCCTTTGGCAGCCTTGCTGTGCAAAACGATGTTCCTGCCGTTTTGTGGAAAGCTTTAGCTGGTCCCGAAGGGATTTTTACAGGGTGAATTCGGGATCTCAACACGCAAATAATTTTGCGTTTTGCCGAATGAACGCATGAGCCTCTGGCGATTCCCGGGTGAAAACGGGTCTAAGCAAGCCAACAATTTGGCTTGCGCCGTTTTCACGCGACGAGCTCTGCGAGAAGCCGGAGAGTAAAAACAAAAAAACCAGCACAAGGCTGGTTGATGTTTTACTGAATTAGCTTCAGTAAAGTGGCGAAGCTTTCGGGACTCGAACCCGCGACCCCCGGCGTGACAGGCCGGCCTTGCTTTTCATAAAGAACAACCGACTGAACTGCCGTCGCCAGACGGCCACTGTCATATCACTGACCGAATTTTAAGTACAAAAAAACCAGCACAAGGCTGGTTGATGTTTTACTGAATTAGCTTCAGTAAAGTGGCGGAGCGGACGGGACTCGAACCCGCGACCCCCGGCGTGACAGGCCGGTATTCTAACCGACTGAACTACCGCTCCGCGCTGGAGTGAGCTTGCGCTCTTTGGCATTTACAACTTTAAAGGTATCACCTCTAAAGTAGCTTTCTGAATTGGCGGAGCGGACGGGACTCGAACCCGCGACCCCCGGCGTGACAGGCCGGTATTCTAACCGACTGAACTACCGCTCCGGAATCAGAAAGTGTTTTTGATGTAGTGGCGGAGCGGACGGGACTCGAACCCGCGACCCCCGGCGTGACAGGCCGGTATTCTAACCGACTGAACTACCGCTCCGGTGTACATCAAAATATTGGCGGAGCGGACGGGACTCGAACCCGCGACCCCCGGCGTGACAGGCCGGTATTCTAACCGACTGAACTACCGCTCCGCGCCAAGCACAACAGCATTTTCAATTGGGTATGCTGCGGTGCGGCGGGAATAATACGGATTCACCGATAGGCCGTCAACCTCTTTTTTGGTGCATTTGGCTAAAGCTTAATCATCCGGTAACGAAAGGTCTAAAATATCATCACTGCCGTTGTTTTTTTGACCTTTTTTAGCTGATTCAACCGTTTTTCCACTTGCCTGCCCTTCCCCTGCCATGGCCTCTTTTTGCGCTTTTTTCTGTTTTAACATCGCAACAGGATTTAATTTTGCGATAAACCTACTAAAAACTGATCTTGCCTTGTCGTTCATCAACAACAAAATACCGCCACCGCCAAACAACAAAATGGCTATATTCAACAAAATCACCGAAAAAATCGGGAAAGGTTTTGCAACTTCAGTGGCAGTTTCAGTTTTAGTCACTGCTGCTTCAGCTGTTGTGTTGCTGTCACCTGCAGCGGCTGAAGTATCGGCAGAGGCTGCTTTAACCGCCGCAACTGTGGCGTCATCAACCTGAGGCACTTCAACTTTTGGTCCTACAGCGGCAAAGGTCACTTCAGGAAGATTCACCACAAAATCACGTCCGGTGCTGGTTTTACCGAACATAGTATGTTCAATACGGTAAGTGCCAACACCGGCATTCACCACGGCCAACGAACGGTTATTGCCTTTTTGTTCACCCAGGGTAAAACTCTGCACTTCTTCACTGGGAAAATGAATACGCCCTTGTAACGACACCCTGTCACCCACTGCAGGTCCTGGCAGTATGCTGTAATTCAGCATATGTTTGTCCTGCTCAGTCGCCGCTGGCTGTGCATCTGCCTGCAAAGGTGTGCGATGTACCAGAATAGGTTGCTGGATCAACTCACGGGTATAAAGTGGGGTTTTAACAATATATTTAGGGATCCACTCGCCCGCCGGAAAATCCAGTTTAAATTCACCGGTAAAAATGGCATCTCTGGGCCTTTCATCAAAGTTTTTGCCATCATCCTTAAAAGAAGTAAATTCAATCACCGTCTGCAAGTGGTTATCGTATTCAGGTTTTTGTGTGCTGATCAGCAACACATCCAGTTGCAGAATATCGCGAAAATCACGGGCATTAATGGGTTTGCCACCATTGGTCAGCCTGGCCGTTACTTTTAAGGTTTCACCCACCATTAAATCGGCCGGCAAAGGGTCAACTTCCAAATCGATGTCCGTCAGCACCATAATGCGGCTTTCCGGCAATATTTGCCCTATTGCCTGCCAGGGTCCTGGCACCGGGTTGGTAATTTTGATCAGATCATAAGTTTTGTCGTCATGCCAAATCACTTTTTGCTCTTTGGCGTTACGCGAATAAATTTTGCTGCCGTCCGGCCGCACCAGCACTATCGACGCAGTGCCTTTTTTGCGAAAAAACACCAGCGTAATTTCTTTCACTTCAAAATCAATACGGAATCTGTTGTCGAGCAACGGGATCTGGTTGCTGGCCGAAATATCCGGCAACTCGATAAGACCTGTATTGCCGGGCTCTGTCTTTTGCGCTGTTTGTTGTGCTGCGTTTAAAGCAGTATCAGGTTCAGCCCCGGGCTTCACAGCGGCAGAGATCTGTTGTTCGTTGTTGTTTTGCGCCATCACTGAACCAGAACACAACAGCGCAACCACACACCAGACTGCTAACTTCGCCACAGGCAACTCCCACCTTTTTTCTGCACCAAATCCAGACGCTTTTCATGGGCTTCCAGCTCAGTCATAGAAGCTGTAACCACCCGCAAAGCGCCACGACGAACCAAACCCTGCACCTGCTGCTGTTGTTGTTGCTCGGCGTTGTCCTGATGCGAAGCCAGATTTAAACTGACCTGCCCGCCTGTCATCGCCAGATAAACATCTGCCAGAATTTCGGCGTCTAATAAAGCGCCGTGGAAAGTCCGGTGACTGTTATTAACATCGTAACGGCGGCACAAGGCATCTAAGTTATTTTTTTGCCCCGGGTGTAAATCGCGCGCCATGGCCAGGGTATCGAGAATGGCACAAACCGTTTGCACTGGCGGCAAAGCAGGTTTGAGTAAATTAAACTCGTGATTAATAAAACCGACGTCAAACGCTGCGTTGTGAATAACCAGCTCAGCACCCTGGATATACTCAAAAAACTGCTGCGCTATGTCACGAAATCTGGGTTTATCGGCAACAAACTCGTTGGTGATACCGTGGATATTGATAACTTCCTGATCCATAAACCTGTCCGGGTTTAAATAAACATGGAAGTTATTGCCGGTCAGCCTGCGGTTAAACATCTCCACACAACCGATTTCGACAATGCGGTGGCCATCTGAAGGATTAATACCTGTGGTTTCGGTGTCGAGAATTATCTGTCGTTTTGCCATCTTCAATTCGTTTTTTTGCGCTTTTGCGTTAGATTATACGCCGTTTAAGCACCTGGGAAGCGTTGATGCGTAAAACTGTGGCAATCTTTACTGATGGATCTTGTCTGGGCAATCCAGGCCCTGGCGGATATGGCGTGGTCCTGAAATATCAACAACATCTGAAAGAGATGTCAGGTGGTTTTTTGCAAACCACCAATAACAGAATGGAATTGATGGCCGCTATTGTTGGCCTGGAAAGTTTAAAAGAAGACTGTAATGTGGTGCTAACCACCGACAGCCAGTATGTGCGTCTTGGTATTACTCAATGGCTAAAAAACTGGAAACGCAACAACTGGCGTACCAGCCAAAAAGAACCGGTGAAAAACAAAGATTTATGGCAAAGACTAGATGCAGCAAGCGCCCGTCATCAGATTGACTGGCGATGGGTCAAAGGCCACGCCGGTCATCCGGAAAACGAGCGTTGTGATGAGCTGGCCCGCGTAGCCGCCAGCAGCAAAGCAACTGCAGTGGATAGCGGTTTTATTGCCGGCTAGCCACTGCCTCACCTCAGTATAAAAGCGATATAACAGTGGTAAAAAACACCGGCAACAGAGCAGCGCTTTGATGCCGCTTAACCCGCCAGTGCTTTTTGTGCTTCGGTTGGCAAACCAAAGACTTTTTTCAGCACCATAGCGGCCGGACAAAAACCGGTAAAAGCGCTTTGAAATAAGTTGGCACCAACAAATACAGTTAACCAGACAAAATTTGCGTGCACCGTATAAGTTAACAACAACGACAACAACACCATAAAACCGGCAAAAGCCAGAATTGCTCTTTCTACAGTCATACTCACCTCAATTTAGCTTTATCTAATATACAACGTTTAAAAAGACCCGCAAACTGCGGGTTTGTTCAACATCCAACCAGGTATTTTTACCCGACTTTTTGCCACTTCGACATACTGCTATCAAAGTGTCACTACAAAAAATGCCGCCATAATAAGCTGGCGCCAAGTACCAGCAGCAACAATGCAAAAATACGGCGCAACAAAGCTTGTGGCAGATGTTTCGTTAGCAATAAAGCCAACAGACTGCCCAATGCACCTAAAGCACCCAACATAACAATCAAACCCAAATCAAGCTGCAGCCCTTGTAATGCAAGCTGCTGATAATGGCCGATAAAACCAACGCTGCTTTGCAGCAGAATAAGCGCCAGACTGGTCGCAATAGCCGCTGACATTGTCAGGCTGGTCACCGCCAGCAACAAGGGCACTATTAAAAAGCCACCGCCGACACCAACAAAACCGGTCAGACAACCCAACAAAAAACCAACCAGCACAATTTGCCAACTGCGTTTGAGTGGCCACTGCCAGATTTGTTGTTGCCACATATTCAGTGCACTGAAGCTCATCAGCAGCGCCAATAATAACAATTGCCACTGCGACGCCACAAAATGACTGGCCCAGCTGCCCACCCAGGCGCCCAGCATACCTGGCAGCGCCAGCTTGAATAACAACTTCCACTGCAAATGCCGCCGGTATAAATAAGGCAACAAAGCCACCAGACTGATCAAAGCCACAACCCCAAGTGCTGAAGCTATCGCAACTTTTTCCGGCAACTTCAACAAATACAACAATACCGGCACTGTCATAATGGAGCCGCCAGAGCCAAAAAGACCAAGGCATAAACCGATAATTAACGCCGCCAGCAGTGTCAGGATCAGCTCCATCACAGCCCTTATTCAATAATGGAATATGGTAATAACTAAAGGAGATATTAATCGCTCTGTGTGCAGGGCGCAAGCCACTACAACTGCACGTTTTTGCTGTGTCGTGCGCGATTGGGTCACTATGTCTGTATTTTTTTACAAAACAGGGCCTGAGTTTGCATGGGGGCGGTGAAAGTCAGGGAGCTGAGACCACCACAACTGAACAAAAAATCAGCTGAAAATTTTGCTATCAGCGTCGACCATCAGCTTTTTGCTCCTGCAACGCCCTGTAACGTACGTCCGGTATATCGTACGTCCTGTACATCACCGGCTTTTTGCTCCTGCAACGCCGGTATACCGTACGTCCTGTACATAAAAAAAAGCAGAGCCATCAGGCTCTGCTTCTCTGGTTAACAATGTTTTGCTGTCGAGGGCTGCACCTGAATATTGGTTGGTGGGCAGCTTAAAAAACTGATTTTATTTCAACAGCATTTTATCAACAGCGGCCAGAAAGTCCGGATCAAGCGGGCTCACTTTACTGCCAAAATGCTGCACAGTTTTTTCGTCTTTGCTGACCAGATATTTATTAAAGTTCCACGACGGTTTTTCACCTGTTTTGGCAATTAAAGCTTTAAAAATCGGGTTGGCATCGTCGCCCCGCACTGCACTGGTAGAAAACATCGGAAACTTCACACCGTAGTTGATATAACAAACTTCAGCTGTTTTGTTTTCATCGTCATGCTCCTGCATAAAGTCGTCAGATGGAAAACCCAGCACCACCAAACCTTTATCCGCATACTTTTCCGAAAGCGCCTGTAACTCTTTAAATTGAGGGGTAAAACCACATTTGCTTGCGGTGTTTACTATCAGCAAGGTTTTGTCTTTAAACTGTTCACACAAATCAACGGTTTCTTTGCTGCGAAGCTGCTGCATTGAGTGGCCAAGAATATCACCACACTGATTGGCTTGAGCCAGTGCACTTTGCCCCAGCAATAAAACACCCACACCTAAAATCCAAGTACGCATCATAGTTCTCTCCTGTTGTAGTGCAGCTAATACGTGAAGTGTTGCTGAACAGATCTGAAAAACCGAGTTTTGATTGTGCACAAAAACAGCCAGTTCACACTATTTGTTTCTGATTTCGCCGCCGGAATTAGCCTGAACTGCGATAACAGGCAACGACTTAGCTGCAAAATAAGAGTATCTTATCGTAACGATAAAAATAAATCGCTTTAGTGGTGAAAAATTTAACGCTAAAACACTGGGCGCAACAAGAAAAAAACCATGGAAGTAATAACAATGGCAGAGATGATGTCTGGGGACTATGACGCTGTCGATATCGCAGCTGAATTGAAACTAAGTAAAACAAGCGGCAAAGAAAGCAAAAACAAACATAAACTCGAAGCCAGACGTAAAATTGACGATCTGCTGGAGCAAAAAAGACTGCGCCGTCTGCTGGATCTGGATGACGAAGAAGAGTTAAGTCTGGAGTACTAATCCGCAACTTCAGAATTGAACTCATCACAAGGGGCCTGCTTAAGGCCCCTTTTTTTATTGTTATTGACCCGTCCTAAATAACGTTGACACTTTTTATCCTGAACCGTGGAGAGTGTCATGAATGCAATAGCCAAGCGTACGCAAAAAGATTATTCCCTTGCCTTTAAATTAGCGGTGGTGGC
>NZ_JAVBXS010000090.1 GCF_030824435.1 Rheinheimera sp.
AATCAGGGATAAAAAGTCAGGTGAAATACATTACTGTTTATTTATACAGTATTTATAAAATATTTGTCCAGTGCTTTTTTATTTATCTGCTTTTAGGCAGATTTTTTGCCGCTGGCAACACTCACCACTGCCGCCAAACCCTGTCGCAAGGCAGCATAAAATCGCGTAGCATAAGGCATCTTTGCAGTTCAGGAACTGATATGTCGGCATGGAATGAAAGACGTGAGCCCAGTGCAACCCAAAGACCGCTGGACCACCGCACGGCCTGGCAACGTGACAAAGCCAGAATTTTACACAGTGCAGCCTTTCGCAGGTTACAAGCCAAAACCCAAATTATGGGGGTTGGTTTAAATGACTTTTACCGCACCCGCCTGACTCACTCGCTGGAAGCTGCCCAGATAGGCACGGCTTTAGTGGCGCAGCTGAAATTAAATGCTGCAACCCCGCTGCAACTGGCGTTGTTACCAGAAGACAGCCTGATGGAAGCCTTGTGTCTGGCCCATGATATTGGCCACCCGCCTTTTGGTCATGGGGGTGAAACAGCATTAAATGCGGTGATGGCAGATTTTGGCGGTTTTGAAGGTAATGGTCAGACGTTGCGTATAGTCGGCAAACTTGAACCTTATACCGAAACTGGTGGTATGGATTTAGCGCGCCGCACTTTATTGGGTTTATTAAAGTACCCTATGTTACAGCCTCAGCTGATTGATAAACACAAACCCTGTAAAGCCATATACCGTGAAGACCAGGATTTGCTGGACTGGATTTTAGCGCCTTTATCCAGCCTGGACCGCGACCTCTTTGCCGAAACAGAAGCTCTGGCACAAGCGCCTTTTATTAAGTCCCGTTATAAATCACTGGACGCTTCTATTATGGAGCTGGCCGACGATATCGCTTATGGGGTACATGATTTGGAAGATGCGGTGGTGACAGGCACAGTACAGCAGCACTTATGGCTTAACGAGCTGCCGCAGCTATGTTGCGACTGGCCTGCCGATGCCATACAGTTTTTACAGCAGGTGGGCGACAAGCTGTTTCATCCCGCTCATCATATTCGTAAAGATGCCATTGGTGCTCTGGTCAATCGCCTAATCACCCATGTAACATGGGCTGAAATATTGCCGGACGCCGCTGAACCTTTAATTCGTTATAACGCCGTGTTACCGCCTGTTGAGCAGCAGATGCTGCAACTGCTGAAGTCTTTTGTCTACCGTCATGTTATTTTGCACCCTAGCCTGCAACAACTGGAATTTCGTGGTCAGCGTATAGTGCAGCAGCTATTTAGTGCTTTTAGCAGCGACCCGCTGCGTTTATTGCCATTTAATACCCAACAACGCTGGCGACTGCAGCAGGAACATGGCCTTGGGCCCCGGGTGATTGCCGATTATATTGCCGGTATGACAGATGAATATGCCGACAGAATGCATCAACGTTTATACGGCCGTGTTTATTGATGCTAAAGCCATGTTTTACAAACCGATACGCCAGAGCGGGCAGCTGATAGCAACAGCAGATAACGGCACCAGAGAGTGATGCCAGATAGTGACACCAGATAACAGCAGTATTTATCAGCATTGTTACCACAAAGGTTTTTACCAGAACAGCAAGGAGCAGCTTTGTCTTCCCCGTTAATTATTAAAGCCGGCCCTACTGCGCTGGCTTCTATCAAACAACATGGTTTAACCGCCGACGCAGTTGAAGTTTTAGTGGGCGCCAGTGGTGGCCCTAAGTGGTTTAGTTTATTTGGCCTTGATCAATATTTGTGTGCTGAGTTTTTTAAAGACCGGCAAAAACCACTACAACTGCTGGGCAGCTCGGCCGGCGCCTGGCGTTTTGCCTGTTATGGTCAACAAGATCCTGCCGCAGCCTCAAGGCGCTTTTGTGACGCCTACCGCACTTTGTGTTATCCAGCCAAAGCAAATATCAGAGAAGTCAGCGCCATTTCTGCAACTGTGATGGACGCTGTTTTTCCAACGGACGATCATCTGCGTCAGGTGGTTGAAAACCCGGTGTTTTTACTGAATTTTGTGGTAGCACGGGCCAAGGGCATCAATAAACTACAAAACAAAGCGCTGCAAATTGGCGCTTTAACCCTGACAGCTGCGGCAAACTTAGTACACCGCCGTACCCTGGGCTTTTTTTATCAAAGGTATTTATTCCAGCATCCGCTAGCTGCAGCTTCTTTTGCTGATCTGAAAGATTTGCCAACCCAACGTATCCCGCTTAGCGGCGATAACTTAAAAAATGCGCTTTTGGCAACAGGGGCTATTCCACTGGTGATTTCGCCTGTCACCCATATCGAAAAAGCCGGCAGCGGCATTTTTGTCGACGGTGGTATTCTGGATTATCACTTTGACTGGCCTTTTAGTCACAAAGGCCTGGTGTTGTATCCGCATTTTTACCCACATTTAAGTCCGGGCTGGTTTGATAAAAACTTAAAATGGCGCCGTGGCAACAAACAACATTTTCATAATCTGGTATTGATGTGCCCAAGCGACAGCTGGGTCAAAACTTTGCCTTATGCCAAAATTCCGGACAGAACCGACTTTAATAAACTAACAGACGCCGCTCGAATCGCTTATTGGCAAGAAGTGACAGAGCGCTCTTTTGAGCTGGCAGAAGCTTTTAAAAACGGCAACTACAGCCTGGAAGCTATATAAAATAGCTTTGGCGGTTTTAAGGCAAAAATTACTGAAGGTTTTATCAGCACCCCGTAAAAACAAAAAGGACAAGCCAAGGCTTGTCCTTTTTAGTTTGATGCTTAAAGCGCTTAATTAAAACCCTAAACTGATGGTTAAACTGGCAGAACGTTCAGCACCTAATAAATAAGCACCTTCCTGACCGCCGGCCAGGTATCTTTTATCAGTCAGGTTATTGATGATAAAAGATAAATCCAGCGTTTGAATAAGACCAGCCTGCGCCATTTCGGCATGATAACCGGCATACAGGTTTAATAAAGTAAGGGCCGGAATTTCATCACGGTTCCACACCGCCACTTTGTTAATTTCAGTGCGTTTGGCTGCACCAAAATATTCCGCTGTGTATTTGGCACCTAAACCTGCACGGTAATTTTCATGCTGGTATTTTAAAGTGGCACTTAACATTTGCTCCGGAATAGCCGCTACTTTGTCACCTTCGCGATAGCCGTTGACGTTTTGGGTGTATTCAGAGTTGTTTAATGTTAAACCTGAGTTCAAGCTCAGACTGTCGGCAAAACGCCAGTCGATATTGGCTTCCAGACCTTTAGACTTCACACCACCGACGTTGACAAAGGTACCGTCCAGTTCAGTCAGGTAATCCGGCGCACCATCCACTTCCTGATAAGCCAATAAGGTAATACGGTTATCAAAGTTGATGTTATACAAAGTGGCTGACGCATTGATGCTATCGCCCTGATACCTTAAACCTAAGTCAAAGTTTTGTGCAGTTTCCGGCTCCAGCTTGTTAAAGTCCTGACCCACTGTGTTGAGCAAAGTGTCGGGAATTGCTTTAAAGTTCTTGGAAAAACCAGCGAAAAACTCAAGATTGGCGGTTAATGGGTAAACCAGACCCACACTTGGCAATAAGTCAGAATCTGAATCCAGGCTACCGTTATTCGCGCTGTTAAAGTTGTCGTTACGCTCAACATCAACCAGATATTGTTGCACACCCAAAGTCAGCTCTAAATCGCCTAACGCAATTTTGTCCTGAACATAAAACTTCATCACGTCATTTTGGTAGTCGTCGTTAAACTGTACCCAATATGGTGTTTCGTCATAATAGTGATACACCTTGGCGTCCAGCACCTGGTGCCAGTCACGGCTTTGATTACGCTCTTGTTGTTCAAACCATAAACCGGTGCGGATCTGCTGGTTATCCAGCTGCCAGTTCAGGTTGGCGGTCAGGCCATAACGGTTTTTGTCATAGTGGGTATGACGGTAAGATGACACTCTTTTGGCATTGCTGGTATCGGCTTTTGGATCCAGAATTGGCCGCCCTTGTGCATCCACATAATTAAAGGTTTGACGTTTAGCGCCATTGCCCTGACTGATCTGCTGACCTTTGGCATCAGTTGCATACACCTGATAAGGCGGTAACCAGTCACCACGACCTTCCTGCAAATGCAGATAAGGGCTGACGTCCAGTTGCAGGTTTTCCGAAAGGGTAAAATCGCCTTTGACATAAGCCAGGGTGTTTTCACGTAAAGTTGACCAGGCTTCGGCAAAATTCTGGTCAATATCCGGGTTGCCGGTCCAGATGTTGGTTAAACCGTCAAACTTTGGATTTTGTTTAAACTGCGTCAGGCTGCGGTAGTCGTAGTTATCTTCATGCGCATCATCATAAGAAAAACGGGCGGTAATTTTGGCGTTATCAAGCTCTGTCACAGACTTGGCTTCAGCGTGTAAACGGTTAGAAAAACCATTGCTGCCGGTACCAATCCAGCGGCTGTTGTAGCTGTCTGACAAACTGAAATAAGAAGTGGTGTTGCCAAGCACTTCACCAGAGTCAAAACGGGCAAAATAACGGCGGGCATTAAAACTGCCGGTGCTGTAATCCAGCCGCGCTTGTTGCTCTGCCATTGGGTTGGCCGACACAAAGTTAATAGTACCACCAAGGGCGTCTAACGAGGCTGAGCTGATATCACCAGTACCCTGGCCTACTTCGACAAAACCGGTATTTTCACTATCGAGATAACGGTTGGCTTTACTACCGCCGGCATATGCAGAGCCACCGTTTGGAATACCATCGACGGTAATACCAATTTGTTGATCGGCACGGTCAATCACAAAACCGCGCATGCTGACCGTAGTTGTGTAATCGTCGCTGCCAAAGGCATCGCCCTGCGCCACATTGACACCAGGTAATTTGTTAATCAAGTCCATCACATTGCTGATGGCGGCTTGTTGCAGTTTGGCGCTTTCGTCTGTGGCATTGTTGGCATAAGCCACTTTTTTGCCGGTGATTGACATCACTTCAATCGCAGCTTCTGCATCGGCGTTGTTGGCCATTTCTTCGGCCTGAACTGCAGGTTGTAATGCCAATAATAAACTCAGGGTCAGTGGGTGTAAGCGGGTTAATAACACAGTGAAATCTCCCAAAATTGCGCCAGAAATAAGTTGTTTGTTTTCTTCGTTGTTGTTAGTCGGAGCAGTACCGACGGCGGCTTATACTGGGGCAAAAAAATGACCAATTTGTGAAAACAAGGTGACAGATTTAATATTTGTGAGATTTAACCGGCAGTTACATGAAAACGCAGAAACACAGCAAGATACTGGATAAACACAAAAATCAATAATAGCGGGGGCAAAAACAACAACGCCTGCAAAAGCAGGCGTTGTTGTTAACTTTAAGAATTAGTTGGCACTGAGCGCTGGTTTATCTGCAGCTGGTGCTGCAACTTTGGCAGCAAAACGGCGGCGCCAACGTGCTTTAATACGACGTTTTAACGATTCCAGACTGTCGTAGAAAGTCGGAACTACCAGCAGCGTCAACACTGTTGACGTGATAGTACCGCCAATCACAGCGATGCCCAGCGGACGGTAAAAACCAGAGCCTTCACCAATACCAATGGCAACAGGCAACATACCGGCGACCAGCGCAAAAGTAGTCATCAGGATAGGACGTAACCGCTCCCGACCTGCCGCTATTAAGGATTCATCCAGACTCAGGCCCTCTTCTGCTTCTTTTTTGCGGGCGCAGTCAATCAGCAAAATGGCGTTTTTCACGACGATGCCCATCAGCATCACCACACCTATCAGACTCATCAGATTTAAAGTGGAATCAAAAGCCAACAGCGCTAATACCACACCAATTAAGGACAATGGCAACGACATCATAATGGCAACAGGCGCCAGGAAACTGTGGAACTGCACCACCAAAATCAGGTACATCAATACCACAGCTAAACCAAGGGCACCAAAAATACTGCCAAAAACTTCGTTTTGGTCTCGACCTTCACCACCCACCACTAAATCATAACCAGGCGGGAAGTTAATTTCTTTAGCCAAATCCATCGCGTCTTTAAACACTTCACCAAAACTGCGGCCTTCAACGTTGGCGCTGACTGCCATCATGGTTTCACGGTCTAAGTGTTCAATCAGCGCCGGACCTTTGCCCAAAGTGACAGTAGCCACCTGCTCCAGCGGTACCATAGCGCCTGTTTTACTGGACAGCAGCGGCAGCTGCTCTAAATCCTGCACAGTGGCGCGCTCTTCCGGACGAATGCGGACAAACACATTACGGGTTTCGCCGGTAGGATCTACCCAATCGCCAATTTCAGCACCGGCAAAAGCAAGGCGTAATGCACTGGCGGCGTCGCTCATGGATAAACCAAGGCTTGACGCCAGACCACGGTCAAATTCAACCTGCAGTTCCGGTTTTGGATCCTGCGCTGACAAACCAACATCTACAGCACCAGGCACCTGTTTTAGCTTGGCCAGATAATCCATCACTATGCCTTCAAGCACCCGGGTTTCAGGGCCACGGAACTGAATTTGCAGTTTTTTGCCGTCACCGCCACCTCCACCGCCATTTAAGTCGGCCGAGACGGTAAACTCGGCACCAATTAAAGATTTAATTTGTGCCCGCACGTCGGTGGCAACTTCTTCAGCGGAGCGGCTGCGTTCTTTTTCCGGCACCAAACGCACAAACACCTGGGCACGGGTAATATTGCCCTGAGTGCCCACTGTGGTTTGGGTGTAACGATGTTCCGGAATTTTCTGCGTGATTTCAGCAACCTGCGCTGCTTTTATCCGGGTGTATTCTAAGCTGGATTCAGAAGGGGTACGGATACTGACAATAAAACCACCGTTGTCGGTTTCCGGCATAAAACCAGAGCCACCATGAGCTCCCTGCAAATAAATAGCACCAAAAAAGCTGCCAAAAGCCAGCAACCACATCGATTTACGGTGTTTCAGCGCCCAGCCGATTAACCGTGAATAACGTTCGGCCTGATGATCAAACCAGTTATTAAATTTCTGGAACACTAAGCCTAAACCACGGCGTTTAGCCGTTTTGTCATGATCAGGGTCGTGCCAATAAGCCGACATCATTGGATCTATGGTAAAAGAGATAAAAAGCGACACCAACACCGAACAAGCCACTGTTAACCCAAAAGGTTTAAACCACTGACCTGTCATACCGTCCAAAAAGGCGATAGGAATAAACACTGCCATGATCGACATGGTGGTTGCTGTCACCGCCATGCCAATTTCTTTGGTTCCGTCACGGGCGGCGGTCATATTGTCTTTGCCCATTTCCATATGACGCACTATGTTTTCCCGCACCACTATGGCGTCATCAATCAACACGCCTATGGCCAAAGATAAACCTAGTAACGACATAAAGTTCAGTGTAAAACCACAAGCCCAGACGGCGATAAAAGACGCCAGCACTGAGGTTGGTAAGGCCAAAGAGGTAATTAAGGTAGAACGCCAGGAATTCAGGAAGACAAACACCACAATAATGGTTAATAAAGCGCCAAGCCCCAAAGCTTCAGTGACGTTACGCATACTGGCGGCAACGTCTTCACCCTGATCCTGCACTATGACTAAATCCACATCTTTAGGCAGTTGTTTTCTGATTTCTTCAATCTGTACCTTGATAGCGTCTGTCACGCTGATAGTGGAAGCTTCACGCGCTTTTACAATATCAATACCCAAAGCTTTTTTGCCGTTAAAAAACGACAAACGGCGTTGTTCAGCACCACCATCAACAATATCGGCAATCTGACCTAAACGAATGGCCTGGTCGCCATTTTGTTTCACCACCATCTGCTCAAATTCACTGATGTCTTTAAGCCTGCCTTGCAAACGAATACTTTGCTCCTGCAAACCATCCATCACCCGGCCAACAGGGGCTGCTAAGTTCTGGCTACGCAGTGCATTGGTTACATCAACCGCAGACACCTTGGCTTCACGCATAGCATTGCTGTTGAGGAAAATGGTCATTTCCCGCTCCAGTTCACCTTCCAGCGTCACTAAAGCAACACCTGGCACTGAGCGCAGCTTACGGCCAATATCCACATCAGCCAGGCGGGAAATTTCCAGTGGGGTTAAGGTTTCTGACGATAAAGCCAGAGACATCACAGGCTGGGCATTAGGATCGGCCCTGTTGATAAAAGGCTCTTTCATTTCAGTCGGCAGCTTGTCGCGCACCGTAGAAATACTGTCACGCAGTTCCTGCGCAGCCGCTGTTAAGTCTTTATCAAAGTCAAAAATCACCACTATAGTGGCGCTGGAATCACGGGCATAAGAGCGGATATCACGGATGCCCTGAATGGTCGACATCGAGTCTTCCACCCGGTTTAAAATTTCGCGTTCAACTGTTTCCGGGGATGCGCCTGGGTAAGGAACATTCACCACCAGTACCGGCGGCTGTACATCGGGGAACTGGTTGGTTTTAAGTTTGGTTAAAGCAAAATAACCAAATAACATCAGCGCTATGGTAACGACCACCACGACCAGTGGTCTTTTGATACTAAAATCTGACAAAAGCATAACTTAGTTCCCCACCACAGCTGCCTGAGCGCCAACGGCAGTTTCAGGTTTTTTGCTAAGTTCTGTGTTGTTTACCGTAACACTGGCGCCTTCTTTAATAGCACCTAAAGGTTGCAACAGTACCTGATCGCCAATATTCACGCCGGATAACAGCTGAACTGTGCCCCAACGTGGATCTTTGGCGCCAATATCAACTTTCACTTTATGCAGTTTATTGTCCGTTAATTGCCAGACAAAATGATTGTCCCCTTCCTGCACCAATACCGATGGCGGCACCATCAGACTTTGTTGATTGGCAACAGCGATATAACCTTCGGCATATAACCCAGCGACTAAATCCGCTTTATTGCTGATGGCCACAAACAGTTGCACCTGACGGGTGGTTTCAGCCGCTTGTGGGTTAATGCGCTCAATCACACCATCAAAACGCTGATCGTTATAACCATTTACTTTAAAGTTAACAGCCTGACCTACTTTCACCTGGCCGACTTGATCGGCGGCTATATAACCTTCAAACCTCATACTGGATGGGTCTATCACCACCATCAGCGCTTTGCCAATCTGCGCAGTGTCGCCGGCTGAGGTTTTACGCATCGCTACTACACCATCAAAGGGTGCCCGAACCTCAGTGCGTTCCATTTGCTGACGCGCTTCTACCAAACGTGCTTTGGCAGAGGCCAGCTCAGAATGGGCCTGATTGGCTTTAATTTCAGCAGACTCCAGCACTTCGGCTGTCACCAGATTTTGTTTATGCAAAGACTGCATGCGGCGTAATTGTTTTTGCGCCTGATCGGCAGTAACTAAAGCAGAACGTTCAGCTTCCTGGGCTGACATTAACTTGTCGCGAAAGGTCGTCTGGTCAAGTTGCACTAAAAGTTCACCGGCTTTCACCAAATCGCCATTATCTTTCAGCACTTTAGTCACTATGCCCGACACTTCGGCATTTAATTCTGCCTTTACCACAGGTTGCAACGAGCCTGAAACCATTGGGCCACGTGCTAATTCACTGGCCTGTAATTGCAGAATATCGGCGCTGACCAATGACAGTGGTTTGCTGTCGGTTTTCACTTCGGGAGCTGTTTCTGGTTTGGAACAAGCGGTAAGAAAGGTGGCAACAATGGCGGCGTAAAATAAGTTTTTCTGATAGTTCATATGCAAACCCGTTAACCTGATACAAGAATGGTATTTAATAATGCCTTCAGTGTACTGTATTTGTTAAATGAGGTTAGCTGCTAAACAGTAACAAGTTATGACAAGATCCATAACTTGCTTATTCTCAGTCAGTTAGTTTGCTTTTTTCATGCAGACATCAGCTCTGGCCTGAACCGCAATATCCGGAAAATCGGTAAAAACACCATGGATGCCGCGGCCGAAAATCCAGTTCAATTCATCATTGATACTCATCTGTTGCTGCTTGTCATCTGACAACAGGTATTGCGACTCTTTTCTGAAGGTATAAGGATGAACCACCAGCCCAGCAGCGGCGGCCTGCGTGATTAATGGCGTTTCAGCGCCAATCTGAGGGTACAGGTTCTGACGCCATGGGCCTATACCCTCAGCATAACTGGCCACTGCCGCCAGCCCTGCTGTTGTGGTTAAATCACCATAATGAAAACCTTTTTTCAGTAAAACCCTAAGCTCTGCCGTCAGCAGCCCCAACGGAAACAACCCCTGCTCAGCACCATAAATATCAAAAGGTTCGGAAAAACTATCTTTGGGCTGTAGAAATTGTTGTTTGGTGTCACCAAGCAGTTGCACCAGTTTGATCTGCGGCAGACCTGCAGCTGGCAATAACTGTTGCCGCAGCCTGACAAGGTTACTGACTTCAAACGACTGAATATAAATGTGGGCCGGTAAACTTGGTGTAGTGCGCAGCTGATCCACCAATAGTTCGGTAATGTCCTGCTGCACAGGATTTCCCTTCACATCAACAGCAGTGTAAGCAAAATATGCCGGATGTTTGGTTTCAATATAAATGCCCACTGCAACACCTGTCTGTTGCTGATGCCGATTCAATAACTGTAAGACTTCAGCAAGGGTGACTATGCTATAACGGCCATCATGAGCCGCACTTTGTGGCCGAAGCTTGGGCATACTTTCTTTTAGTCTGAGGCTTCGAAGCTCAGCAAGGGTAAAATCTTCGCTAAACCAGCCTTGCTGCCAGATGCCATCCACCTGCTTTTTCGTGTATCGGTCGGCAAATTCGGGGCGGCTTGCCACATCAGTGCTGTGGCTCAGTTCGTTTTCATGGCGGGCAATCAATACACCGTCGCGACTTGGCACTACATCAACTTCAATAAAATCTGCACCTTGTGCCAGCGCCAGCTGATAAGCCGGCAAACTGTGTTCGGGTAAATAACCGCTGGCACCACGATGCGCTATCACCAAAGGCCATTGCGGACAAGACGCTATGGCAGACACACTACAAAACACCAAACCAATCAACCAATAACGCATCTGACACTCCGGTTTTTCCAAAGAGTGCGAGTGTAAAAATATCAGATGATATTTTGATGACAAAAAGGCTGGTGAACTACCAGGTTTTAACCAGATATTGCGCCTGTTGGCCGCTATAGCTGGCAAGATTTGTGATGGCCTCTGGCGAGAGTGAAAGCACGGGGTTAAAGCCCCTTTGTTGCCAATAAGAAGCCGAGTTTTGTACTGCCACCAGGGTTAAAGCGGAGAGTGAAAGCTGTTGCGCCTGCTGCTCAGCTGCGGCCAATAATTGTTGTGCTACCCCCTGGCCGCGAGCGTCACTGCTTACCGCCATATCATGCAGATATAAACAATCAGCTTGGGTAACTTCGGTAAAATCTTCAGCAAGCGGGTTCACTTTGCCAATCAAACTTGGGTAACAAAACAAATAACCCCAGAGTTTGTCCTGATAAGTGGCAACCCAACAACTTTGTGGAAAAGCCAGATAACGGCGTTTAACCAAATCTGCAGGTTCAAATAATTCAGCGGAATAACAGCGGTCTTGCAGTTTAACAACTGCAGGCAAATCAGCAGCCTGCATCTGGCGGATAATCAACATACTTCAGAGCCCACCTTGGGTGGGCTTTCCTTTTTTCAAATCGCGGAATTATTCGAGGTTTTTTAATAAGGTTTTATCTAAACCATCACCCGACAATAATTTAATCACAGCCTGGCAATGCTCCAGCGTAAAATCACCTTCATTGATCTGAGCGTTTAATGCATTACGGCGTTTTTTCACCACATCGCTGATCACACTGGCATCAATACTGTTTTTGGTGCGCATATCCAGCTTTTCCAGCCAGGGATACAAAGTTTGTTCAGCGTCAAATGCAGCTTTACGTACCTGTGGGTGAAAATCCTCACAGGCATTAAGGTTCAGCAAATAAAAGTTCAGGTAACCGGCAACTGTAACTAACTTATAATCCTGATCTGCAGCCTGCACTGAACAACTCAGACCGGCGGCAACCAGACTGGTGAGCAACCATTTTTTCATTTTGTGATCCCGCTGTTTTTGACTCTCGACTGTACCAATCTAAACAGAAAAATCTTAATTTGCAATCGGCGCACCAAAAAAGGAAGCTCAGCACAAGCAATAAGTTAAGTCACCTGACAAGCGCTACCAACAGGATAAAGTCTGCCAGCGTAGTGAAGCACCGCAGAACCTGAGTGGATTACCTGAGTGGACAACCTGGTGGATAAAAAGTACAGCCAGACCTCAAAGGCCTGGCTGTACTCCGGTTAAAACAACAGTAGATCCGACGTTTCGCAAACCAGCTTGCCAGGTCGCAACTCTTAACCAGGCACCCGCACCCAACCTTCCATTAATACTCTGGCGCTTCGGCTCATCATGGCTTTTTTTACTTGCCACTGGCCATCAACCACCGCAGCTTCTGCGCCCACCCTCAAAGTTCCGGACGGATGGCCAAAACGCACTGCAGTGCGCTCACCACCACCGGCGGCCAGATTCACTAAAGTACCCGGAATAGCAGCAGCAGTGCCAATAGCAACAGCTGCAGTGCCCATCATGGCGTGATGTAATTTACCCATCGACAGTGCCCGCACTGATAAAGCGATGTCGTTTTGGTGAATAGCTTTACCACTGGACGATACATAAGCGGCAGGCGGCGCCACAAAAGCAATTTTGGGTGTGTGCTGGCGGCTTTTAGCTTCACTGAGCTCGCTAATCAGCCCCATTTTCAGCGCGCCATAAGCACGGATGGTTTCAAATTTTTCCAGCGCTTTGGCGTCGCCATTAATAGCGTCCTGCAGCTCTGTGCCGCTATAACCAATATCAGCTGCGTTAACAAAAATGGTCGGAATACCGGCATTAATCATAGTGGCGGCAAAAGTACCAATGCCTGGCACTTCTAAACTGTCCACCAGATTGCCGGTTGGAAACATAGCACCACCGCCGCCATCTTCGTCGGCAGCAGGGTCTAAAAACTCAATCACCACTTCAGCAGCCGGGAAAGTCACCCCATCCAGCTCAAAGTCGCCGGTTTCCTGAACGAAGCCGTTAGTCACAGGCACATGGGCAATAATGGTTTTACCAATATTGGCCTGCCAAATCCGCACTGTACAGATGCCGTTTTGTGGAATACGCGCAGCGTCCACCAGACCATTGCTGATAGCAAAAGAGCCAACAGCCGCTGTTAAGTTGCCGCAGTTGCCGCTCCAGTCGATAAAAGCTTTATCAATAGCCACCTGACCAAACAGATAATCCACATCGTGGTCAGCTTTTTGGCTTTTACTTAAAATCACCGTTTTACTGGTGCTTGAAGTAGCGCCGCCCATACCGTCGGTATGTTTACCATATGGATCTGGGCTGCCAATGACCCGCAACAGCAGCTTGTCGCGCGCTTCACCTGGCTGCTGCGCTGCCAAAGGTAAATCCGTTAAATTAAAAAACACACCTTTACTGGTGCCACCGCGCATATAAGTAGCGGCAATTTTAATTTGTGGTGCAAAAGTCATGATTTCACCTTGTTAAAAAAGCCGGCCCTGCAAAACAGACACCGGCTTGTGTTCAATTACCCAAGCTGTTAAACAGCACCACCCAAAAAGTCTTTGGCAAAACGCTGCAGTACACCACCTGCGTCATAAATTGACACTTCTTCGGCGGTATCTAACCGGCAGGTCACCGGCACTTGCAGGCTCTCGCCATTACGGCGATGAATAACCAGAGTTAAATCTGCTCTTGGCAAACGCTCGCCAATCACGTCATAACTTTCTGTGCCATCCAAAGCTAAGGTCTGGCGATTGGTGCCGGCTTTAAATTCCAGCGGCAATACACCCATGCCCACTAAATTAGTGCGGTGAATACGCTCAAAACCTTCGGCAACTATGGCTTCAACACCGGCTAAACGCACACCTTTGGCCGCCCAGTCACGCGATGAACCCTGACCATAATCAGCACCGGCAATAATAATAAGCGGCTGTTTACGTTCCATATAAGTTTCGATGGCTTCCCACATCCGGCTGACTTTGCCTTCTGGCTCAATCCGCGTCAGCGATCCTTGTTTCACCTTGCCATCCACCACTGCCATTTCGTTGATGAGTTTAGGGTTGGCAAAAGTAGCACGTTGTGCTGTTAAGTGGTCACCGCGGTGGGTGGCGTAAGAGTTAAAATCTTCTTCCGGTAAACCCATTTTATGGAGATATTCACCGGCCGCGCTGTCCAGCATAATGGCGTTGGATGGTGATAAATGGTCTGTGGTGATGTTGTCACCCAATACCGCCAGCGGCAGCATGCCTTTAAGCGTGCGCTCGCCTGCTAAGGCACCTTCCCAATAAGGTGGACGGCGGATATAGGTACTTTGTGGCCGCCAGTCATACAACGGGCTGATTTTTTCACCAAAATCAACCGACACCGCAAACATCGGCTCATACACTTTGCGGTATTGCTCTGGTTTTACGCTTTTTGCAACAACAGCATCAATTTCAGCGTCTGTTGGCCAGATATCCTTTAAGCGGATTTCACGGCCATCCACCATACCCAATACATCTTTTTCAATATCAAAACGGATGGTGCCGGCAATGGCATAAGCCACTACTAAAGCTGGTGATGCTAAAAAGGCTTGTTTGGCATAAGGGTGAATACGGCCATCAAAGTTGCGGTTACCGGAAAGTACCGCTGTGGCGTATAAATCACGCTCTATCACTTCTTGTTGAATGACTGGGTCTAAAGCGCCGCTCATGCCATTACAGGTGGTGCAGGCAAAACCCACAATACCAAAACCTAAAGCTTCTAAATCGCTCAGCAAATTGGCTTCTTTTAAATACAGTTCCACCGCTTTGGAGCCGGGCGCTAACGAACTTTTCACCCAGGGTTTGCGGTTTAAACCCAGTTTATGGGCGTTACGGGCCAATAAACCGGCGGCAATGACGTTACGTGGGTTGCTGGTATTGGTGCAGCTGGTAATAGCGGCAATAATCACAGCACCATCCGGCATTAAACCGGGTTCATTTTCCACCACACCACTGATGCCTTTGGCAGCAAGTTCAGTAGTGGCAACACGGGCATGTGGGTTGGAAGGACCGGCGATATTACGAACTACTGTTGATAAATCAAACTGCAGCACCCGCGGATACACGGCTGTCGTTAAGCTGTCAGCCCAAAGTCCGGCGGTTTTGGCATATGTTTCTACCAGTTTAACCTGGGCTGCATCACGGCCTGTTAAAGTTAAATAATCCAAAGTTTGCTGGTCGATATAAAACATCGCCGCAGTAGCGCCATATTCAGGCGTCATATTGGAGATAGTGGCTCTGTCACCCAGGCTTAAGCTGTTTGCGCCTTCACCAAAAAACTCCAGATAACTCGATACCACTTTTTGTTTACGTAAAAACTCAGTCAGCGCCAGCACGATGTCGGTGGCCTGAATACCAGGCTGGGCTTTACCTGTCAGCTCTACACCAATAATGTCCGGTAGACGCATCCAGGACGCGCGGCCGAGCATTACACTTTCCGCTTCCAAACCGCCAACACCAATGGCAATTACACCCAAAGCATCCACGTGCGGGGTATGGCTGTCGGTACCGACTAAAGTGTCAGGAAAAGCCACACCGTCAATAGCATGAATAACAGGCGACATCCGCTCTAAATTGATCTGGTGCATAATGCCGTTGCCTGGCGGTATCACATCGACGTTTTTAAAGGCCTTTTTCGTCCAGTTAATAAAGTGGAATCTGTCGTCGTTGCGTCTGTCTTCAATAGCGCGGTTTTTATCAAAAGCATCTTTTTCAAAACCGCCGTGCTCAACGGCCAACGAATGGTCAACAATCAGCTGGGTTGGCACCACAGGGTTTACTTTGGCCGGGTCGCCGCCCATCTGGGCTATCGCATCCCGCAGGCCCGCTAAATCCACCAAAGCGGTTTGGCCTAAAATGTCATGACAAACCACACGGGCCGGAAACCAGGGGAAATCCAGCTCTTGTTTACGTTCAATCAGCTGGCTTAAATAGGCATTTAACTGTATTGGTTCAGCACGGCGCACCAGGTTTTCGGCGTGGACACGGCTGGTATAAGGCAGGGTTTCCCAGGCGCCCGGGCTGATGTTATTCACCGCCTCACGGGCGTCAAAATAGTCTAACTGAGTGCCGGCAAGCGGCTTACGATATTGAGTGTTCATATTGAGCTTCCAGAGCTGCGGCCAATGATGACCGCCAGCAAAATTAAGCAATAAATCGGGTTTAACAAAAAAGGGACGCTAAGCGTCCCTGTCGGCGCTGTTAGCCCCGCTGTGCAATAGGCGTCACTTCACGCGGCTCCACACCGGTATATTCAGCACTTGGGCGGATAATACGGTTGTCGGCGCGCTGCTCCATCACATGAGCGGCCCAGCCGGTTAAACGTGAGCAAACAAAGATAGGCGTAAATAACTTGGTTGGAATGCCCATATAGTTGTAAGCCGAAGCGTGGAAAAAATCGGCGTTACAGAACAGTTTTTTCTCACGCCACATCACCGCTTCACAGCGCACAGACACGTCATACAGTTTGCTGTCACCATTGGCTGCTGCCAGTTTTTCTGACCAGGCTTTGATCACAGCATTGCGTGGGTCTGACTCTGCGTAAATCGCATGGCCAAAACCCATAATTTTATCTTTACGCGCCAGCATACCCATTAAGGTTTCTTCGGCGTGTTCAGGGTTTTGCATATGTTCAATCAGTTCCATTGCCGCTTCATTGGCGCCACCGTGCAGCGGGCCGCGCAAAGAGCCAATGGCACCTGTGATACAAGAATGCATATCTGAAAGTGTGGAAGCACAAACACGGGCAGTAAAAGTAGAAGCGTTAAATTCATGCTCGGCGTATAAAATTAACGAGGCCTGCATCACTTGTGTATGCAAGGCTTGTGGTTTTTCACCATGTAAAGTCCAGAGGAACTGCTCAGCAATAGAATCAGCGCCGGTTTCTACCTCAATACGTTTGCCATGGTGACTGAAGTTGTACCAGTAGTTAATCAGGCCAGGGAAAATTGCCAGCATGCGGTCAGTGGCGTCCTGCTGCTGTGCAAAAGATTGTTCTGTTTCCAGATTGCCCAGCATAGAGCAGCCGGTACGCATCACATCCATCGGATGGGCAGAGGCCGGAATACGCTCCAGCACTTCTTTTAACGCCTGTGGCAGACTACGCATGGCTTTGAGTTTAGTTTTGTAAGCGGCAAGTTGTGCTTCCGTTGGCAACTCACCTTTTAAAATCAGGTGCGCCACTTCTTCAAATTCACAATGTGCGGCTAAATCTTTCACGTCATAACCACGGTAGGTCAGGCCTGAACCTGTTTTACCTACTGTAGATAAAGCGGTTTTACCGGCGATTTGGCCACGCAGACCAGCGCCCGATAATTCTTTTGCATTTGCCATGGGTGACTCCCCTTTTTATTGATGCTTAAAATTGATTAAAAATTGCATCGGCAGGTACAGAGATGTTGTGAACACCTGCCGCAGATTCAGTTTGCAGCTGCGAATAACCGCAAGCTGCTGCCATTTGCCGTTATTTGTTTTTATTTTCGGCAAACAGCGCATCGAGTTTTTGCTCGTAGCTGTGATAATTCAGAAAATCGTACAGCTCCATCCGGGTTTGCATGCTGTCGATCACCGCTTTTTGGTCACCGTCTGTCAGGATATTCTGATACACATTCAGCGCCGCTTTGTTCATAGCGCGGAAGGCACTGAGCGGATACAACACCATCTTCACGCCCACATCCGCCAGTTCTTGTTTATTAAACAGCGGCGTCTGACCAAATTCAGTGATATTGGCAAGCACCGGCACTTTAATCACGTCGGTAAAAGCTTTGTATTGCTCCAGCGTATACACAGCTTCGGCAAAAATGGCATCAGCACCGGCTTCAACACAAGCCTGAGCCCGTTCAATGGCGGCCTGTAAACCTTGTTGTTGCAGCGCATCAGTGCGCGCCATAATAAAGAAGTGTTCGTCGGTTCTGGCATCCACCGAGGCTTTCACCCGGTCGACCATTTCTTCTAACGACACTATTTCTTTGTTGGGTCTGTGGCCACAACGTTTTTGCATCACCTGATCTTCAATATGAAAACCGGCAGCACCGGCACGGGTCATCTCTTTGACGGTACGGGCGATATTAAATGCACCACCCCAGCCAGTGTCAGCATCCACCAACAGCGGCACTGAAGTTGCGCCTGTGATGCGGCGGATATCTTCACACACGTCATTGAGTGAGGTCATGCCTAAATCCGGCAGACCAAAAGAAGCATTGGCAACACCGGCACCCGACAGATACAGCGCCTGGTGGCCCACACGTTCTGCCATCATGGCGGTATAAGCGTTAATAGTACCCACCAGCTGCAGTGGGTTATTTGCTGTGATGGCCTGACGAAGTTTCAGACCTGCGCTTTGTGTTGCCATGTTAATTCCCCTGTTGCTTAAAATGTTGTTCAATATTTCGTCTGGATGCACCGATATGGCGGCGCATCAATAAATCAGCCAGTTCGCCATCTCTATTGGCAATGGCATTGATAATAGCTTTATGTTCGTCAAATGCCCGTGAAACCCTTGGGCCGTTCATACCCAGCTGCACCCGGTACATCCGCACCAGAAAATACAACTCGTCGCATAACAGATTAATCAGATAAGGATTTTTGCTGCCGAGAATGACACGGTAATGAAAGTCGACATCACCTGCTTCCTGATAATAACTTTCACCTTCCCGCACCCTTTGTGTCGACAAATGCTGATCAAGCAGCTGCTGCACCTGGGCAATTTCATCATCCGTCATATGTTGTGCTGCCAAACGGCAAGCGAGGCCTTCCAGCGTTTCACGAAGTTCATATAACGACAACAAACCCGCCACTGAAAGTTTTACCACCCGGGCACCGGCGTTTGGCGTGCGCTCTATCAGATGACAACGTTCCAGCCGTGCTAAAGCTTCCCGCAGTGGCGCGCGACTTAAATCGTACTTTTTGGCAAGTTCAGGTTCAGAGATTTTACTGCCAGGTGCTATCTGGCCTTCTACTATGGCTTGTTGTATTTGCAGTAATACTCTGTCTGCTGCTGTTACTGGATCACGCCAGGTAGGGCTTTGCATGATATTGTCGACAATTTAAATTGAATGGTGCCTTTTTACCGTGATTGGCATTTACGGTCAATACAATTGTCGACATAAACTAAATTTTGCAGCAGTGGGTTTCAGATAATAGCTGTAACAAATAACTTCCATTTGCCCGAAAGTCAGCTTTTAGAAAAATTTTTTAAGATTATTTTTTTCGAGTTCGTAATTTTTAGATAACTAAATGAAATAAAAAATTTCAGCGGGATTTGGCTACCGAATAGGAACTGGCGCGCCGTTATTGGCTTGCACTGGATAAGCTGGGGATAACCCCTGCATAAGCTGGGAGCAACTTTGGGTAAACTTACAAATTGTTCACCTTTTCAACGCCCTGTCGATGAAAAGCACGCTGAGCATTTTTTGTGCGCTTGGCTACACTGAAGCCTATGTCACACTGCATTTCTGGCAGTGTTCCACCGGTAGCGCACGGCTCAGTTAATGAGCCATTCCCCTAGGCCCAGAACAATGCGGATTGGTTCTGGGCTTCTTTTCTTTAGAAGCTAACTAACTTATTTAATTAAATTTTTTTACCAGCGGAAAAAGCTGGTAGAAGTTTTCACTGGTGAGTTTTGCCAGCTGCTCAATACTGACACCTTTGATGTCAGCAACAGCAGCAGCAACAGCAGAAACATAAGCGGGTTGATTGGTTTTGCCCCGATATGGCACTGGCGCCAGATAAGGTGAGTCGGTTTCTATTAATAACCTGTCGAGCGGTACTTGCTTCACGACTTCACGTAGCGGATCGGCATTTTTAAAGGTCATAATGCCGGAAAAGGAAATATAAAAACCTAAATCTAAAGCGGCTTTGGCCGTTTCCCAGTCTTCGGTAAAACAATGCAAAACACCACCACAACGCTGCGCCTGATATTGCCTTAAGATGGCTAAAGTGTCGGCTTTGGCGTCTCTGGTGTGCACTATCAATGGTTTATTCAGCTGGTTTGCCACTTCAATGTGGCTGATAAAAGCTTCTTGTTGCAGTTGTTTAGTGTCGGGACTGTAAAAATAATCCAGACCCGTTTCCCCTACTGCCACAACTTTTGGATCTGCCGCCAGTTGTTGTAACAAAGCCACATCAAGTACATCAGTCTGATGCAACGGATGTTCACCACAAGACACTGAAACCTGCGGGTAGTTTTGCACCAGGGCTGCCATAGCCGGAAAGTCAGCCAGACTCACCGACACACACAACATATGTTCAACCTGCTGCGCTTTGGCGGCCTGCAAAACAGCGGGTAAATCCATGCCCAACTTTTCCAGTTCCAGACGATCAAGATGGCAATGGGAATCAACAAACAAAACAAAATCTCCGGATTAACTACTTAAAGAAAAAAGGCAGTTCAGCAACAGAGCTGAGGTGCAGTCTTGTCAGAACAAACGCCTGTAACTACGGCATTAAAGTGTATAAGTTGGCTCTGGTGAGTCCTGTAGTCCGCTGATTAATTTTTCAATTTTGTCACGCAGACCAAGTTTATCGTCGATAAAAGCCACACCTATACCTGCGGGGCTGTTGTTTTGCGAGCCGTGTGGAGTCAACCAGGCCACTTTGCCAGATACAGGTGTTGCTTCCAGCGCGTCAGGTAAAGTCACCAGCAATGCAAGTGACTGACCAATTTTATATTGCCGTGCAGTGCGGACAAATAAACCACCTTGCTTCAGAAATGGCATATAGGCCCGGTTCAGTTCTTTGATATCTAAAAAATCCAACGGAATTTCTTCCATATATTCCTCTCTCAGCGCAGTAACCTGGGCAAATCCAACAACAAGGCAGTGAGTGCTAAGTTCTTATTCTGCCCCAAAATTTGCTGTTCGTCACGGCACCATTGTGACAGACGATCAAACAGCGCCTGGGGATGTGACTGGTTTTGCCTCAATAACAGCTGCTGTTTGATAAACCAGCTGAATAAAGTTGTGGTGTCCGGATGTTGTTCAAGGCGTTTTACCAATTCGGGAAGTTGTTGTTCACCGCGGATAAAAGCGTCCAGCTGAAACAATAAAGCCGCGGTTTCTTCCGCAACACCAGACTCAAGTAAAGCCAGCGCTTTAAGCGGCGCACCGGCGCAAT
>NZ_JAVBXS010000038.1 GCF_030824435.1 Rheinheimera sp.
TTTTTTATCTTCTAACTCGAAATAAATCAGCACATTACGTAAAAAAATAACATCAAATTTAGGTAAATCCGGCGGTAACTTAAACAGATTCACCCGCTCAAAGTTCACTCTTTGCCGCAAAGCATCACCAATTCTGAACCAGCCGTGGTCTTTACCTACACCTTTTTGACAAAACTGCTGCAGATAAGCGGCTGGGATTTTAGCGGTTTCAGCAATAGGGTACACAGCACGTCTGGCTTTGGTCAGCACGTCGGTATTAATGTCAGTGCCCAAAATCTGCCAGTTGGTTTGCAGTCCCAGTGTTGCGGCCAATAACATCGCAATGCTGTAGGCTTCTTCGCCGGATGAAGAAGCAGCACTCCAAATCTGCAGGTTCTGTTTTAAATGTTGCTGACTGACAACATCTTTTAAAAAGGCAAAGTGTTTGTCTTCACGGAAAAAATAAGTTTCATTGGTAGTTAGCAGATTTAATGCCAGCTGCTTTTCAGTCGGTTGGTTTTGATCTTTCAGTAATTTCAGGTATTGGCTGTAATTGGCCAGTTTTAAAGCATGCAGCCGCTTTTGCAAACGGCCGGTGATCATACCTTTTTTGATTGGGCTTAAGTGAATACCGGTTTGGGCATACAACCAGTCACGAAAACCGTTGAACTCAGCATCACTGAGTTCAGGTCCTTGTTGTGATATGCGTCTTGGCTCAGAATTTTTCGTATTCGAAATCATCAGCGGACTCATTGTTACGCTTAGCGGCTCTTGTAGCCACAGATACTGCTTTTGCCGGTCTGGCTGTTGGTTTTGTACCATGTTGAGCACGACTAGCGCCGATATGCTGCAGCGTAAAGAACTCCATCATCTGCTGCAGTTGCATCGCCTGAGTGGTCAGTTCTTCAGAAGTAGAGGACAATTCTTCACTGGCTGCGGCATTTTGTTGGGTCGCCTGGCTGATTTGACTGATGGCGCTGTTAATCTCATGGGCACCGGACGATTGTTCTGAACTGGCGGCGGCAATTTCCTGTACCAGCTCAGAAGTACGCTGAATAGAAGGTACTATCTGTTCCAGCAAGGTGCCGGCTTGTTCCGCCATACTGACTGAACTGCCAGCCATTTCACCAATTTCTTTGGCTGCAGTCTGGCTTCGCCCGGCAAGTTTACGCACTTCAGCCGCGACCACAGCAAAACCACGGCCATGTTCACCGGCGCGGCCAGCTTCAATAGCAGCATTCAGTGCCAGCAGGTTAGTCTGATAGGCAATATCGTCAATAATGCTGATTTTCTGGGCAATTTGGCGCATGGCAAGCACTGTTTCACGCACCGCTTTACCACCATCAATGGCATCCTGCGCACTTTTGCTGGCAATACCTTCAGTGATTTTTGAGTTTTCAGTGTTTTGTGCAATAGATGCCGACATTTCTTCCATCGAAGCGCTGGTTTCTTCCACGCTGGCAGCCTGCTCAGATGAAGACTGGCTCAGCGACTGCGCAGTAGCATTCATCTGTTCAGAAGCCGACGACAGGGTGTCTGCCGCAGAGCGCACTTCCTGAATAATGTTGCTTAAGTTTTTCACCATAGATGCGATGGCGGCCAACATACTGTTGTTGTCACCAGGTTTGAGCTCAACTTCTACTGACAAATCACCGGCCGCTACTTTGCTGATAATATCTTCGGCATAGTGAGGTTCACCACCAAGCTGCGTTACTAAACTGCGGGTGATCAAAAAACCAAGGGTAATACTCAGCACCAGACTGAACACAATACAAATTACATTGATAAGAAAAGAGCGTTCATAAGCTGCAGTTGAGTCGTTGTAGGCACTACCGGCAACTTTTAACTGCACTTCAACCAGTTTGGCAAAACGGTCTGAAACCGGTTCTATGCTCGGATAAAGTTTGCTAAGCACAAAGATATCCAAAGCGCCGGCGTCCTGTTTACGCAAGATGTCTTTAAGCTCCACTGTGGAGCTGTCTGCCACTTTCAGTAAATCTTTAATCTCGTTCACCACAGCTGTTTCTTCGGCAACCATGTCGGTCGCCAGATAAGCTGCCCAGGTGTCGTGAATAATTTTGTCGGCCTGTTCGATATTGGCCAGACCCTGCGCCCAGTCCATGCCTTTATTCCGCACTTTATGCGCTGTGTCGACGATGTTCACCGCGTACATATCGGCAATCAGTTTTAAATCTTTCAGCGGCACAACTCTGTCGTTGTACACACTGGACATAGCAGTATTGGAGTCCCGTGCGGTAAAAATACCCAGAACCCCGACAATCAGAATTAAGATAATCATCGAAGAGGCCAGGGTAGCCATCCGGGTTGCTACTTTCATTTTTTTAAACATGGAAACCTCTGTTGGTTATTTTTCGACAACGTTTTCAATGACGGCTGTCATCTCTTCGACCGACAATACCCGCTCACCACGCAGCAGGATGACAAACTGGTCTCCGGTATTGACAACACCAAGAATAAACTGGGCACGGATGCGGGCGCCAAAAGTAGGAGCCGGTTCTATGGTATCCATATTAATTTCCATCACCTCACTGACGCTGTCGACCACTGCGCCAATGGTGACAGTTTGTTCTTCAAAAACGATTTCCAGAATGACAATACAGGTGCGTTTCTGAATTTCAGTGGGTGCTTTATTAAAACGTACTGACAAATCAATCACAGGCACCACTTCACCACGCAGGTTCAGCACGCCTTTGACAAATTCCGGCATCAGTGGAATAGGGGTGACATTGTCATATTCAATAATTTCTTTAACCGCGCTGATACTGATACCAAAACATTCATCCCTCAGTACAAAGGTCAGAAAGTGCTGGTGACTGAGCGGGTCCTTGGTGAAACTTTCATCCATTGGTAGGCTCCGGACTATGACATAGGGTGACAGGAAGCATTCTCAGCGGTGCTGGCAAACTGCACCAGCTGAGGAATATCCAGAATAAAACCGACATTACCTGAACCGAGAATGGTGTAACCCCCGATCCCTTGCAGAGACTGAAACATGGTATTGAGTGGTTTGATCACGGCCTGTAGTTCACCCTGAAGCTGATCAACCACTAAACCTGCTTTGTGATTACCGTATTGCACCACCACAATATTCTCTTTGGCTTGTGCATCCGATTTGAGGTTAAATAGCTGCTTTAACTTAATAAATGGCAGTACTTCACCACGCAGGTCCAAATAGTTTCTGTCATTTTCGTTTTGACTTTCAAATTCAATACATTCCTGCACCATATTCAATGGCAACACCAGATGGGTGTCACCGATGCGCACCAGAAAACCGTCAATAATGGCTAATGTCAGCGGCAGGCGTATTTTAAAAGTAGTACCTTTATCGGGGATTGAATCAATCTGGATTTGGCCACGCAGCTCTTCAATATTGCGTTTAACCACATCCATACCAACACCCCGGCCCGACAGGTTGGTCACAGCTGCTGCAGTTGAAAAACCTGGCGCAAAAATGAGTTTAAAGATGTCTTCTTTGTTGAGTTCGCGGTCGCTTGGGATAATGCCTTTTTCAATAGCCTTTTGCCGGATACGTTCTACATTCAGGCCAGCACCATCGTCGCTGATTTCAATCACCACTGAACCGGATTCATGGCAAGCTGACAGCTTTAATTGGCCTTGCGCTGGTTTGCCTTTGTAAAGCCGCATTTCTTTGTTTTCAATACCGTGATCGAGCGCATTGCGTACTATATGCATCAGAGGGTCGGACAGCTTTTCCACCATGGTTTTATCCAGTTCAGTGTCAGCGCCTGAAACGACCAGCTCGATATCTTTGCCAAGCTCCTTGGACACGTCCCGCACTATACGGCGCAAACGGCTGAAAGATTCGCCAACCTGTACCATGCGAAGACCAAGAGCGCCATCGCGGATTTGCTCAAGCAAGCCTGTCAGTACACCAAAGGCCTCCTGCAACGCTTCATGCTCAATTTGCTGTAACAGCGTGTCGATACTGGCACCGGCGGTCACCAACTCACCAACCAGGTTAATCAGCTCATCGAGTTTGCGCGCCTCAACCTTCAGGAACTGAAAGTCCGGCGGTCTTTTGTGTTCTGTTGATTTTTGTTTATCCAGCGCTATCGCCACAGTGTCAACTGAAACAGCTCCCTGTTCCACCAGCAGTTCACCGAGAGCCTGCTCCTTTTGGCTTTGCTGTTGTTGTTGCTGCTGAGTCTGCAGTGCACTTTGCAGTTCACGCTCTGTGACAGCCCCAACACTGACCAATAACGCGCCCAGTTTTTCATCGGAAGGGGCGATATTTTGCAATGACTGTTCAATATGTTGTGGAGTTGTGATCACGACAACACTGTTGTCCTGCACAAACTCAAACACATCTTCAATCTGTTGTTTGCCTGCGTCTGAGGCAAAATCGAGTTTTAACTGCAAATAACAGGACTCTGGATCAAAGACCTCGGGAAAAGCCCAGTGAGTTTGTACATTGTGAATGCTGCCCAGTGTTTGCAGAAAATTCAACTGAGACAAAGGGTCCATACCATCACGAAACACATCTTCGCCATAATGTACTTCAATTTGCCAATCCGCCGGGCTGGTGTGGAGTAGAGTTTTGCTCTGAGTTTCAATAACGGGCTGTGGCTGAATATACTGATGCAACTGGTCGATCAGCCTTGCACCATGCTGCAGATCAATACTGACACTGTCATCTTCCAGTTGGCGGATCATCGCAGCCATATGATCCTGACAATCCAGCATCAGATTGATAAGTGCGGCGTCCATCTCCAGTTCATTGCTGCGCACCTTATCCAGCACACTTTCGACGTTATGGGTAAAAACCACCACAGGGTCAAAACCAAACATACCGGCTGAACCTTTAATGGTATGAGCAGCACGGAAAATGGCATCTATATGCTCTGCAACCTCGGCCTCGCCACTTTCAATTTCCAATAAACAACTTTCCATCACCGCCAGTAAGCTGTTGGCTTCTTCGATGAACAATAACCTTGCCTGCGTCAGATCCATCACGGACATCCTTTATTGTTCAAAATGTTGTGGCCATTGCAGCGCGTAAAGCGCGCTGATCCGGGCAAAAGCATCATTGTCTGCACCTGAGACTATCAGCTGTGCCGGGGCGTGAATTTGGCTGACAAGCCACAACAACAACTGCACACCGGCCGAATCCAGTTCTTCAAGGCTGGCGACGTCCAGAATCAGTTTCAGACTGTCACTTTGCCAGAAAGGCTGCAGCGCCTGATAAACCTCACGGACGTTAAAAATCGTCAGTTCATTTGGGAGCTCAGCAACCAGAAAGTCGGCTTTGTGACTCAGTTGTACCGTCATGCCATTGTCCTTCAATCGTGAATCTTCAGGCTAAGATCAGTTTTTGCACTGCAACTAACATCTGTTCAGGTTTAAACGGCTTAACAACCCAGGCTTTGGCACCTGCTGCTTTGCCTTCTTCTTTTTTCTGATCCGAACCTTCAGTGGTGAGCATAATGACAGGGGTAAAACGATAAGCAGGCAACTGTTTGATTTCTTTAAGCATCGTAATGCCGTCCATATTGGGCATATTGACGTCAGAAATAATCAGATTCACTTTCTGACCAGTCAATTTCCCAAGTGCATCTTTGCCGTCGCAGGCTTCAATGACGTCATATCCGTTGGCTCTTAATGTCATACCAACAACCTGACGAATACTGATGGAGTCATCCACTATCAAAATGGTTTTCATAAAAGTCCCCGGTTAAAAGAAAGTAATATCGTCATCCTGATTGTTATTTTTGCTGCTCTGTCCACCACGGTGCACACTGGCTTGTTCAAGCGTGGTATAGGTTTTTTCAAGTTCTGTTAACCATTGTTCAGTGGAGATGAGCTGTGGGTTTTTATCATGCTGGATGTCATCAAGCATTTCTGTACACTTTTGTCGCAATTTATCCATATCAGACATAATGTGACTAAGAATTTGGCTGACTCTGTCCTGAAACTGCAGATTCACAATGACATCAGACAGTTGCTGCTGCACATGTCTGGATTGTTGTTCAAGTCTGTCGGTGTTGTCAGTGATCGCCCGAACGGCCTGTTCATAATCGCTGATCACACCGTGAATGGTTTGTTCGGTTTGCGCTATGGCTTTTTGTTCGTTCTCTACCAGGCCGGCAGAATCCTGCACTACTTTGGTCAGTGCTTTGGTAACATCCGCCACCCGCTCGCGAATGCGCCGGCCTGCTTCACCAGAGCGATTGGATAAGGCCCGAACCTCGGTTGCGACTACAGCAAAACCACGACCACTTTCTCCGGCGCGGGCAGCTTCGATGGCAGCATTCAGAGCCAACAGGTTGGTCTGAGAAGCAATATCGCCCACTTCAGCCGTCATACTTTGTAAAGCTTCGGTGGCTTTGGCCAGTTGCTGAATTTCCTCCAGCATCTTTTGTCTGTTGTGCTGGGCGTCATTCAGCTGACGGGTCATGTCCAATAATTTTGTTTCAGACTGCTCAATCATCAGGATCAATTCCTGATTCTGACGACCTGACTGAGAATTTTGCGGATCATTCAATAAATCGAACAATTGCTGAAAACGGCCATTCAGATTCACCACAGCATCTTCGGTTTGTTCTTTTACCAAAGTGGATTGTTTATTCCACATTGGCATCAGCTGATGAACCAGCGACAACAGATTTTCAGAAAAATGCTGATAATGTGCCGGCTCTTTGTGAACCAGGGCCGTTGTCTTGACGGCGACTAAAGGGTCCGGCCATTTCTGGTAAATTAAACCGCCGCTTACAAAAAGCAGCACCGCAAACAGCACCGAAAAACTGAACGCGAGCTCACTTATTCCAACAAGTACAACAAGAAATGCCAGCAAGCCCAGCACAAGATATTTTGCAAAAGATGAAGTCATATAAGGTCTAAAGTCCAATGTTAGTAAAACAATTCAGCTGTGTAATTTTTGTACTTGGCTTTTGTCGCGCCGTTTAATACTTGACGCAAATAGCGAGCTCGTCAAGTTGAGTTGACAAACTAAATGGCTTTCTAAACAAAGATTTTTTCTTTATTAACCAGATATTTATTCGCAACGTCAGTTGCATGGTGAATTGCTTGCAAACTGAAACATCATGGATTTATTTTGCTTACAATGCAGCGCCCGCATGTTTAAAAGCGACAGCGACTTGCTGTTGAACACCTGATGCTTTTGCCCCAACATCAGCCAGACATCTGAAGCTCACAGTTCTAATTATTCGATAGAATGCTGCGGTTTTTTATGGTTTTTATTTGATCTCTCAGCAAGTAAATTGAGTAACAAGGAGGACCTATGCAGTCAGGACAACAAGATTTGACCAGCAAGCCCAATGACAACCGATATAACAATACCAGCGTTAGCCTGCATTGGCTGATGGCGGTGGTGGTGTTTGGGTTATTTGCTCTGGGATTTTGGATGGTGGATTTAACCTATTACAGCAGCTGGTACAAAACCGCGCCTTATTGGCATAAAAGTGTCGGTATCATTTTGGCTATGCTGTTGATTTCACGATTATTCTGGCGCTTTAAAGCGGGTAAGCCTGCGCCAATTGCGAGTCACAGTGCAACAACAATAAAAATGGCAACAGCGGTCCATTTTTTGTTGTATCTGATGCTGTTGGCCATTGTGTTGACCGGGTATCTTATTTCAACAGCGGACGGGCGGGGCATTGACGTATTCAGCTGGTTTGAAGTACCGGGTTTGGGTGAGTTGTTTAGCGGCCAGGCCGACATTGCCGGCGCTTTGCATAAATGGTTTGCGTACGGTTTGATGGGTTTAGTGGCTTTACACGCACTTGGCGCCATCAAACATCATGTGATTGACAAAGACGCCACATTAAAACGGATGTGGTGGAGCAAAAATCAGGAAAACTCAAAGGAGAATCCATGAAAAAGTTAATATTAGCGACAGTTTTAAGTTCGTTATTTGTGTTGCCGGCAGTACAAGCCGCTGACTATGTGATTGATACTCAGGGTGCACATGCTTTTGTGCAGTTTAAAGTCAGCCATTTGGGTTACAGCTGGTTGCATGGTCGTTTTAATACCTTCAGTGGTACATTCAGTTATGACGACAAAAATCTGGCTGAATCAAAGATTTCCATTGAAATTGACACTAAAAGTGTCGATTCCAACCATGCAGAGCGCGATAAACACTTACGCAGCCCGGATTTTCTAAATGTGGATAAACACGGCAAAGCAACTTTTGTCAGCACTAAAGTAGTGCCAAAAGAAGGCGCCAATTTTGATTTGGTAGGCAACTTTACCTTGAATGGCGTGACCAAAGAAATTACCATTGCGGCCGCTAAAACAGGGGAAGGCAAAGATCCATGGGGCGGTTACCGTGCTGGTTTTGAAGGAAAAACCAATATCAAACTGTCAGACTATGGTATCAAAAATATCTTAGGCCCAGCCTCAGAAACTGTGCATCTTGATCTTGTGGTGGAAGGTATTCGTCAGTGAGCTGAAGTGGCTATTGTTTTAAAAGGTTAAACAATAGCTTCTAAGGTCTGAAAACTGCGTTTCGCAAAAGTTGGAAATGTAGCTGCAAAAAGGCAAATCTCTGATTTGCCTTTTTCTATTTCTAATCAAGAGGTTATTATCAGCCGGATGTTTTAAGGCTTTGGCATTTTTGTCGGGTTTATGGGGGCGGGTTTATATTTGCGGGCTTGTGTTTAGGTGCTAGGACGGGATCTCAATTTTAATATCGCCAACAGGCACACTGCAACAAGGTAAAAATTCACCTTTACGTACAAAAGCCAAAGGCTCCTGTAAATAGCTGATTTGGCCTTCGAGCAATTTACAACGGCAAGCACCACAAAAACCGGCACGGCAATGGTAATTCAGCTGGTATTTGTGCTGCTCTAAAGTTTCGAGCAGATTTGGGCAGCTGCCGTCAAAAAGCAGGCTGCTGCCGTCCGGTAACCCAATCTTCGACATTGGCGTTATAAGTCAAAATCGCCAAAGTCAGCACCATCGACTTCGTTGTCAATCTGACCAACAAGATAAGAGCTGATTTCAGATTCCTGCGGCGCTACCTGCACATTGTCAGACACCAGCCAGGCGTTGATCCATGGAATAGGGTTTTGGGTGGTACTGAAAATTGGTTTCATACCCAGCGTTTGCATCCGTACGTTGGTAATGTATTCAACGTACTGACACAAAATGTCTTTATTCAGACCAATCATAGAGCCGTCTTTAAACAAAAACTCGGCCCAGTCTTTTTCCTGCTCTGCCGCTTTGCGGAAAATGGCATAAGCTTCCTGCTCACATTCTTTGGCAATTTCACCCATCACAGGGTCATCTTCACCAGCCGCCATAATATTCAGCATATGCTGAGTGCCGGTTAAATGCAGGGCTTCATCACGGGCAATCAGCTTGATGATTTTAGCATTGCCTTCCATCAGCTCACGCTCGGCAAAAGCAAAACTACAGGCAAAACTGACATAAAAACGAATGGCTTCCAGTACGTTGACCGACATCAGGCACAGATACAGTTTTTTCTTCAGCTCACGCAGCGTAATGGTATGGCTGACACCATTGACAGTGTGGGTACCTTCACCACAAAGGTGATACAGATTGACTGAGTTAATTAAATCATCGTAATAACGGGTCACATCGTCGGCCCGTTCAATAATTTTTTCGTTCACCAGAATGTCATCAAAAATTTTGTGGGGTTCATTGGTGATATTTCTGACGATATGGGTGTAACTGCGGCTGTGAATAGTTTCACTAAAAGCCCAGGTTTCAATCCAGGTTTCCAGCTCAGGCAAAGAAACAATTGGCAATAAAGCCACATTCGGCGAGCGTCCTTGCACTGAATCCAGCAGCGTCTGGTATTTCAGGTTGCTGACAAAAATGTGTTTTTCATGCTCAGGCAAACCCTGAAAGTCGATGCGGTCTTTGCTGACATCCACTTCTTCCGGACGCCAGAAAAAACTCAGCTGTTTTTCAATCAGCTTTTCAAAAATGACGTACTTTTGCTGATCGTAACGCGACACATTGACGGAAGTCCCAAAAAACATCGGTTCTTTCATTTGATCGTTATTAGTACGATTAAAAGTGGTATACGCCATTGCTCACAGCTCTCTTGTTATAAGTTTTAAATTGGTACGAAATATACGGGGCTCAAAGAGCCCCGGTTTCACTAGATTTTACAAGCGCCACCGGCGCAGCCATCATCAGCCGCTTCGGCTTTGATGTCTTCCTGCACATCTGAAGCGCCATCACGGGTGTTATGGTAATAAAGCGTTTTTACACCCAATTTGTATGCGGTCAGAATATCTTTTAATAACAACTTCATAGGGACACGGCCACCATCAAATTTAGCCGGGTCATAGTTGGTATTGGCAGAAATAGTCTGGTCGATAAACTTCTGCATAATGGCCACCAGCGCAATATAACCATCGTTATTTGGCATATCCCACAGCAGCTCGTAGCTGTCTTTGAGCTGGTCGTAATCAGGCACCACTTGTTTCAGAATACCGTCTTTACTGGCTTTGACGCTGACATGGCCACGGGGTGGTTCAATACCATTGGTGGCATTGGAGATTTGTGATGATGTTTCTGAAGGCATTAAGGCCGACAGCGTTGAGTTACGCATGCCGTGCGCCAGAATGTCCTGACGCAGCTTGTCCCAGTCGTAATGCAAAGCTTCGTCACAAACCTTGTCTAAATCTTTTTTGTAGCTGTCAATTGGCATCACACCCTTAGAATAGGTGGTTTCATGAAACAGCGGACAAGGGCCAAATTCCTGCGCCAGTTTATTGGACGCTTTCATCAGGTAATACTGAATGGCTTCAAAAGTGCGGTGCGTTAACGCATTGGCTGAACCATCGGAATATTTCACGCCATTTTTTGCCAGATAATAAGCGTAGTTAATCACACCAACACCTAAGGTACGACGGCCCATAGAGGCAGAGAACGCCGCCGGAATAGGGTAGTCCTGATAACCCAGCAGGCTGTCAAGCGCACGAACTGCAAGTTCAGCCAGCTCTTCAAGCTCATCAAGGTTGTCGATGGCACCTAAGTTAAAGGCCGACAGGGTACAAAGCGCAATTTCACCATTGGGATCGTTGACGTCATTTAATGGTTTGGTTGGCAATGCAATTTCAAGGCAAAGGTTGCTCTGACGTACTGGCGCTACAGCCGGATCAAAGGGGCTGTGGGTGTTGCAGTGGTCAACGTTTTGCAGATAAATACGGCCAGTGCTGGCGCGTTCCTGCATAAACAAAGTAAAGAGTTCCAGCGCTTTAATACGTTTTTTGCGCACATTGCTGTCAGCTTCGTATTTCACATACAGCTGTTCAAACAAATCCTGATCCTGGAAAAAGGCGTCGTACAAACCAGGTACATCAGAAGGGCTGAACAAGGTGATGTAGTCGTCTTTAATCAAACGGGTGTACATCAGGCGGTTAAACTGCACGCCGTAATCTAAATGGCGTACGCGGTTTTCTTCCACACCACGGTTGTTTTTCAGCACTAACAGCGATTCAACTTCTAAATGCCACAGCGGATAAAACAAGGTGGCGGCACCACCACGCACACCACCCTGAGAGCAGCTTTTCACCGCAGTCTGGAAGTGCTTGTAAAATGGAATACAACCAGTGTGGAAAGCTTCACCATTGCGGATTGGGCTGCCAAGAGCACGGATGCGGCCAGCGTTAATACCAATACCGGCGCGTTGTGACACATATTTCACAATGGCGCTTGAGGTGGCGTTAATCGAATCCAGACTGTCACCACATTCAATCAGCACACAAGAGCTGAACTGACGGGTTGGGGTACGTACGCCGGACATAATGGGCGTTGGCAAGGATATTTTAAATAAAGAAACCGCGTCATAAAAACGGCGCAGATAGTCAAGCCGGGTCGCTTTTGGATAATTGGCAAACAAACATGCCGCCACCAGAATATATAAAAACTGGGCGCTTTCGTAAATTTCGCCGGTCACACGGTTTTGTACCAGATATTTACCTTCCAGCTGCTTTACTGCGGCGTAGCTGAAATTCATATCACGGCTGTGGTCAATAAAGCTGTCGATGAGGTCGATTTCTTCTTTACTGTAATCGGCCAGAATGTGGGCGTCGTACCTGTTGTCTTCCACCATTTTCACCACGTGGTCATACAACTTTGGTGGCTCAAACTGGCCATAAGCTTTTTTACGCAGGTGGAACACCGCCAGGCGGGCAGCCATATACTGATAATCCGGAGTTTCTTTTGAAATCAGATCAGCTGCAGCTTTAATAATGGTTTCGTGAATGTCTTCGGTTTTAATACCGTCGTAGAACTGAATATGCGAGCGCAGTTCAACCTGAGAGACGGAGACGTTTTGTAAACCTTCAGCAGCCCAGGTGATAACTCTGTGGATTTTATCCAGATCCAGAGGTTCCCGTTCGCCGTCACGTTTGGTAACAAAGAGTGGTTGGTTCATTGCTGAAGGATTCCGTTTCAATTGTTGTTATAAGTTGTTTGCACTTGGCTATTTTTTTATAGAAAAAACCCAAAAACAACAGTCTTGCGTTTAGCAGTTTTAAAGCTGCAAAAAGGCAGATATTGCAGGCCTGCGATACCAGTGAACTCAGCTTTTGGTGCTGCACTAGATATGGGGTTTTTCCTTAAACGAATCACAAGATAGAGTGGATCAATGGCAATTGCAACCCCTTGCCAACAGCGAAAATTAACCACATTTTTGTTATGTTAGTGCTTACTCACTTGAGAGCCGCGTAACTGAAAACACCCCGTTATAAGCAAGCGTTTTTTTTCATTTTCACTAAATAATTTGAGCGGTTATTTTTTAAAACAGCACTGTTCAAAAAGCACACAGCTGTGCTTTTCAGGGCACAGCTGTGATGTTGTTTGCATGCAATAAAAATGAAAATAACTGTTAACCCGGCAGGTAATTTATCAGTTCACTCAGTTGTTCAATACGGAGGTCTGCCTGCCACAATTCAGGCTTGTCACAAGCTCCGATATAACCAAAACCAGCCAACACTGTTGTCATACCAGCACGACGACCCGCTTCAATATCACGCTCAGCATCGCCGACGTACCAACAATGTTTGACCGGAACTTTCAGCTGATGAGATGCCATGAAAAGTGGTGTTGGGTCGGGTTTGCGCACCCCAAGACTGTCTCCACCCAATAAAATGCCACAGCCTGCAAGCTCCGGCAGCTGACGCAGCATACTGGCCGCCAGTTTATAAGGTTTGTTAGTGACTATGCCCCAGGGAATATGCTGTTTATTCAGTGTTGTGATAAGTTCAGCGCCACCTGGAAACAGCCGGCTATGATCACAAATATGTGCAGCATAAAATTGCAATAACATGCTGCGAAGTTCGAAAAAGTCAAAACGTGAAAGCGCAGCGCCAAAACCAAGCTCTAACAAACCTTTGGCACCGTGGGATGCCACAGGACGATATTGTTCCGCCGTGCAAAGTGGCAGTTGGTGCTCTGCCAACACATAATTTAACGCCGCGCCCAAATCATCAGCGGTATCCACTAAAGTACCGTCTAAATCGAATAGCAGCGCCTGGGGTAATCTGAAAGATAATGTCATAGCTGCCTCAGTTACAACGGCTTACGCGCAACAACAAAATAATTCACATCCACACCGGGGCCGGTGCGAAAGCTTTGCTGAATAGGGTTGTAGTGCAAACCTGTGGCATCAACCACCTCTAAGCCGGCTTGTTCAATCCAGCGCATCAGCTGTGAAGGGCGGATAAACTTATTAAAATCGTGGGTGCCATTGGGCACCAGCTTTAACAGCTTTTCTGCTGCTACTATGGCTAGCAGATAAGCTTTCCAGTTTTTATTTAAGGTAGAAAACACCAGGGTGGCGCCAGGCAAAGCTAAATCGGCGCAAGCCTGCACCACAGACTCAGGCGCCGGCACATGCTCCAGCATTTCCATACAGGTCACCAGTTCAAAGGCTGCCGGGTGGGCTTTGGCAAAATCTTCGGCTGTGCTTTGCTGATAAGTCACTTCAGTACCGGTTTCCAGCGCATGCAATTTGGCTACTGTTAAGGCTTCTGCTGCCATATCAATGCCGGTCACAACAGCGCCTGCTTTGGCCATAGATTCAGCCAGAATGCCACCACCACAACCCACATCCACGGCTTTTTTACCAAATAAACCCTGCACCTGATCACTGATATAACAAAGGCGGGTCGGGTTCAGCTGATGCAAAGGTTTAAATTCACCGGTCGGATCCCACCAGCGTGAGGCGATGTCGTTAAACTTGGCAATTTCACTGGCGTCAACATTGGCATTGGATGATGAGGACATAAAGGTGCTTTCTCTTACTGCAAAAATTTTGTCGTCATTATAAGGAGTTGCCATCAACATACAATCAGCTAAAGCTGCGCGCTTTGTGATTGGATCTTGTCTTAAGCATGGCAAGGCGGCACTATTGTGTTAGAATCCCCGGTTCTCGCCGCGCGGATATTAGAACTAAACGCGAGTCATCTGTCTGATTTTAAGGGAAAAAAGCTTTATTATGACAAATCTGGCCAAAGAAATCGTTCCCATTAATATTGAAGAAGAATTAAAAAATTCTTATCTCGATTACGCCATGAGCGTAATAGTTGGCCGGGCCTTACCCGATGTTCGGGACGGCTTAAAGCCAGTCCATCGCCGGGTTTTGTTCGCGATGAAAGAACTCGGCAACGAGTGGAACCGGGCTTATAAAAAATCTGCCCGTGTGGTCGGCGACGTGATTGGTAAATATCACCCGCACGGCGACACCGCTGTGTACGACACTATAGTCCGGATGGCACAGCCATTTTCACTACGTTATATGCTGGTTGACGGTCAGGGTAACTTCGGTTCAGTGGACGGTGACTCAGCGGCAGCCATGCGTTATACCGAAGTTCGTATGGCAAAAATCACCACTGAATTGCTGGCTGATTTAGACAAAGAAACAGTGGATTTTGTGCCGAACTACGACGGCACTGAAATGATCCCGGCGGTTTTACCAACCAAAATTCCAAATTTACTCATTAACGGTTCCAGCGGTATTGCCGTTGGTATGGCCACCAATATTCCGCCGCATAACCTCAACGAAGTGATCAACGCTTGTCTGGCCATTATTGCCAATCCGGATATTACAATACCGGAGTTGATGGAACATATCCCAGGCCCGGATTTCCCAACAGCCGCCATTATCAACGGCCGTCGTGGTATTGAAGAAGCTTATCGCACCGGTCGTGGCAAAGTGTATATCCGCGCCAAAACACATATTGAAACCGACGATAAAACCGGTCGTGAGACCATTATTGTTGATGAAATTCCGTATCAGGTAAACAAAGCCCGCTTGATTGAAAAAATTGCTGAGCTGGTGAAAGAAAAACGGATTGAAGGTATTTCAGCACTGCGCGATGAATCTGACAAAGACGGTATGCGTATTGTCATTGAACTCAAACGTGGTGAATCTTCAGATGTGATGCTGAACCAGTTGTATACCCAAACTCAGATGCAAACTGTGTTTGGTATCAATATGGTGGCTTTGGATCAGGGTCAGCCAAAACTCTTGGGTTTAAAAGAAATCCTCGAATGTTTTGTGTTACACCGCCGTGAAGTGGTGACCCGCCGTACCGTGTACGACCTGAAAAAGGCCCGTGACAGAGCCCATATTTTGGAAGGTTTAGCCATAGCGCTGACCAATATCGACGAAATTATTGAGCTGATTAAAAACTCACCAAGCCCGTCAGAAGCCAAAGCTGGTTTAGTAGCCCGTGGCTGGTTGCTGGGTAACGTCAAAGAAATGCTGGAACGTGCCGGTGAAAGTGCCGCACGTCCGGAGTGGCTCGAAGAGCATTTTGGCATTCGTGATGGTTATTATTACCTGACCGAACAACAGGCGCAGGCCATCCTTGATTTACGTCTGCACAAACTGACCGGCCTTGAACACGAGAAAATCCTTGGTGAATACAAAGAGCTGCTGGATTTAATTGCCGAGTTATTACACATTCTGGCGAGCCCGGAACGTCTGATGGAAGTGATTTGTGAAGAGTTAGAAGCGGCCAAAGCCATGTATGGTGATGCCCGTCGTACTGAGATCCAGGACAATGCACTGGATATCAATATGGAAGACTTAATCGCTGAAGAAGATGTGGTTGTCACCTTGTCACACTTAGGTTATGCCAAATATCAGGCCTTGTCTGATTATGAAGCGCAGCGCCGCGGTGGCCGTGGTAAAGCAGCCACTACAGTCAAAGATGAAGACTTTGTTGATCAGTTATTAATTGCCAGCACCCATGACACCATTTTGTGTTTCTCCAACCGGGGTCGTCTGTACTGGATGAAGGTGTATCAGTTGCCACTGGCTTCCCGTCAGGCGCGTGGTAAACCTATTGTTAACTTGTTGCCGCTGGAAGAAAACGAACGTATTACCGCAATTTTGCCGGTTCGTGAATACGAAGAAGGCAAATATGTGTTTATGGCAACCGCCTTTGGTACTGTGAAGAAAACAGCTTTAACTGAATATTCCCGTCCACGCAGCAACGGTATTATTGCCGTGAACCTGAATGAAGGCGACCAGCTGATTGGGGTGGATATCACAGACGGCAGCAGTCAGATCATGTTGTTCTCTGATGATGGCAAAGTTGTACGTTTTAAAGAAGATCAGGTTCGTCCTATGGGCCGTGGCGCCACAGGCGTGCGTGGTATTAAACTGCGCGAAAACGGTTCAGTGGTCTCCCTGATAGTGCCGAAGTCTGATGGCGCTATCTTAACTGTCACCGAAAACGGTTATGGTAAACGGACTTCACTGGCTGAATACCCTGAGAAGAGCCGCGCCACCCAAGGTGTTGTGTCTATTAAGGTTTCTGAGCGTAACGGCCTGGTGGTTGGTGCAGTGCAGGTGAATGCACTGGACGAAATCATGCTGATCTCTAACAAAGGTACTTTAGTCCGTACCCGCGTCAAAGAAGTGTCGCAGGTTGGCCGTAACACAGCCGGTGTGATTTTGATCCGTACTCAGGAAGGCGAAAAAGTGGTGGGCGTACAGCGCATCAACGAAATTCAGGATCAGGAAGAGCTGGCCGCAGCAGAAGCCGAAGTGGCGGTGCTGGATCAGCAAAATAAGGTTGACATTGAAGTTGAACCTGACGATTCAGAAGAATAAGCAATAGCTTAAAAAACGGGCGCTTCGGCGCTCGTTTTTTTTAGGCAAAAAATAACAGCAACAACAGGCAGATTTTTGGTTTGCCGCTCTGGTAATTTGCGGTAGAGTGTTTATTCAAAAAAGAAGCCATCCAGATGGCAACTTACTATTGCGGTGCCACCCTTAAAAAAACAAAGCAACCACAATAGCGCCAGGTCCACGCCAGGCCCGTTTTTTATTTTCAGTACATCTAAAGAGGACATCATGACAACTTATAATTTTTGCGCTGGCCCGGCTATGTTGCCGACTGAAGTAATGTTGCAGGCGCAGGAAGAGTTTATCAACTGGCATGGTCGTGGCTGCTCCATTATGGAGATGAGCCATAGGGGTAAAGACTTTATGGCAGTTGCGGCCAAGGCGGAGCAGGATTTACGCGATTTAATGCATATTCCTGCCAACTACAAAGTGTTGTTTATGCACGGTGGTGGCCGTGGCCAGTTCTCAGCGGTGCCGCTGAATTTAATGCAGCCAGGCAAAAAAGCTGATTATATCGTTTCCGGCGCCTGGTCGAAGGCGGCTGCTGAAGAAGCGCTGAAATTTGGCGCCATTAACACCCAACAAATCCAGTTAAAAGCAGACGGCGTGCGCAGTCTGGTGGCAGAAAAAGACTGGCAACTTGATCCTCAGGCAAGCTTTGTGCATTTTTGCCCGAATGAAACCGTGGATGGCCTGGAATTTACCGCTGTGCCTGATACGCAGGTGCCGTTGGTTGCCGATTTGTCTTCCACTATCTTGTCACGGCCGCTGGATGTCAGTCGTTATGGCGTGATTTACGCAGGCGCACAAAAAAATATCGGCCCTTCAGGCCTGACTGTCGCCATAGTGCGCGAAGATTTATTGCCCAAAGCGGGCGCCAATATCCCGGCCATTCTGGATTACCGTTTAGCGGCTGAAAACGACTCTATGTTTAACACGCCACCGACTTATGCCTGGTATCTGGCAGGACTGGTGTTTGAGTGGCTTAAGCGTCAGGGCGGTGTTGAGGCTATGGGCAAAATTAACCAGCTTAAGGCTGACACTTTGTATCAGTACCTCGATCAATCTGATTTTTATCGTAATGACGTTGCTTCAGCCAATAGATCCTGGATGAATGTGCCATTTTTCCTGGCGGATGACAGGTTAAATGATTTGTTTATTGCTGAGTCTGAAGCTGCAGGTTTATTGGCACTCAAAGGCCACCGTATGGTAGGTGGTATGCGCGCAAGTCTTTATAACGCCATGCCGCTTGAAGGGGTGCAAACCCTGGTGACCTTTATGCAAGAGTTTGAGCGGGTGCACGGCTGATGAAAACCTTAACTTTATCTCATGTGACCAAAGCCCAGGGCACTGTGCATTTACCGGGTTCAAAAAGTATTTCTAACCGGGTGTTATTACTGGCCGCTTTAGCCAAAGGTGAAACCCGCATCAGCAACTTACTGCACAGTGAAGATGTTGAGCATATGCTCAACGCGCTAAGCAAGTTAGACGTTAGTTACCAGCTGTCTGAAAGCAAAACAGAATGTGTGGTGCAGGGGCTTGGCGGCCTGTTTTCAGCGGATAAACCGCTGGAGTTATACCTTGGCAATGCCGGCACCGCTATGCGCCCACTTACGGCAGCGCTGGCAGCGTCCAATGTCGATGTCACCTTAACAGGTGAACCGCGGATGTATGAACGTCCTATCGGCCATCTGGTGGACGCTTTGGCGCAGTGGCATTGTGATATTGAGTATCTTGGAAGCAAAGATTACCCACCTTTACATATCCGTGGCAAAGCGCTCAAAGCAGGTTCGGTAAAAATTGACGGCAGTGTATCCAGTCAGTTTTTAACCGCTGTGTTGATGGTGGCGCCGTTACTTGATGGCGATTCAGTGATTAAAATTGAAGGTGAGCTGGTTTCCAAACCTTATATTGATATTACGCTGGCGCTGATGAGTCGTTTTGGTGTGGAAGTGCATAATGACAATTACCAGCGTTTTATTGTGCAAGGTAAGCAGCAGTATCAGGCGCCTGGTGATTTTCTGGTTGAGGGTGATGCATCTTCTGCCAGTTACTTTCTGGCAGCAGCAGCTATTGCCGGTGGCACTGTGAAAGTGACAGGTATCGGCAAAAACGCGGTGCAGGGTGATATTCATTTTGCCGATGCTCTGGAGGCAATGGGCGCCACTGTGGATTGGGGTTTTGATTATATTTCGGTTACGCGGAACCAGCTTAACGGTATTTCACGTGACTATAACGCCATTCCGGACGCTGCTATGACCATAGCGACGACCGCCTTGTTTGCTAAAGGGCCAACCCTTATCAGCAATGTGTATAACTGGCGGGTCAAAGAAACCGACCGTTTGGCGGCTATGGCGACAGAGCTGCGAAAAGTAGGTGCTGTGGTAGAAGAAGGTCAGGATTACATCCGGATAGAACCTCCGGTTGAAATTCAGCATGCCAGTATTGCCACTTACAATGACCATCGTATGGCCATGTGTTTTTCGATGCTGGCTTTTGCCGAAGCTGGTGTCACTATTGAAGATCCGGATTGCACCCGCAAAACCTTTCCTCAATATTTTGAAGTGTTTGCATCATTAACTTCACAAAACGCGTAACTTAAAAAGCCACGCGGTAACACCTTGTAATTTCTTGGGAAAGCCGCGCTTTTTGTCACAATTGTCTGTATAATGCCGCCACTTTTACTAAAGTGGCGAATTTTATGGAGGCAACATGCAGCAGGCGCCGGTAATTACCATCGATGGTCCTGGTGGTTCAGGCAAAGGCACAATTTGCCGTTTAGTGGCGCAAAAACTCGGTTGGCATCTGCTCGACAGTGGCGCTATTTACCGTGTATTAGCGCTGGCAGCAATTCACCACAATATTGCACCTGAAGATGAAGAAGCACTGCAACCACTTGCCGCGCATCTGGACGTACAGTTTAACTGCGATGAGCAATGTAACGTACGTATCACCCTTGAAGGTGAAAATGTCACAAACACCATTCGTACCGAACAAGTGGGTTCAGTCGCTTCAAAAATTGCTTCTTTACCAAGGGTGCGCGAAGCCTTGTTACGTCGTCAACGCGCCTTTCGTGAAGCGCCAGGTTTAGTGGCAGATGGCCGTGATATGGGCACTGTTGTCTTTCCGGGTGCCGAAGTAAAAATATTCCTGACTGCCGACCCTGCAGAACGCGCCAACCGGCGTTATTTAGAGTTGAAACAAAAGGGTCTTGATGTTAACATCGGCGACCTTTTGAGCGAAATTCAGGCAAGAGATGAGCGCGATATGAACCGCGCAGTTGCTCCGCTGAAACCAGCAGACGACGCCTACTTACTGGATTCGACCAGCAAAACCATTGATCAAGTGTTGGAAGAGGTTCTGAGCTTTGTTAAAAAGCAATTGAACCAGGCCTGAGCCTTCACTTTGGACAGCCGCTGACAAGGAATGTTAACGGTAAATTAAGCAACCCCACTTTATTCGGATGCAAAGTGGAGCAACTAACTGAAACAGTGAAAAATGACTGAAAATTTTGCACAATTATTTGAGGAAAGCCTCAAGACTATCGAAACTCGCCCAGGTTCAATCGTTAAGGGCACTATCGTAGCTATCCATAAAGACGTCGTACTGGTTGATGCCGGTCTGAAGTCTGAAGCTGCGATCCCGGTTGAACAATTCAAAAACCTGGCTGGCGAGATTGAAGTGAGCGTTGGTGACATCATCGACGTAGCTCTGGATGCAGTTGAAGATGGTTTCGGTGAGACTCTGCTGTCTCGCGAGAAAGCCAAACGTCACGAATCCTGGGTACGCCTGGAAAAAGCCTGTGAAGATAAAGTTACCGTTATCGGTGTTATCACTGGCAAAGTTAAAGGCGGTTTCACTGTCGAAGTTGACGGTATCCGTGCATTCCTGCC
>NZ_JAVBXS010000024.1 GCF_030824435.1 Rheinheimera sp.
AGAATATGAACAATCTGAGAATTATATTTGGCTTACTCATCGGTTTGGCAGCAATGTTTGCGCATGCAGACTTATCTGACAATGCTCTTGTTCCAAAAGAAGAAATGGAGTTTGCTAAAGCCTACCTTAGTGAAATTAGGGATAAAAATTATGAATATGTCTTGAGTCATATTGATCCTGAGTTATCGAATCAAGTATCTGAAGAGAAGCTTGCAGAGATAGCGTCCTATTTTCCATCAGGCAAATTGCTTTCAACAGAATTAATTGGTTCACAAATAAATACAATTAATGAAACATGGCAAGGAAACTTTACCTTCGAATGCCAATTTGAGGCGGGCTGGGCGGTCGCCAACGTAGTTATGAAGCGTATAGCCAGTAAAACTACAGTAATTGGTTTTAATGTATATAGAACTGAAGCATCTCAGAAAGAGCTCAACAAATTTGAGTTAGCGGGGAAATCAGCTCTTCATTATCTTGTCTTATTGTTAGCATGTATTGTCCCTATGTTTATTCTTTTTTCGCTTGTTTACTGCATTAAAACTCCTATACAAAAAAGGAAGTGGTTGTGGGTGCTATTCATCCTAGGAGGCATAGGAACCATAAGCATAAATTGGAGCACTGGTGTATTTGGTTTCAAAATTCTTCAATTTCAACTCTTTGGTGCAGCGGCAATGGCTTCTAATGAGTATGCCCCTTGGGTAATCACAGCAGGCTTTCCTTTAGGGGCAGTAGTTTTTTGGTTCAAACGAAAATCCTTTATCGAGCAGGGCAAGACGAACAAGTCAATCCAGCAGGACACCAGCGAAGCTGGTGCCTCTGCTTGAGGCGTTAGAGGTGACTTCAAGTGAGTCGGAAATGCAAAAAGTGCGGCTGCAAGATTCATCCGATTGAAGTAGAGCTTCGTGGAACTAATTATCCAGGTTACCAGTGCCCAGTGTGTGGTTCTAATATATCAATGGGTAGAACAAAGGCTGTAGTGGTTTTTATTGGCTTAGCATTTATCACATACGCGGTGACATACTTTTATGTACATTATGTCAGGTAAAGTTTTTTCCCTGTGGCTACAGAACATAACAAGCAAATTTTATCGCCAGCAAAAAACGCTGGCTGCGACGTCAACCCGCTGCGCGACTTTCCGCGCTAAATTTGGGCGTTATGTTCTTAGGGTAGTGCAGTGAAAAAAGTATTATTGGTAGTAATATCTATTTTAGTTCTAGCCCCTTTTGGTTTCATGTATTTATATATTTTACTGTCGGTTTTAACTGAATCAGAAAGTCTTAATAATGGTTTTGAGTATATGAATAGCGGCCGATACGATTATTATCATATCAGGAAAAATGAAAAAATTGTCGTTGAGAATGCAGTGGTGGATATAGCCAAGTCTGACATTTATATAGCGGGGATCAGATTGCCAGGATGTTCAAATACACATGAACAAGAAATTGTCCTAAGCAATAAAATATCTTACTTTGTTTTAAACACTGAAACTGGTTTTGTGAGCTATTACTCATCAAGAAACGAATTTGAAAACAACTTAAATAGGCTTGGTATTTTAGAGCGTACAAAGTTGGATTATGAATCTTTATATAGATTAAGGGATAGCTTATACAAGCGTTACAATTCATACTCAAAATTCAAAGAAAAGTTAGAGTACTGCAATAATGTTGAATACCAACACCTCACAAGCAATGTTGCAAGTGTTGGAGCATAACAAACAAATGTTAATCGCCCATGCTTCGCATGAGCTGCGACGGTAAAACGCATGCGCGTTTTACCGCGCTAAATTTGGTAGTTAGGCCTAAAGGAGCTAAGCACCATCAAAACACCGCTTTGCGGCTAGACTCGCAACAAGTTGCTCGCCTGTGATAGTTAAATGCCAAGAGGGAAATGTGCATATATCTAAAAAAACCGCACTCGCGATTTGTGCTTTGATGCTGCCGGGGATTGTTTACGCTAATGCTGGTGTTCCGATGTTATTTTTGGCTATGCCTGCTTTTTTAATATCGATTGTTCCGATCATTGCTATTGAAACATTTTATATATCAAAAGGATTGGGGCTTAGCATTTCTCAATCACTAAAAACGGTAAGTGTTTCCAATATAGTTTCTACCATTGTCGGCATTCCTGTTACCTGGTTTTTGCTTGTTCTCGTTCAAATGCTCACTGGAGGCGGCGGTGCGTACGGACTTGATTCCTACATGGGTAAAGTGTTGGCCGTTACCTGGCAGGCACCATGGCTAATACCATATGAAACAGATCTAAACTGGATGATTCCAGCCGCTGGGCTGGTACTGTTGGTTCCCTTCTTCTTTGCTTCGTGGTGGTCTGAGTACCTGGTATCAAAGGAAATGCTTCAGGCATTGCCGTCAAATATTCTTAAAGTTAAGGTTCGCAACGCAAACTTAATTACTTATTGTATGTTGGCAAGTTGGCCTGTTGGCTTCTGGGTATTAAACAGTGTTATCAAGTAAATATTTAACAAGCGGTTCAATGAAGACGCTCACAATTTTGCGCTTAAGTGGGAAGTTATACGGGAGTCTCTAATTTGAGTTCGATAAAATTATCCAGACATGTTTTTTGACTGTGTTTTATTTTGTGCTTTCAGATTTTATTGCTATGGCAGCATTCTTTCCTGTATTTAATAAAACGCCGTTCGGTATGCTTGGTTTATTATGTATGGCAACTGCAATATTTTTAATGGGCTTGCAAAGAACCCGTCGGTTTTCCATCGCTAAGGTCCATTTTGAACATGGTATGCGGTTGTTATCTCTGGCTGCAGGGATATGTGCAGCTGGTACTATTATCTATGCTGCTTACATATAAAAGCCAATACACCGCGCCTGCTGGCTCTGCTTGCAGAAAATTGTCCGCCTGTGTGGCGGACCCTGTATTATTTAACCATTGGAGTGTAAATGTTAAGTTCCTTTAAAATATTAATGTTTTTATTGATTTTATTTTTTGTTTCCGGATGCGCCAGCACAGCAGCATTCGTAGAAAGGAAAAACTATTTTCCCTGGGAAAATGATGTTGGTTATTCCCAGGTCGTTAAACATGGCAATATTTTATATATCTCTGGCATTCCCAGTGAGAAGGCGACTTTTGATGAGCAAGTCGATGATATTTACACTCAGATCAAAAAAATTCTGGCGGACTATGATGTTGGTACAGAAGCTATTGTAAAAGAAGTTATTTTCACTACAGATATTGAAGCTTTAAAAACAGCTATTCCAGCACGTAAGGTGCACTTTAACGGCAAATATCCAGCTGCAAGTTGGGTTGAAGTGAAAAGGCTTTGGAGTAAATCAAACTTACTCGAAGTTGAAGTTATTGTTGCCTTACCTTAGCTATCACAATTTTAGATATCCGGCATGGTTTTTCGCTGCACTTTCAATAAATCGCAGGTGTAAGTCTGGAGTAAGAAGGTAAATATTGTTTATGGAAGAACTGTTTAATCATTATGCTGCTGCATTTGATGGGTTAAAGCCGGAGCTCATTGCAGCTTTATATCGCTTGCCCTGTGCTATCTCAGATGCAGATGGTGTACAGGTATTTACTGATACAACTTCTTTGCTGAGTAAATTTACAAAAAATTGTGATTCATTGCGAAACCTTGGTTACCAAAAAGCGTTATTTAATATTCTTAGTGTTGAGCCGCTTGGTCAAAAAGAATTGTTAGTTCATGTTGGTTGGCGGGTACATACAATAAATTCGGCAATTGACTTTCGTGCTTTGTATATTTGCCACCATATTGCACAAGATTGGTTTATCTACAGTGCCAATGTTTATCCTGGTACATTTGGCCATATTTAATCATAAAATATGGCTGTTGCCGCCAGTTGTCATTGTGGTTTTCCCTGGTTCAAACCCTTAACCTTAGGAGTATTTATCATAAGCCTGGTAAATCTAAAATCAGCGGTTGTGCAGTCTGAAGCCTGGAAATCCACTGTGCTTGCTCAGGTTGGCGGCGCTAACCTGAAAGTTATGCGGATGGACGAAACGCCTTACCCAGAAGAATGCCACCATTATCCGGAGGGTCTGTTGGTGATTGATGGCCAGCTTAACCTCACAGTGGGAGCAGATGTTATTACTGTGCGTGCCGGTGAGATATTTATAGTTCCTGTGGGGGTGTTACATGCCGTGGCGCCGGGCAGTTGTGGCACTCTGGTTATTTTTGACGTGTAAAACCAAACAAAATTTGTGAAAGCCAGCGCCGCTTCGCGATCTGGTTTTATTCAGCTTTAGAGTACTCAATGAACAGATTCAAGATTTCAACAACCATTATTGCGATGGTTTTTTCGCTCAGCAGTTATGCAGGCTCAGGTAGTTTTGTCGATCTCACTCAGTATCAATGGCAACCTGAGCAATCATATTTTGGCCGGACGCCATTTGAGTTTTGCAAAATTACCATCAGCAAAAACACCATTGCCTTTTCCGACGCTGCACAAACACTTTTAACTTATCGTCTCGCTCATTCGGCGCCAGACTTTATTGTGCTTGAGGTAGATGCCCATAAAACTGACAAAACACAATGTATTCATCCGCGGGCAAGTGGAAAGGCCTATTGGCGGTTTGACACAAAAAGCTATTGGTTATGTGAGGCCTGGAAGCCAGATGCCAAAAATTGCCCACAAGCCTTTGGTGGCTGGGACAGCCGGAAGTTTGAGATTAGCATCTTCGGCAATATCAATAACGCAATCAACTATGCAACTGAACCACTTGATGTTCATGGATATTATCAATACAAAGAAGAGAAGGAATAGCACTCACAAGGTGCTGTTGTCGGGCAAAGGTTCTGTCTGGCTGCATTATCGATGACCAGCATAACGTTATATTTGGGGCTTTTTGCCTTATTGTATCGTTGAACATTCTGCAGTAGCAGAGACTGAGTGCTATTACCTTTTAAACAGTCGTTGTGAACGTTGGAGACAACCAATTACAAAAACCAGAGTTGCACTCCGGCGGCTCTTTTGTTGCTGTTTATCGCAGGCGGCTGTTAAATGATCTGCTGACATGGCGGAAAGTATCAAACAAGAAGGGCTATGGTTATGTGGCAAGAGGTATGGAATACAGTGGTGTTGGAGTTTTCTGACATACCCGATGCAGCGCAAGTCACAAGGATCACATTGCGCTTGTTGGTGGCTGCCATCCTTGGCGGTTTATTGGGATATCAGCGTGAGCGGCAGGGGAAAAGTGCCGGCGTGCGAACGCATATGCTGGTTGCCATCGGTGCGGCGCTTTTTGTGTTGATTCCGCAGCAGGCCGGTGCATCAAGCGCAGATTTAAGCAGGGTGTTGCAGGGGTTAATTGCAGGTGTGGGCTTTTTAGGTGCCGGAGCCATTATTATGGGCACTAAAGACGTCGAAACCCGCGGCCTGACAACAGCCGCAGGTATTTGGGTAACGGCGGCAATAGGGATGGCGGCAGGCATGGGTCGCGAATCAACGGCTGTGCTGAGTACGGTGATCGCCCTTATTGTCCTTTCTGTGGTGCCCTGGGTTTACCGGGCTAAAAAAGTCAACAAAGAGTGAAGCACAACCAACATGGCCGCTACTCCTGCGAACAAGGAGCAATAAAATGATTTCCTGCGAGCTGCACGACCATATTGAAATTGTTTGTCTGTATCGTTACAGCGTTAAATTAACGCTGAAATCGGGTGAGGAAGTTGCAGGCATAGCGCTGGATACCAGGCGTAATGCGCAGCGGGAAGAATGCCTGGTGCTGAGCCACATCGACCATCTGATAGTGCTGGACTCCATTGCCAAAATGGAAGTATTGGTGGAAAACCCACATTTTAAACAAGTTATTTTTTGATAAAAGCCAACAAACGAGGTTGTTGGTGCTGTGCGCGCAACAAGTGGTCCGTTTTTCCGGCGGGCTTAAAATCACAAAAATACATGGAGGCTATTTTGAAAAAGGTATTACTGTTGCTGATGCTGTTGTGCTCTCAGTTCACTTTTGCTCAGCAAACAACAAAACCATCCACCTTTCATCGTTTGTTGGTATTTAATGACAAAAATGAATTGCTGGTGGTTAAAGTCAAAAATTCAGAGCGCTGGGTGACGCCGGGTTGGTATCAGGACAACAATCTGACCATCAAAGATGGACTGGATCAACTTGCGCTCAGTTATGGCTTAACAATTACCACGCCAACTTTAAGAGGGGTATTTACCCTCAAAACTGAGCAAAATAACGAACTCTCAACACGGTTGGTTTACAGCACCAACATTAAAAGCGGTGAGATAAAAACACCTGAAATGATTGAAGAAATCAGATGGTTGAGCACAGAACAAGCGGTGAAACTTATCACTTTTCCGCACATTAATGCACAAATAGAACAACTGACGAGGTTCCCCGGCACCTTATGGGGTGGCTCGCAGCTGATGTATCAGGAAGCCGGTGTTTATAAAGCTAAATTTATTGAAAATTTTTATCCATTAACCCCAGCGCCGATATGAAATAAAGCCTGCACACCGAGACATTTGCTTTGTAGTTTCAGCATTAAAATAACCCGACGCCTGCCCTGGCGCGGCTTTATGCTGGTTTTTGCTGCCATCAGCAGCTTTAGTAGCGCCATACCCGCCGCCCGAATTGATAACAAAAGCAGGCGGCTGTTAAACGAAAATTTGTTGGCTGTTACACCAATAAGCCCCAATCGTTATAAGCATCTCTGGCCAGCTGTTCGCGAAATTGCGGGGCAGCGATGTTTATCAGCGCTTTAGCACGTTCAGTTAAACTTCTGGCACGCAGGTTGGCCACGCCATATTCGGTGACCACATAATGCACATGAGCACGGGTGGTCACTACGCCGGCGCCTGGTGCCAATAATGAGCTGATGCGCGACACTGTGCCGCCTGCCGCTGTTGCCGGTAGGGCTATCACAGCACGGCCGCTTTCAGATAAAGCTGCGCCACGGACAAAATCCATCTGGCCGCCAACGCCGGAATAAATTTTGGTGCCTAAAGAATCAGCACAGACCTGGCCGGATAAATCCACCTGCAAAGCGCTGTTAATCGCCATCACCTGCGGGTTTTGCCTAATCACGCTGGTGTCGTTGGTGTAAGCCACATCCAAAAACACCACTTCAGGGTTGTCGTCGACAAAGTCGTACAAAGCCTGACTGCCCATGGCAAAAGTGGTGACTATTTTGCCCGGGTGTTTACGTTTATTGCGGTTGCTAAATACCCCTTTAGCCAGTAGCGGCAACACACCATCAGAAAACATTTCGGTATGAATCCCCAGGTTTTGCCGGTCACCCAGGCAAGCTAAGGTTGCATCAGGTATAGCGCCTATGCCCATTTGCAGGCAGTCGCCGTCGCGCACTAAGCTCGCCACATTACGGCCAATCTGGGCTGTGATGGGGTCTTGTGGCGCTGGTAAATGCAAAGGAATGTCGCTTTCCAGCTCGACATAAGCGTCAAAGTCACTCAGGTGCACAAAAGAGTCGCCATGGGTGCGCGGCATTTTTGGGTTAATTTGCGCGATAATTTTTTTCGCCGATTGCATAGCGGCTCGGGTGGCTTCCACCGAAATACCTAAACTGCATAAACCATGTTTGTCCGGTGGTGACACCTGAATAATGGCGGTGTCGACTAGCTGCTCACCACTTCGGAACATTTTTGGAATTTCCGATAAAAAAGCCGGCACATAATCGGCCAAACCACATTGCACTGCAGGGCGGGTCGGGCTACCCACAAAAAACACTCTCTGGCGTAAATGGCCTTGTAACTCTGCGGCGCACAAGGCCTGGCTATGTTCAGTGTGCAGGCTGAGTAAAGTTAAATCGCGTTTTTCCAGCGCAACGATGGCCAAGGCGTTGAGCATGGAATAAGGGGTGGCCGCCATCGAATGGCACCATAAGGTTTCACCGTTTTGAATCAGGGCTAAAGCTTGTTCCGCAGTTTGAAATTTCATCTATTGCTCTCAGTCACATCTGTTGTTCTCAGCCTAAGGGGTTTTGGCGTTTGCCAGGCTGATGCGGATCAATGAAACCGCAAAAACAGTGGCTGGCACTGCTTTTGTGGTGAGTCAGGTTGCAGGACAGTGCAGGCGCTGCAGTAAAGCGGCAACAACACTAAAAACGGTATGTTGTTAATGTTGCTGCTGATTGAGTTTGCCAAGGGTGTCGGCCAGGCTACGTAATAAGGTTTGGTTCTGACTGACAACTGAGTTAATTTCACCGGCCGAAGCACCCGCTTTGGACGCCAGATTACGCACCTCGTCGGCCACCACCGAAAAACCACGGCCAGCGTCACCGGCCCGAGCTGCTTCTATGGCGGCATTCAGCGCCAGCAAATTAGTCTGGTCGGCAATTGCATTAATGCTGGACACCATATTGTTAATACTCTGGCCTGAACTCATTAGCGCCGACATCATGGTTTCGCTGTGTTGCACCACTTGCTGGCGGCTGGTGATATCGGCGCCATATAAAAAGATTTTTTGAATTTTGCCGTAAGGATCTTTAATCACACTAAAAGTGGCGGCTACCACTATAGTTTTATCCCCCAGCTCAAGCAGCAGCTCTTTGCTGACACTATTGCCTTTGTTCAGCTGTTGTTGCTGCTCAGCTGTTAAATACTGTTGCCATGGGCTTAGCAGACTGCGGAATTTTTCGTTGGGTATTTTCAGCACCTGTTCCGGGAACTGATTGATATCACAAAGTTCGCCATTTACATGCCATTCCAGCAGCAGGTTGGTTTGGCTAATGGTGTCAAAACGGGTTTTAAATTCCAGAGCGGCTGATTTAACTTTGGTGATATCAGCCAGAATGGCGATATAACTCTGGTGTTGCCCTTTTTCATCCCGCACCGGGTTGCTGGTCACCGAAATCCATAACGAGCTGCCGTCGCGGCGGTGAATTTCAATTTCATCATAAAAAGCATTAGGCGCAGCCAGTTCAGCTTCAATTCTGCTTTTGGTGTCAGGGTCGGTTTTTGGCCCCACCAGCACTTCACAGGCGCTATGCCCTAACATTTCTTCCAGCTGATAACCTGTCATGCGACTAAAACCTTTGTTTATATACTGAATTTTTCGCTCGCTGCTGGAAATAATCACTGCATTGTCGGTTTCGTTTGCCACCATAGATAACAGCTTAAACTCTTGTTTTTGCAACACATCTTTGGTGATGTCGTTGGCAAATTTGACAATTTTCAGCACAGTGCCGTCCGGCGCTTTAATAGGGTTGTAAGTGGCGTGGATCCACACCGGCAACCCTTGTTTGGTGATCCTTTTATATTCAGCAGTCTGATAATGACCCTGACGTAATTGCACCCAGAACTGCTGATAAGCCGGGCTTTTAGCTTCGTTGCCTTCAACAAAAATACTGTGATGTTTACCCTGAACTTCATTGAGCTGATAACCCATCAGGCCTAAAAAGTTACTATTGGCGGTTAAAATATGGCCTGCCAAATCAAACTCAATCACCGCCTGAGCGCGGTGAATAGCAGCCAGCTGTGATTCTATATTGGCGCGGCTGAGCACCTGAGCTGTGACATCAGTGGCAAATTTGATAATTCTCTCCACTTTACCTTTGTGCATAATGGGGGTGTAAGAAGCCTGGATCCACACTGACTGGCCAGTTTTGGTGATACGTTTAAATTCCGCCGTTTGTGGTTTGCCGCGGCGTAAATCGTCCCAAAATGCCTGATATCCGGCTGAGCGGGCTTCGTTGTCGTCGACAAAAATACGGTGATGTTTGCCGACCACCTCGCCAAGCTGATAACCCAGTAGCTGCAAAAAGTTTTGGTTGGCGTGTTCTATGCTGCCGTCCAGCGCAAACTGGATCACCGCCTGCGTCTGATGAATAGCTTTAATAACATCGTCTGCTTTGGCTTTGGCCTGGAAACTGAACATGGACTGCTCCTTTGTCTCTTTATTAGGTCTGGAGCAAAGCGTAGTCAGCAGTTGGATGCTTTTCAATGAAGGGCACAGCATAAAAACATCAGTGATGAGAATAGTTTAAGTGGCGCTGTTGGCAGCCAGAAGGCTCTGGCTGCGGGCGGCACCGGTCACAATCTGCTTAGCGTTTTTGCAATACCAGATAAATAAAGGCCTGTTCGGTACCAAAGGGAGTGGGGTGCAATTCTTCATATTGTTGTTTTGTCGCAAAAGCTGCGCCAAATTCGGCCGCCAGACTTTGCGGGTTATAACGCACCACCGGCAGGCCACTGCATTTTTCCGGCCCTTGTTCGGCAAAACAGGAGATCAGTAAATAAGCACCTTGTTTCAGACTGTGCCGGACGCGCTCAACATAAGCCGCGCGGTCAGCTTTTTCCGTTAAAAAATGAAACACTGCCCTGTCATGCCACAAATCATAAGCCTGCGCCGGCAGCTCAACGCTGGTGATATCGGCCACCAACCAGTTGACCGTTGTTGCCTGAGCACCAAGGCGTTGTTTACTGACCTCAAGTGCCGCTGCTGAAATATCCAGCACTGTCAGCCGCTGGTAACCCAGTGCCAGCAAATCATCGATTAGTCTGGACGCGCCACTGCCCACATCAATCAGGCTGGCATTTGGCGTGGTCAGCTGCTTGATCAGTTGTAAAGACAAACTTGCTTCCCGCTGATACCAGCTCACCTGATCCGGTTGTTTTTGCTGATAAACCTGTTCCCAATGTTGTTTGTTTTTCACTGTTGTTGCCCTTGTACTGCGGTGATGTCAGCCACCTTGTCATCTGCTTTGAACAAAGGCAAAAAAATATCACTTTCTGCCAAATGTGCCGCCACTTCAGGGAAAAAGCTTTTGCGTTGAATAAAAATAGGGAAATCAGCCAGTTGTTCACCGGATCCTGGTAACCAGTCGCCATACAAATATTGCACCAGCGCACCCAGCTGCTGATCGTCACCACAAAAATTCAAACGGGCACAACGTAGCTGCGGGATTTGATGTTGCACAAAACCCCCGGGCAAATCGGGTGGTGTGGCGAACGATGCTGGTAAAGCGACCGCCAAACCAAAACGAAAATCCGCAGCTGGTGTGTGATGAGGGTCGTTATACAAAAAATTAAAGGTGGCATAACGGTTTGGCGGCAGCTGCTGGCTTTTGCGAAATTCAATAAAACGCCGGATGCTGTCACCAAGGCGCGCTGGCGGGCCCTGATGTAGTAGTTCAATCACCGGGGTGGCCGGAAAATTTATAATCTCTACTTTGGGCTCCATGATTTGCATCCTGTGTTTGAGCTGATTGACCTGTAGCAGCTGTTGCTGCTGCGCCTGCCATTGTTGCCAGTCGGGGTTTTGCCGGAATTCGCCGGGACTTTGTTGCATCAGCGCATTAAAAGCGCGGCTAAAAGATTCACTGTTCTGATAACCACTTAAAGCACTGATGTCAGTAAGTTTTGTGTCCCGAAACGCCAACTGGCTGCTTGAACGCAACAAACGGCGTAAACGGATATAACTTTGCACCGTTAAACCACAATGTTGTTGAAACTGGCGCTGAAAATGAAATTTTGACCAGCAGGCCACTTCGCTCAAAGCTTCAACCGACAAAGGGTTGGATTGTTTTGCTGCCGCCGAATTGTCACCAATAGACGCCGCCTCAGCAGGCGCTTCTGCCAGCTGCTGGTCTATATAATGCAGTACTTTGCCAAGCTGAATAAAAAAACGCATTGTTGTAATTCTATCTGAATGGAATAACCCAGCCTAAAGCAGCCGCCGCCTGTTTGTCCTGACCAAAAATGCTGTTTTTTATTCAGACTTTATTTTCAGGCTGCCATTTTTGGGCAATACAAACTTCCGGCGCAAAATAGCATCCAGTAAAAATTCAGGTAACAAAGCCGCCAATAGCGGCAGCACCACACTGCCGTAACCGGCGCGAATCCGTCTTGGTGGCGGGTTTTGTTGCAGTTTTTTCACCACCTTGTGGGCAAATTGATGGGCAGGGGTAGGTTTTTGCTGCGAAGCGGCCGCCCTTAACCGAATACCTTCACGCAGTGGCCACCAGGGGGATTGTTCCGACAATAACTGCTCGGCATGCGAAATAGCGGTATTGCCAAAAGACGAAGCAATAGCGCCGGGTTGCACCAGCACAGTGTGAATGCCAAAAGGCGCCAGTTCCAACCGAAGTGCGGTGTTGAGCGCATGTAAAGCCGCTTTTGAAGCGCAATAGACACCGGCAAAAGGCGTGACAAAATCGGCTGACACACTGCCAATATTCGCCACAGTGCCGCCGCTTTTTGCCAGCAAAGGCAAACAACGGCGGGTCAGGCTCACAATACTGAAGACGTTGGTTTGAAATTGTTGTTGCAGCTCTGCCTCGCTGCAATCCAGCACTGGCCCCATAGCGCCAAAACCGGCGTTGTTGATCAATAAATCCAGCTGCTGTTGTTCCTGTTCTATCTGGCTGATGGCAAGGTGCACGGCGTTTTGGTCATTCACATCCAGCAGCAGCGGCGATAAACCCAAAGCTTGTTGTTCTGCCAGCTGGTTTTGACGGCGCACTGTGACATACACCTTAAAGTTGCTGGCCTGCAGCTCCAGCGCCAAAGCCCGGCCAATACCTGAGCCGGCACCTGTCACCAAAGCAACTTTAGTTGTTGTGTTCATCTGGGATCCAAAACGCTGAAAAGGCAAATCATGACCGGCATCACCTTGTTTGACCAGCTATTTTTTGGCTGAGTTCAGGTTGCATCCTGGCCAGTTCAGCTACACTTTTGCATCATCTTGTGGCGTTGGAGCTTGCCATGGAAACACTATTGCAGAGCCTGATTGAAGGGGTATCGAACACCAGAGGTCATGATTTTTTTCAGCGTATAGTGCAGTTGTTAAATTCAGTGATTGGTGCCGATTACACTTTTATCGCCAGGTTAGATGCGCATAGTCACAGCGCCAATACCATCGCTTTAGTTGCTAAAGGCAAGTTGGTGGATAACATCAGTTATTCACTGGAGCACACCCCTTGTGCCAATGTAAGCGACGACAGTTTTTGTTGTTACCCCAGTAATGTTTGTGCGGCTTATCCACAAGACGAGCTGTTGGTGCAAATGGGGGTGGAAGGTTATCTGGGCACCCCACTACATGATTTAACGGGCCGGGTGATTGGCATTATTGTCGCTTTGTATCAAAAGCCTATCCACAATCCACAGCTGGTGAAAAACCTGTTTGAGCTGTTTTCCGGCCGTATTGAAGCAGAGCTGGAGCGGGTGGAATATGAAGACAGGTTACAGGCGTTAAATGTGCAGCTGGAGCAAAAAGTTGCGGCCCGTACCGAGCAGTTACAACAAACGTTGGCTGATTTACAGCAGATGCAACATCAGCTGGTGGAGTCGGAAAAAATGGCGGCGTTAGGTCATCTGGTGGCTGGCATTGCCCATGAAGTCAATACACCGCTGGGCGTGGCTATTACCACCCAGAGTGTGATTGCCGATGAGTTTGCCCATTTTGCCGCTTTGCTGGCCAGTGACCGCCTGACCAAAACCGATTTACGTAGCTTTTGTCAGGTACTGGCGCAGGCTTTGCCGCTGCTGCAGGTGAACCTTGGGCGGGCTGATGAGCTTATTCAGAACTTTAAACGCACAGCGGCCGATCAGCACAGTGCAGAACAAGGACAGATGAAAGTGGCGCAATATTATCAACAGATTTTGTCCACTTTATCGCCGCTGTTAAAAAAAGCCGGAGTCCGGTTGGAGCTGGATATTCCGTTAGATTGGCAACTGCAAACTTACCCCGGCAGTCATGTGCATATTCTGACTAATCTGGTGGTGAACAGTGTGCAACATGGTTTTGTTGCCACAGGCGCTGGCCATCAGATTTGGCTGACCGGAGAAAAGCTGGCGGAAGATTTATATTGTATTCATTATCGCGATAACGGTGCAGGTTTATCTACTTTAAGCAAACAACATATTTTTGAGCCTTTTTTTACCACAGCGCGCAATCATGGTGGTGTTGGCCTTGGCATGTCGATTTTATATAACCTGGTCACCCAACAATTGGGTGGGCAAGTGCGGTTGCCGGAAGGGGAAGGTTTTAGGTTAAGTTATAGTTTCCGCGATAAACCAGGGGTTTAGCCGCGTTTTTACAACAGCAGCGTTGTGTAAAAACGCTGCCTGGTGTTGAAATTGTGTGTTGAAGTACTGTATCGAAACCCTGCGGTTAAAACCCAGTGTTAAAACCGCAACTGCAGACCAGAATTGCCGGTCGGTGCTGTTACCTAAATGCCTTCACCCAAAAATACTCTGCTGTATCTTGGTTTTAAAAAGGCCTGTTGGCCAACGGCCAGTCCGAGTTTTTTAAACTGCTCTTTGTTCAGTTCCACATGCACTATACGGTCCGAGTTGTCGGTTTGCAGTTCAAGCCGCACTGTTGGGCCAACTACGGTTACCAGCTCGAGTTTTGCCGCTATGCTGTCTTCTTCCTGCTGATGTGACACATCAATTTCATGTGGGCGCACATAAGCAAAACCAGGCAAAGTCACTTCTTCGGCGCTGGCCTGGCTGTCGGCGGTTTTTGGATTAACAAGCGTGTCACCCTGGCGCACTCTGGCGTGGAATAAATTGACTGTGCCTAAAAATTCATAGACAAAAGGGTTGGCCGGGTTGTCGTACACTTCTTCCGGCGTGCCTTGTTGTTCAATACGGCCTTTGTTCATCACCACAATACGGTCGGCTACTTCCAGCGCTTCTTCCTGATCATGAGTGACAAACACACTGGTGACATGAATTTCGTCATGTAAACGGCGTAACCAACGGCGTAACTCAGCCCGTACTTTAGCGTCCAGCGCGCCAAAAGGTTCATCCAGCAGCAACACTTTTGGTTCCACCGCCAAAGCGCGCGCCAACGCAATACGCTGACGCTGGCCACCGGACAGTTGTGAAGGGTAACGCTCTGCCGTCCAGTCCAGCTGCACCAGCTCTAATAATCTGTGCACCCGTTTTTTAATTTCGGCTGTATTGGGCCTTTGTTTACGGGGTTTGACGGTCAGGCCAAAAGCCACGTTGTCAAACACCGTCATATTTTTAAATAAAGCGTAATGCTGAAACACAAAACCAACACCGCGTTCGCTGACGTGCTGATGGCTGATATCTTCACCATGAAACAAAATGCGGCCGGCGTCGGCTTGTTCCAGACCAGCGATCAGACGTAATAAGGTGGTTTTGCCAGAGCCGGAAGGGCCAAGCAGCGCTGTCAGTTCACCACTGTGTATAGATAAATCCACCTTATCCACAGCAACAAAATCACCAAAATTTTTCTGAACCTGTTCTATCTGAATACTCATTGTGACCTCGTGCCGGTGCCATGCTGGGCTGCCGTCATGCTGTAAATTGGGTTGTCTGCACGCTTATGTTGTTGAATGCCGGACGGAAAAATTTAGCTGTTGGCAGCAGAGGCTTGTTCACAGCAGTTGCTTGTTGGCGGTGTTGCGCTCTGGCCAAATTCGGCTTGCGCCATGCGCTGTTCAAATTGATCCAGCAAAAAAAGTAATAATGCTGCGGCTTGCTGTTTCATGTTTATCTCCGTTTAGACATCTATATGCCTGAGATGCATTTAAACAGAGGCTGTTAATAACTTAAAATACTTTTTAGTAGCAAGGTTATAACTAAAAGTGAATTAAGACGGGGGAAGGGCAATCAGGTTTTTATACCAAAGGTTGGCAAAAGGAGTGCAACAATCAAACAAAACTACAGTGCTACATCAGCGGGAATGTGAAGCAAACAAGGTTTTAGTCAAATTTGTTTTTTTGCTGACGCAAAGATTTAGTGGCACTACGTTGTTTTTTGCCTTCCAGCCGACGTTGTTGGCTGCCGTAAGTGGGTTTAGTAGCGTGGCGTTTTTTGGCTTTAAAACCTGCCGACTTCACCAGCTCAATAAACTGAGTAAGCGCAGCTTCGCGGTTCATTTCCTGACTGCGGCTTTGTTGGCTTTTAATAATAATTTTGCCGGAAGCGGTAATGCGGTGGTCGGCTTTTGCCAGCAGCGCTGTTTTGTAATCTTCCGGCAAAGACGACTGGCGGATATCAAAAATTAACTGAATGGCGGTGGAGGTTTTATTCACATGCTGACCACCAGGCCCGCTGGCTCTGATGGCTTGCCAGTCCAGCTCTGATTCATCCAGTGTGATGGTGGGGGTGATGTTAATCATCAGCGGCCTCGGGATAAAAACGGCGTTAGTGTACCTTAGTCCGCTGAAGAAACCGCGGGTAATTTTGCCAAAAAACTGTATAATGCCGCACTTTTTCTAAGGGTATAAGCCACAGGAGCAACCATGAGCCAATTACCACCCTGTCCACAATGTAATTCTGTTTATGCTTATGAAGACGGTAATCAGCTGGTATGCCCTGAATGTGGTCACGAATGGCAACCTGGTGCTGCCAGTGATACCGCTGACAGCGCTAAAGTGGTGCGTGACGCTGCGGGCAATGTGCTGCAGGATGGCGACACTGTGACTGTGATCAAAGACTTAAAAGTCAAAGGTTCGTCTTTGGTGGTTAAAATTGGCACTAAAGTAAAAGCCATCCGTTTAGTGGAAGGTGACCATGATATCGATTGTAAAATTGATGGTTTTGGCGCTATGAAACTGAAGTCTGAGTTTGTGAAAAAAGTTTAAGTTGGGTTTTGCTAAGGTTTAGTCAGGGTTTGACCAGAATTTGATCAAGGTTTGACTGAAAAAACTAAAGGCGCTATATCAGCGCCTTTGTTATTTTTACCTGTTCCGCTTTGACCGGCAGAACTTTGTGCTTACTTTTTTGCTGCTAAAACCGGCGTCTGGTGGTAAAAGTTGCTGCGTCAATAATGGCCCATAAATGCACTAAAGCGGCAATAATCACCGGTACTATCAGCACCCATAAAAAATAACCCACACCACAAACCACAAAAAACAAAATAGCGGCCATTAAACGGCCTTGTACCAACTGGCCTAAACCCGGAATAAAAAAGCTGCATAAAGCTGCTATTACATTACCGCCTGAACCTTGTTCTGCCATTGCTGTTCTCCTTTAATGCCTCAGCATAAAAACTGAGATTATCGCAATTTATTGATTAACACAGCATAAATCTGTAACAGCCTGTGTAGCAGCAGATATAAGGCTGAAACAAGGTCACGCAGACTGATGGCTTATTGGGTGGGCTCAGTGACAAAACCCAGTTTTAGTAAACCGGCATTTTGTACCGCGGCCATGGTTTTTACCACATGCTCGTAAGCAACAGTACGATCGCCACGTAAGTGAATTTCCGGCTGAGGTTTAGCCCCGGCAGCTGCTTGCAGTTTGCCGGCAAGTTCAGCTTCCGACACTTTTTGTTCATTCCAGAACACTTCACCTTTGGCATTCACTGCCAGCTGAATAGTGCTTGGTTTGGTTTCACTGGGGCTGTTGCTGGCACGGGGTAAATCTACCTGCACTGAGTGGGTCAGCACCGGCACTGTAATAATAAAAATAATCAGCAGCACCAACATCACGTCGACCAGCGGCGTCATGTTAATTTCGCTGATGACTTCATCCTGATTGTCAAAATCACCACCAAAAGCCATGTTAAGCCCCTGTATTTAAAGTGCGGATCTCAGCGGTTTTGGGCTGATTTTTTCCCTGCGCCGACTTTGGCGCTGCGCCTGTCAGGAAATAAGCATGCAGCTGAAAGGCAAAACGGTTTAATTTGCTGATAATGCCTTTGTTACCCCGACTCAGCGCGTTGTAAGCCAGTACGGCCGGAATAGCCACTGCCAAACCAAAAGCTGTCATGATCAAAGCTTCACCCACAGGGCCCGCCACTTTGTCGATGCTGGCCTGACCGCTGGCGCCAATACCAACCAGCGCATGATAAATACCCCAGACAGTGCCAAATAAACCAACAAAAGGGGAGGTAGAGCCGACTGACGCCAGAATGGCCAGGCCTTTTTGCATTTGTTCAGCACTTTCTTCAATAGCGCCTTTTAAGGTGGAGGTTAACCAGTCTGACAGCGGCAATTTGCCGTGTAAGTCGTCCTGATGGCTGCTGTGATGATCCAGCGCAGCCTGACCTTCGTCGGCCAAAAACCGGAACGGATTACCACGACTGCCCGGCTGGCGGCTGGCTGCCGATAAAATTTGCAGGCCCTGGCCAAAACTTTGGGCATGCCAGAAATCGCGGCTGGCGTGCGCCACTTTTTGTAACTGCCATAAATGCCAGGCGCGGATTAAAATGACACACCAGGACGCCACTGACATGATCAACAAAATCAGCGCTACCGCTTTAATGACACCGTCACCCTGAGCCCAGATACTGGCGACGCCGTAGGGGTTTTGTTCCATTGTTATGCTCCTTATTTCAAACCGCACTGAGAGCGGTTTGTTTGCTGTTAAAAACTGCTCAGCCTGGCTGATTCAGCGCGAATGTCATGGGCATTTCGTACCAAAAATCTATCGATTGGCCTTGTTGTTTGGCCGGTACAAAACGCCAGTGTTTTACCGCTTGCAGCGCTGCCTGATCTAACCTGCTAAAACCACTGCTTTTCAGCACGCTGATATTGCCAACAGTGCCGTCAGCTTTCACCAGCAATTTCAGCAGCACTGTGCCTTGCTCTTTTTTCTTGCGGGACAACTGCGGATATCTAGGCGCGCGGTTTTGCAAACCCTGCGCCTGCGCTGAAGGGGGTTGCACTGCCGGTGCTGCTTGAGGCGCTGTTTTGGCTGGCGCTGTTTTTACCGGTTTTGCCACTTCTGGCTCTGGCGCCGGTGCCTGTATCGCCCGCTCCGATGGCGGCGCTTTGGGCAAAGGCTTGGCTTTTGGTGGCTGGCGTTTTTTCGGTTTGGCTGGTTCAGGCTTGGGCAGCGGTTTTGGTTGTTGTTTTGGCTGTTGTTTAACGACCTGCTCAGGTGCTGGTGGCAATAACAGCCCAACCATAGTAGGTGGTGCCACCGGTTTGGGTGTGGTGGTATCAGCCTGAGTTAACATCACACCAAGACCCAGGCAGTGGCCAGCAACAACCAGGACGGCGATCAGCCAATGTGATTTAAACAGTTTCAAAATGTGAGATCCGGCACCAGGCAAAGCACAAATGCAAAGCTATATGAGAATTATTCGCATTATTTCATTTTTTGCTGAGTCTGACCAGATGTGAAGGGAAAAAAGCCACAGAAAAAGCGTTGTTGTTGATGCAGCGCAACAATGCCGGATGACGGGAGATACTTTAAATACCTGAGTTGCTGGCAATCAACCCAATCAGCCCGAGCGGAAGCTGTTGTGATACAACAATGCGGCATTATTGCCAAAAATCGTTGAATTTATTGAACAAAACCGGGCAGGCTTTTGGTTGTGACAGGTGACAGGTGACAGGTGACAGGTGACCCGCTCAGGCCACCTGTTTTTCTGCCAGATGTAATTCCATAGTGGCTTTTAATAAACGGAACAAACGGATAGAAGCGTCAATTTCTTCTTTTCTGTTGGTCAGACTTTCCACGTTTAGCCCCAGCGGAATATCCAGCGCTGCGCAGTGTAATAAAATTTGTTGCAGGTTATCGCGGCAAATTTTAATAGATTCATTCAACGGGTTTGCCGCGTCCAGAATGCGGTATTTACTGGCTTGTGGCACTGAAATCCCCAGCCACTGCATAAAATCCAGCGTTTGTTCACCACCACAAGGAGTGAAAGTGAGGATAATACGTTGTGGTGTCAGCTGTTGCTGGCGGCAGCTGCGGGCATAACTTGTGATGAGGTCGATAGTGGCCTGAGCGTTGTATACCGCCTGGGAAATAAAAAACTGGCAACCTTGTCCGGTTTTTTCAATTAAACGTTCATGTTCATTGCCTTTTTGCGCATGACGCTCGGCAATGGCAACACCGCCAAGGAAAAACTCAGCTTCATGATTAGCCAGTTGCTGATAAGCGTTACTCAGGCTCAATTTAATAGTGCCGTTAGAAGAAGGGCTGCCCACCAGCACCAGGTTTTCTAACTGATACTGCTCGCGGCTTTCGCTGAGCCACTGGTTAAATTCAGCGGCATCACGCTGCGCCACACTTTTATAGGTAATGACATCGCGTCTGGCTTGTTCACGCAGAATGCAGCTGTAGTCGCGTGGGTCTAAAGTGCTGTGAAAAGCAAAAGGCCGCTCTGCTGCCACTCTGCTGCTTTCATCCTGAATGTCGTATACCACCAGGCCGTCGTATTCCACTTCGTTCAGCCGCGCCAGTAGTTTTTTGGCGATACGCCGGGTTTTGTCTTCGGCAGTACCAGCTTTAGGTGGTGTGGTGCCAATCAGATAAACACCCTGATTCGGATCAGCAATTTTCTGTTGCAGCGTTAACGGCATAATACAAACCTCAAAGAATAATACGGCTAAGTATACAGATGTTTGGATGGCTGGCCATCCGTGTTTAAATGAATTTTTTCGATGAAGCAGATGAATAACATTCAAGTTGTGGTGATTTTGCGTCGATCTATGCGCAGGAGCTGCAGCAACAGATGCAGGGAAATGCCTGGTTTCAAAGGCAAAATCAGGCTTATGTTGCCGTGGTTATTTGTTGCCGAAAGGGCACAAAAATAAAGAAGATCTGTAAAGTGAATTGACATCTTTGCTGTGCTGACATAAATGTGTCACACAACTGGCATACCTTGTCGGTTCACGGATCTCAGGTGGTTGGTTATGTCAGGGCGTATTTATTCAGTGCCTTTACTGTTGTTGCTACTGCTGAGCGCTTTAAGTGTGGCGCTTGCTTCGTACACCCGTCTGATAGAGCAAAACGCTAATCATGGCAAAGCCAGCGTTATTGCCCAACAAATCAGTAATAATCTTGAAGTTTTTTCGGCAGACCGGCTCAGAGCTGTCGACGATTTAAGGCAGAACTGGCCGGTTTATCATGCCAATCCGGTGGACTGGTTTAATGTGCGGGCCACCACTTTAAGCAAGGTGTTGCCCGGTTTACATGACATTTTGTTATTGGATGCACAACAGCAAATCCGCTGGAGTATTAACGCCAGTGAACGTTCAGCTTTGGTTGGCACTTCATTACAATCGCTTGAGCTGACAGAGCTTAGTAGTGCTGCCGGTGGTTTTAACACCGGTTTTTACCTGCGACAGGGCCAGCCTTTTACTTTGGTCAACAAAGCGATAGACCCACAACAGCCCGCCAAAGGTTTTATCGCCGCCAGTTTTGATATTCAGCAAATTCTGACGGTGCTGGTGGGTGAGCTTGCCAGCGACGATTTAAGTTTTTATCTGCAGGATGGCTCACATCAGTTGTTCCGTCATGGCCAAATTAATCCCAATGCGCCGGCGGTGAAACAACAACTCAGTTTTGCCGGCCGGGACTGGCTTTTTGTGATCCAGTCACAACAACATGGTCTGAACAGCGCAGCGCTGGTGTTGTTTGCCGGTTTGTTATCGGCTTTTTTGGTCAGTGCCATGTTGTTTCGTAAGTTATACCGTGAACAGCAACTGCAGTTGCAACAACAAATGTTTTTGGCGGCAGCCGATGCTTCGCCTGATGCTATCGCTTTATATGTGCCGGATCCGGCCCAAAATGATGATTTTGTGCTGCAGCATGCCAACTTGCGGGTGGCTGAATTATTCCGCCCGGGTTTCGACCAGTTGCAGGCGCTGAGTCTAAAACAACTGTGCCATAGCCTTTGCGCCAGCTCGTTCTGGCCGCTGTGTCTGCGGGTATATCAGCAGAATAAATCTTTTGACGGCATAGTGGCGGTAGACTCACCGGCGCTGACCCCGGCCTGGTTGCAGTTGCAGCTGGTAAAAGCTGGTGCTGGTCTGGTCATTTCATTACGTGATGTATCCAGCAGTAAAATGCACGAACAACAACTGCAAGCCAATGAAGAAAAATATCGCCGGCTGGTGGAAGGTATAGATGGTCATTTTATTTACCGGTTAAATCAGGCCGGTGAAGTGGATTTTATCAGTCACAGTGTGCAGCAGATTTTAGGTTATAGTCCGGCCGAATTTACCGCCAATCACCGCAGTTATATCAAGCATGAACCTGAACAAATGGCGCAGATCCGGGCGCAGTATAAACAGGGCATAGCACCACAACCTTATCAGATTGAATACAAAGCCAAAGACGGCAGCGACCGCCAGATTGAGTTTAGGGAAAGGCCGGTGTTGGACGAGCAGGGCAAGGTTCTGGCCATTGAAGGTATTGGCCGCGATGTCACCAGCGAACTGTTGCTGCAGCATAAAATCCGTTATCAGGCCGATCACGACCAGTTGACCGGTTTGCTCAACCGTTATGCTTTTGACAGCAGGCTGCAGCAGCTACTGGCCTCACAGCAGCAAGCTATTTTGTGTTACATCGATATGGACCAGTTTAAGCTGGTGAATGACTCTTGTGGTCATCTGGCCGGCGACGAATTATTACGCCATGTTGCCAACATTCTGGCGACTGATTTAGCAGAGCAGGATGTACTGGCGCGTATTGGCGGTGACGAATTTTGCCTGATTTATATTGGTTGCAGCCTGTTGCAAGCCACCAACAAATTGCAGCAGTTATTTGGCCGTATCAGCGCTTTTCGTTTTCGCTGGGAACAGAAAATTTTTACTGTGGCGGCCAGTATCGGCGTGCTGGAATTGTCTGGCCAGCACCTGAACACAGTAGATGTATTAAAAGCGGCCGACAGTGCCTGTTATTTTGCCAAGTCGGCCGGGCGCAACAGATACCATATAGTCAACGCCGGTGCCGCTGAGCTGAACCACAGACAGAATGAACTGGATTTAGTCAGCCTTATTCAGCAGGCGATAGATCAGCATCAGTTTGAGTTGTATTACCAGCTGATAGTGCCGTTGCAGGCGCAGGGCGGTGGTGTCCATTATGAAATGTTGCTGCGGCTGAAAGATAATCAGGGCAAGGCGGTGAGCCCGGCGGTGTTTATTCCGCTGGCCGAAAGGTTTGGTTTAATGCAACACATTGACCGCTGGGTATTTAATCAGGTGCTGGACAGTCTGGAAGCCCACCCGGCCCATCTGGATGAACTGGAAAAAGTGGCCATTAACCTGTCGGGTTTGTCATTGGGGGATGAGCAGTTGCTCAGCCATATACTGCAGCGTTTTGCCGGCAGCAGAGTGCCACCTGCCAAAATTTGTTTTGAAATTACCGAAACTGCGGCTGTTACCAATATGGCCAGTGCCGGTCGTTTTATTCAGGCGTTAAAACAAATAGGTTGCCGTTTTGCGCTGGATGATTTTGGCGCCGGTATGTCGTCATTTAGTTATCTGAAAAATATGGCGGTCGATTTTGTCAAAATAGACGGTTCTTTTGTCCGTAATATGGCACTTGATGCGACAGATTACGCCATGGTGAAAGCCATAGCCGAAATTGCCGTCAGTCTTGGTAAAACCACCATAGCGGAATTTGTTACAGACCAGCAGGTGAGTCAGCTGCTGACCGAACTTGGGGTGGCTTATGGTCAGGGTTATGCACTGCACCAACCGCAGCCCTGGCTGGCGTTATTAACTGCCGCACCGGCACCACCCCCACTGAATACAACAGCCGGAATGGCGCTTTGTTAACAGCGTAACTTGATGATCGCCGGCAAGTTTAACTAGTAAGCCGCAATCTAAAGCTTCGCCAAGTGGCATGTATTTCCGGCCACTTAGCTGCAAGGCCTGAATAAATCCAGCTTCGGCTGGTATAACGCCGTTTGCACTGCAAAGTGGCCCAGCAGGCTGTGGAATAAGTTGTCATGGCTGGCGCTTTGCTGGCTGCGTTGCAACAGGCAGTTGTGCTGAAGTTGTAACGCCTGTTGGCTCTGAGCAGATAACCACCAGATCATCGGCACCTGAGTCTGGGCTTTGGGTGCCAGCCAATAAGGCAAACCATGCAGATAAACGCCGTTTTCGCCTAAAGATTCACCATGATCAGACAGGTACAACATGGTGCTTTGGTAATGCTGCTGTTGTTCTAACTGCTTGATAAGCGCAGCTAACAACAGATCGGTAGCCACTATGCTGTTGTCATAAGCATTAATAACCTGTTGCTGCGGGCAGAGTTGCAATTGTTTGTCCCGGCATTCCGGCAAAAATTGTTTTTCGTGGTTGCTGCTGCGACGGTAATACTCAGGGCCATGGCTGCCAAGCTGATGCAATACAATCAGGCGGTCTTGCTGCTGCGGACCGGCCGACAACTGTTGTGCCAGCGCCTGCAGCAAAATATTGTCCGGACAGGGGCTGGCGGCACATAAAGGGTGTTGCTGAAATAAAAACTGATGCTCCACTCTGTCACATACACCTTTGCAACCAGAGTTATTGTCCAGCCAACTGACCTGTACCCCGGCAAATTGCAGGATATCCAGGACATTACTGCTGTTTTTGGCCACGGCTTCTTCATAATGTTCACGACCCATGCCGGAAAACATACAAGGTACAGAATGTGCTGTTGCGGTGCCACAGGCACTGACATCCCGGAAACTGTAAACTGCGGCCTGGCTGAGCTTTGGATTGGTTGGGCGTTGATAACCGTTCAGCTGAAAATGATCTGCCCTGGCCGTTTCACCTAATACCAGCACCAGCAGCCGGGCTTTAGCGGTTTTTGCAGTCTTTTGCTTTGCATCCAGCCCAAGTCTGCTGAATTTATCCGGGAACCTTGTTTTCAGCAGTTGTCCGGACACAGCTGCAGCGGCGCTGATCGGGCTTATGGGTAATGCCAGATGCTTCACTTCACGAAAATTGCGAAAAAATGGCGCCAGCTCGGCATAAGCAGTACCAACCAATAGCAGTTGGGACAACAACACCAGCGTGACAGCCAGCGCCCAGTGTTTCAGATAGGTTTTGAGTGGCAGTGCACGCAGCCTGATCAGGCCGCAAAGCAACAGCGGAAATACCATCAGGGTAATGACAGTCCAGCCAAGGTTTAAGCTTAATAAAGCAGTGGCTTCAGCAGTGTCGGTTTCCAGTGCATTCTGCAGCATGCTTTTGTCAATCAGCACCCCAAAACTATCCATAAAATAAAGACTTAATGCACCACAAAAAAATAGCAGCAGCAATACGGGTTTTTGCAGTTGGCCTATGCCAAAGACCAGCAACAATAACAGGTTCAGGCTAAACAGCAGCCAGGCTAAACTGAGCTGCAGTATGGTTTGTCCCGGGATTCTGTCCGCCACAGCGTGGAAAAACGGGCCGTTCAGCAGTATTGTCATACCAAAAGCGGCCAGCACGGCAAATAACAACGGATGCCAGTGCCGCCAACCTTGATGAGTTTTGTTTATGGTGATGGATTGAGCCGGTGCCGATAAAAAAAGTGGTAAAAACCTGAACATGGCGATATTCCGGATTGTTATCAATCCGTGCAGTCTGTAGCCTTGGCCTTAACAGAGTCTTAAATTGATCACTTTGGGACTGGACAAAATCTTGTGCCGAACTTTGGCTGCACATCAAAGCATCGATTTAACTGCTGGGAGACAAATGAATGAAACTACAACAATTTGGCTGGTATAGCGCGGCTATGGCCAGCACAGTGGTAACTTTATTACTGCTGATTTGGTTAAGTCTGGGCGTTGGCATTATTGGCGGCGATGGTGATATGGCCAATCTGCTTTACGCCCTGGTGTTGGTGGCGATCACAGTAGTGGCGGTACGCGGGCGTTTTCAGTCAAAGGCCATGATGTGGGCTTTAGTGGCTGCCGCCCTGGTGCAGGCGCTGATTGCATTATTGGCGGTTTATACCGGCCTGGGTTTGCCTTTTAGCGGCCCGGTTGAACTGATTTTACTCAATGGATTTTTTGTATTGTTGTATCTGGGCGCAGCTTTGATGTTTCGCCGGGCTTTCAAACAGTCGGCATAAATCTTTTTTCCAGCAACAGCACCCTGCACAGCCACCGCCCGCGCTTTGACCTGTGGTGTTTTCATAAAAAAATCTTCTGAGCCAACTTTTTCAGCCCCGACCAAGACCAATAGAACCTTTGTCTGCTGCCCTTTTGCTGGAGTGCCTGTGATCAGGCTGAATTTTTAACCCGGGTGCAGAGCCATGTGCTGGTGCTGCAAGGTGGCAAAGATGTACAGGTTCCGGCAACCGCCAATCTGCAGCGGATCCGCGAAGCGCTGGGGAATGTGGCTCAGCAAAACAATGTTTCACTGCAGGACGACAACCATAAAGTGAAAGTGCTGTTGTTGCCAGAACTGAATCATCTGTTAAAACAGGCCAAAACAGGGGGTATTCACGAATATTTGTTGCTTGAACAAACCATAGCACCGCTGGCGCTGGACCATATCTCAAGCTGGATGCAGCAGCTGACAAAAACCAGCCCAAAACGGCACTGAAGCCACAACACTGCAAACAAAAAAATAACAAGCCCTGAACACCTAAAAGGTTGTTCAGGGCCACTGCAGTGGCGGTTTAAGTTTATCTCAGCGTGACAAACTCTTCCGCCGACGTTGGATGTATGGCCACACAGTTATCAAAATCGGCTTTGGTGGCGCCCATTTTTATTGCCACGGCAAAACCCTGCAGCATTTCGTCGGCGCCAAAACCTATTACATGTAAACCCACTATTTTTTCGTTGGCGCCCTGGCAAATCAGTTTCATTTTTGTTGGCTGGCGGTGTGAAGTGAGGGCGCTGTACATCGCAGTAAATTCACTTTGATACACTTTAATGCTGTCGCCAAACTGGGTTCTGGCCTCACTTTCAGTCAGGCCAATGGTGCCAATGGCCGGGTGTGAAAACACCACTGTTGGCACCAGGTTGTAATCCAGATGCAAATCGGTTTTGCCGTTAAAAAGCCGCTCGGCTAAACGTCTGCCTGCCGCTACTGCCACCGGCGTTAATGCCAGCCGGCCTGTGTTGTCGCCTATGGCATAAATGTCGGGCACATTGGTGTTCTGGAATTTGTCGGTTGTAATAAAACCCTGCTCATCCAGTGCTACACCAGCGGCTGCTAAATTGAGATTATCTGTGGCCGGGCTTCGGCCTATCGCCCAGATCAAACAATCAACTTCGAGCATGCCGCCGTTGTTCAGGCTCAAGCGCAAACTGCCATCCGGGTTTTGCGTAACTGCCTGTACCTGAGTGTGTGGGTGCAAAGTTAAACCATCACGTGCCATTTGTTCGGCAAGGGTGGTGGATAACATCTCGTCAAAATAACGCAAAGGCTTGTCGTGGCGTACCAATAAATGGGTCTGGCTGCCCAGTGCGTTTAGTACCCCGGCAATTTCGACAGCGATATAACCGGCGCCCACCACGGCCACTCTTTTGGGTTGTTGTTGCAAAGCAAAAAAACCATCACTGTCGATACCCAATTCGGCTCCCGGAATATCGGGCCAGCTGGGTTTGCCACCAGTGGCAATACTGATGTGATCCGCACTGTAGAGTTTGCCGTTTACTTCCACAGTGTTAGGACTTACAAAACGGCCAAAACCCTGAATGACAGTGACATTATTTTTGGCAAGCACTCTGTCGTATGAAGCGTGAATGCGGCCAATATAAGCTTCGCGGCTTTGAATTAAGGTGCCCCAGTCGAGTGGCGGTGTATTGGTATGAAAACCATAATCGGGCGCCAGTTTAAAAGCTTCGGCCACTTGTCCGGCAAACCACATGGCTTTTTTTGGCACACAACCTACATTGACGCAGGTGCCACCCAGCGCTTTGGCTTCAATAATGGCGCATTTTTTACCATGGCTGGCCGCTCTGTTGGCGCTGGCAATACCGCCGCTGCCACCGCCAATGGCGATATAGTCAAAATGTTCAGTCATTTGATGATCCCGGATAAGGTGCCAGTTGAGGCGCTGTTTGATAATCTGAACCTGTTATATGGTGTCGGCACAACAATTACAAGGCAGCAGGGCTTTGGGTAGTGGATTTGGTAAAAGCGCTGTATAGTAATACAGTTATTTACCGCTAAATTTTTAATAAAAGACGATAAAACTCAGGAGCTTAGCATGGATTTGTTTTTTGCCGGCAGCCACCTCTGGCCCATGCTGACATTGGGGCTACTGTTGTTGTTGGGGCTAAGCAGCTGGCGTTTTTTATTAAAACGTCAGGCGCAGGCGCTTGAACTGATGCGGCTACAAACCGAGTTGATGGCCAGTACCACCCAGTTGCAACAACAAAAACAACTGACCAACGAAGCTTTACAACAGCAGGCACAACAACAACAACATTATCAGCAGCTTAAAGAAAAATACGACCGGCTAACTGTGACTTTGCAAGAGCGCCAGCAACATTTTCACAGCCAGCTGGCTTTGTTGCAGGACAATAAAGCTCAGCTAAAACAAGAGTTTGAGCTATTGGCCAATGAAATTCTGCAACGTAAGGGTGAAGACTTTAAACAACAAAGCAGCCAGAGCCTGTTGCAGTTATTGCAGCCATTACAGGCCGATATGAAAGGTTTTCGCGACAAAGTTGAGTCTATTCACACCGAAGAGCTGAAACAGCGGGCTGAATTAAAAACCGAACTGGTGAATTTGCAAAAACTAAATTTTGCCATTACCGATCAGGCCGCCCGTTTAACCAATGCCTTACAGGGCCAGAAAAAGACTCAGGGCAACTGGGGCGAGCTGATGTTGGAAAATGTGCTGGAAAACTCCGGTTTAAGGGCCGGGGTGGATTATCAGCGTGAAGTCAGTTTTCACACCGATGAAGGCAGGCGCCGGCCGGATGTGATTGTGTATCTGCCACAACAAAAACATCTGGTGATAGATGCCAAAACCTCGCTGGCGGCTTACACCCGTTATGTCAATGCTGAGCAGGATGAGGAACGGCAACTGGCGCTGCGTCAGCATTGTCAGGCGGTGCAGGATCGTATTCTGGAGCTGGCGGATCGTAATTATTATCAGCTTCATGGCCTGAATTCACCTGAAGTGGTGTTTATGTTTATTCCCATAGAGTCGGCTTATGTGGAAGCGCTGAAACAACAACCTTTGTTGTATCAACAGGCGCTGGAGCGTAATGTGCTGGTGGCAACACCCACCACCTTACTCACCAGCCTGAATATAGTGCGGCAATTGTGGCGGTTTGAAGATCAAAACAAACATAGTGCTGAACTTGCCAGCAGGGCAGAGAAGTTTTACGCCAAACTGACAGGCTTTCTGGAAAGTATGCAAGGGGTTGGCAAACAACTGGACCGTGCCCGCGAAAGTTACGACAAAGCTTTTAGCCAGCTTTACAGCGGCAAAGGCAATTTAATTAAACAAGCCGCTGAGTTTAAAGATTTAGGCGTCGCGGTCAAAACCGAAATGGCGGCCGATTTATTGGAAAAAGCCCATTTAGAGTTACCAGTGGTTGCAGACGAATGATGACGAAGCTAAGGCTGTATCCCAAGATATTCTTGCTGCTGCTTTGTGTTCTGCCCAATCAGCTGCTGGCAGCTGCCCAGACGGCAACACCAGCCTCAAAGGCTGAACCCTGTTTTTTGGTGGCACATCTGAATGAATCTAAAGCTGACACTGCAGCCGAAGGTTTATCTTTGCCACGCTGGTACGATTTACATGCCCGTTTATTGCATTTATTAACAGATGCTGCCGGTTGTCAGTTGAAGGTAGTAGGCAGCCCCTGGCCACGTTCACTGACGTTATTACAACAAGGCAAAATTGACCTGATGTTAACCATGTCTTACACAGCGGAACGGGCGCAATATGCTGATTTTATTGGCGTGCACTATATGGAAGAGTCGGTGCTGGTGCTGCATAAAAACTACCTGAATCAGGTGCACCAGCTGAGCGATATTAACTTATTGCCCGGCAGTATTGGTGTGCTCAGGGACGCTTATTATGGCGAAGCTTTTGAGCAGCTGCGGCATGAAAAAAATTATCAGCCCTTTTTGTTATATGCCAACAGCCTGACCCAAAAACTGAATATGCTGAAAAAAGGCCGGGTGCTTGGCATGATTGAAGATAAAACCCAGTATATGGAATGGAGTCAGCTGTATCCTGAGTTAAAACAGCAATACCGCCTGAGTCTGAGTTTGCATAAAGCACCGGTTTATATAGTAGCCAGTAAGGTTGGTGTGTCGCCCAGGTTACGGCAGCGACTGCATCAGGCGTGGCAGCAGGTTTATGGCAAAGAAAAACACCGGGCTATTCTGGCCGAATTTGGCTGGGCGTTAGAGTAGGTTATGATGGCAACAGCAGCTGCAGCTCAGACCACTCAGCAGAGACCTCAGCGTGACGCTTTGCAGCATGCTGAGCAGACGGCTGAACACACAACTAAGCACACAGCTAAGCACACAATTAAGCAGGCATCGGGACCAATCACGGACAGCGCAGCACAACCACTGGTGGTGTGGGTGGGGGGCGCGCTGGATAAATACACCCATTTGCTCAAACAGTTTGTTGGCCCGAATCAGCAGTATTTTCAGTGGTTTGAATATGCTGCTTTGGCCCGCTGGCTAAAGCAGCATCAACAGCAGCCTGTAGTGCTGATAGGTCACAGTTATGGTGCCAGCACTGCAGCAGCTGTGGTTGCGGCCGGCCATCCGGTGCAGCAGTTGATCACTATAGACCCTGTCAGTTGGCGTAAACCCGACGGCTGGGCGGTCAGGCAATATGCCAGCCAGTGGCAGAACTATCTGGCCAGCGACGCCAGGCTGAATTTTGCCAATCTGGTGGCCAGATGTGGTGGTCAGTGGCAACAATGGCCAGCCTCTTTTGCTCACCAGCATCAGTTGTTGCAGGCCGACCATGCCACTGTGGTTGCCAGAGCTTTGCTGGACTGGCGGGCTCAGCAACAAATAACACAAACACTCAACAGCAGGCCATCGGTCTGATGTTGGCGAAAAACATCAGCTTTGACACTTAAAGCGAAACAATAAACGGAACCTCCTGATGAATTCAGCTGCTGTAACTTCTGATGAATGGCCAGGCCTGTGGCGTATGCTGGTGGCTATGTTGTTATCCGGCACTATAGGTTGGTTTGTGGTCGAAAGTGGCCAGAATACGGCCACTGTGGTGTTTTACCGTTGCCTGATTGGTGGTTTTGCTTTGTTGTTGTATCTGAGCTGGCAGGGCGGCTGGCAAAAGTTAAATAAAACACAAAGTGGTTATCTGGTGCTGGGGGGGTTGGCTTTGGTGGCCAACTGGTTTTGTTTATTTGGTGCTTATCATTTAAGTTCTATTTCTATTGCCACTCTGGTGTATCACACCCAGCCGTTTTTTTTGTTGTTGATCACCGCCTTGTTGCAACGTCAGGCACCATCGGCTGCGCGCTGGGGTTGGCTGGCTGTGGCATTTTGTGGTGTGGCGCTGACCACCGGGCTGCAGTTTGGTGACAATCATCAGCAGTTATGGCTTGGGGTTGGTCTGGCGGCACTGGCCGCTTGTTTATATGCGGTGGCAACCTTAACCACCCGCCAGTTAACCGGAGTGCAACCAGCGCAAATTGCCGGTTTGCAGATGATGTTGGGTGTGGTGCTGATGTTGCCGCTCGACAAAACCAGTCTGACAGAATTGGCTTTGCCGTCGCTGGCGGCTTTGTGCACGCTTGGTCTGGTGCATACCGGGTTGATGTACAACCTGATGTATAGCGCCTTTCAGCGTTTGCCGGTCAGCAGCATTGCGTTTTTATCTTTTGTTTATCCGTTGGTGGCGGTGTTGATTGATTTATGGTTTTACCAGGTGACGTTGTCCTTGTTACAGGTATCAGGCATGCTGCTGATTTTACTGGCAATAGTGGCTAACCAACGGCAATGGGCTTTTTGGCCTTTTGCCGTGCTGCGGCGTTAGCTTGTTATTGGTTCAGGCTCAACTGCCGGCTGTGCTCCTGCAGCTGTTTACAAAGTTGCAGTACCTGTGGCGCTACTGTACTGGCCGGTTGTTTTAACTGTTGTTCCAGTTCGGCGGCAAGCAGGCTTAAGTCGGTAAAACCAAATAACGCTGCCGTGCCTTTGAGGGCATGCGCCTGATAACGGGCGGCCGGCCAGTCGGCTGCGTTGCAATACTGATGCAGTTCGGTCATTTGTGCCGGCAATGCCTGCACAAATCTGTTGGTCATGGCGCGTAGTTCTGCCTGGGGCAGTTGCAATTGTTGCTGATGATGACGTCCGGCTAAAAAATGATTCAGCACAGCGGCAAATTTGTACCTGTCTACCGGTTTAGCCAAATGGCTGACAAAACCAGCCGCCAGATAACTCTGCACTTCATGGGTCATGGTATTGGCGGTCAATGCCACACAAGGGGTGTCGATGCCGGCGGCGCGTAACAGGCTGATCGCCGCAACACCATCCATCTTCGGCATCTGAATATCCGACAAAATTAAATCAAAATCGTCCATCAGCGCCGCTTCAACCAGCTGCTCGCCATTTTCGACCGCCAGCACCTCAATGCCGGCATGTTGCAACATACGTTGTAACAACTGCCTGGTGTCGGCTTGATCTTCAGCCAGCAACACCCGGCCTTGTATCTGTTGTCGTGGTAATGGCGCCGGCACCTGCCTTTGTTGTTGCAGCACTATTTCAGCTTCAGTCTGTAATTCGCTGCTTTGTGCTGCGGCCACAAAAGCAATGCTGGCGACAAAACAACAGCCCTGACCTTCAACTGCACTTTGCAGATACAAAGAACCACCCATTTTTTCACACAGCTGCCTTGCTATCACCAGCCCAAGGCCGGTGCCGCCAAACTGACGTTGTACTGACACATCGGCCTGACTAAAAGCCTGAAATAACTTTTGCTGTTGTTCAGCACTAATGCCTATACCACTATCCTGCACCGCAAAAATCAGCTGGTTGTGCTGGCGGCTGATAGTGATCCGGACAAAACCCTGTTCGGTAAATTTGATAGCGTTATTACATAAATTCAGCAAAATCTGTTTTAGCCGCGTTGGGTCGGTTTGTAACTGGGAAGGCAGCGGCAATTGATAATGTAAGGAAAACTCCAGCCCTTTTTGCACAGCGCGTTCTTTTACCAGCAATTCCAGATCCAGCATCAGCTGACACAGATTCACCGGCAGTACTTCTAAATCCAGTTTGTTGGCGGAGATTTTTGATAAATCGAGTAAATCGTTTAACAAGGCCTGCAGATGTTTACCGTTGCGGCAAATGGTCTGAATGGCCTCTTGTTGATCAGCCTGATCAAACTCACCTGCCAGAATAGCTTCGGCATACCCAATCACAGAAGCGAGTGGGGTGCGGATTTCATGGCTGATGGTGGCAAGAAAACGGCTTTTGGCTTCATTGGCCTGTAACAGCTGTTCTGTCAGCAGTTGCAGTTCGTGACGTTGGCGCACCAGCCGCAACTGGGTGGACACCCTGGCCTTAACAACCTCAGCGTGGAAAGGTTTATGGATATAATCCTGCGCCCCCAGTTGCAAACCCCGTTGTTCATGGTCGGCCGACTGCAGGCCGGTAATAAAAATCACCGGAATTTGGCAGGTCAGGGTATTGGCGCGCAGCGCCCTTAAGGTGTCAAAACCATCTAACCCCGGCATCAGTACATCCATCAGGATCAGATCGGGTTTAAGCTCCAGACATTTGTCCAGCGCCTGCTGGCCGTTTTGCGCCAGCCTGATGGCATAATCAGGGCGCAATAAATCAGCCAAAACCTTCAGATTGGTTTTTTCGTCATCCACCAGCAACAGGCTGGCCCGCTCCGACATCACTGTCTCTACTCCTCCAGTGTCGGGTCTTTACTCCACAACACCCGGTTTTTGCCTTCCCGTTTGGCCTGATACAGCATATCGTCGGCCTGTTTTAATGCCTGCTCCGCAGAGTCTGCAGCTGCAGCCCTGACAGTACAGCCACCGGCGCTGATGGTTAACACCCCTTGGGTTGGCTGATGCGGAATTTGCAGGTTAACAATGGCCTGACGACAGTTTTCAATCATCTGCCAGCTGGCTTGTGGTGGTGTTTCCGGCAGGATGATAACAAATTCTTCACCACCATATCGGGCGATAAAATCAAAAGGACGTTTTAATTCGGCCGAAAGGGTTTTTGCCACAGCTTGCAGCACTCTGTCGCCGGCAGCATGGCCATAAAAGTCGTTATAGAGCTTAAAGTTATCTACATCCAGCATCACCAGCGACACCAGGCTTTGTTTGCGGCTGGCGGCACGCCATTCCTGCGACAGAATTTCTTCATATTTTCGTCTGTTGGCGACAGTGGTCAGCGGGTCTATATTGGCCAGTTGTTCCAACAACAGCCGTTGCCTTGCCAACTGCAGGTGCAGTTTGATTCTTGCCAGCACTATGGCGGCGTGGAAAGGTTTGTTGATGTAATCACAGGCGCCCAGCAGCAAACCTTGTTCTTCATGGCTGACGTCGTTCAGTGAGGTAATAAAAATAACCGGAATAGCACAGGTATTGGCGTCGTGTTTGAGCCTGCTGATCACTTCAAAACCATCAATACCAGGCATCACTACATCCAGTAATATCAGATCAGGCTGGTATTCAGCGGCCTTACGAATGCCCTGTTCACCATCCTGAGCCAGAATGACGTCCACTTCATCCCGCAGAATATCGCTGAGGATTTTGAGGTTGGATTTTTTATCATCCACTATCAAAACCCGTTGTTTTTGCGGTTTAGTGCGCATAATACTCCGGCATTTTCAGATCCTTACGCCAACTGCAGCTTGAAGGCCGTGACTGTGTTACAGCGTTCAGTTTTTGCAATAAAGCTATGCTTGTCAAATCAGCTTTGGGCTTTTTGCAGCTGTTGCAACAATTGCTGACAGTGTACTGCAGCTCTTTCGTATTCCACATCACTGATTTCATCGGTGATCTGACACAGTTGCGGCCAACATTGTTGTGAACGGCCCAGTTCAAGTAAGGCTGGCACCAGTTCTTCAGCGGCAAAATCAGACTCCCGCAACAAAGGTAATAATGCCTGCAACACAGCTTCCAGACTAACAAAACCGGTTTTTTGCGCTTGCGCCGGCATTAATCTGCTGAGCTGGTTTTGCAGTTGGGCTAACTGCTGCAGCATCAGTTCAAAGGCCTCGGCTTCTGCGCCTCCTTCAGCCAACATGGTTTCCAGTTTCTGGCAACTTTGTGACAAGGTAAAAGCACCAATATAAGCACTGGTGGACTTCAGCGAATGTATATCCAGATGCAGCTGTTGCCATTGTTGCTGCTGGTACAGTTGTTGTAGTGTCGCCACCTGGCTGCGGTGCTCCTGTTCAAAATCACGCAGCAGATTCAGATACAACGAGGTTTTGCCGCCCAGATTTTTCTGTGCTTGCACAGTATCCAGATCCGGCACTATTGCCAGTTGCGTTAACAACAATTGTTCGTCCGGGCTTAGTGCCATATCCCCTTCTTTTTGGGCAGGGCTTGTCACCGGGGTTAAATAAGTCAGCAGGGTGCGGTACAACTGTTCCGGGTCAATAGGTTTGGTTAAATGTTCGTTCATACCAGCCACTTTGCTCTGTGCTATGTCGCTTTGCATGGCATGCGCCGTCATGGCGATAATCGGCAAATCGGTCAGCATCAGCTGCTGGCGGATTTGCCGGGTAGCGGTCAGACCGTCCATTTGTGGCATCTGAATATCCATCAGTACCAAATCGTATTTTTGCTGTTGCAGCCGGCGAATGGCCAGCAGACCGTTTTCTGCGATATCGACCTGCACCTTACTGTCTTTTAATAATCCCAGCGCCACCTGACGGTTGATAGGGTGATCTTCCACCAGCAGGATGCGGTAAGGTGATAAATTGGGGATCTGACTGTCTTGTGCCACCATCCGCCGTGCAGCAGGCTGTTCATGCTGTTGCATGTTGTAAATAGCGTCCAGCAACATCGAATGGTTCACCGGTTTTTCAATAAACTGGTGAATTTTCACCCCTTGCAGATTGGCTTTGGCCTGCTCTTTGTCATAAGCAGAGACCATCAGAATATGTGGGGCGTTATCAAGTTGCTGAATGCGGCGCGAAGTTTCAATACCGTCGAGCCCCGGCATACGCCAGTCCATCAACACAAAATCATAAGGGCGGTTGATATTGCGGGCTTGCTGCACCAGTTCAATGGCCTGATAACCATTGTCGGTTTCGTCGGCTGAAATACCAAGTTCAGACAACAGGCTAAGCAGCACAGTGCGGGCCAGGCTGATATCATCGACCACCAGCGCACGCAATTTGCCAAAATCGAGCGGCAGGTTGCTGTGATTTGCTGCAGGTAAAGCCGGGGCTTTGCCCAGCATAATGCTGAAATAAAAAGTACTGCCAACATCAGGTGTACTTTCCAGCCAAATTTCACCTTGCATCAGTTCGCACAACTGTTTGCAGATAGCCAAGCCTAAACCTGAACCGCCATATTTGCGGGTAATAGAATCATCGGCCTGGCTGAATGACTGAAACAAACTGCGTTGTTGGTCAGGTGAAATGCCAATGCCGTTGTCGCTGACCGAACCCTGAATTTTCAGCTGTTCACCTTGATCGGACACCAGTTGTAATTTAATACCAATGGCACCCTGATCACTGAATTTCACTGCATTGCTGATCAAATTCACCAGCACCTGCTGAATACGCAGTGGGTCGCCTAACAAAGCCGACGGAATTTGTGGATCTATGTCACACACCAGTTCCAGCCCTTTGGCATGGGCTTTGAGCGCATTCAGATTCACAGCACGGCGTACCACTTTTTCCAGCGGGAAGCGGGTTTGTTCCAGTTCCAGTTTGCCGGCCTCAATTTTGGAAAAATCCAGAATGTCGTTAACCAGGCTCAGCAGCACTTCACCGGATTCCTGAATTTTGCCAATATAATCCTGTTGTTCGCTGTTCAGTTCGGTTTTGATCGCCAGCCGGCTTAAACCTATCACCGCATTGATGGGAGTGCGGATCTCGTGGCTCATTCTGGCTAAAAAGGACGATTTGGCGGCAGTGGCATCTTCAGCACGGATTTTGGCCGACGCCAGCTCCTGAGTACGCTCCCAGACTTTTTGTTCCAGGTTTTTATTGGCGGCCATCACCTGATGGTACAACCTGGTGTTTTCAAACAATATGGCGGTCTGGTTTGCCAGCAGCTGTAGCAGATTAATACGTTGTTCGGTAAAAGCGCCGGTCAGTTCAAAATGTTCCAGATAAAGCAAACCATACAACTGACCGCTGACAATCACCGGAATACACAAAATGGCCGCTGGCAGGGGCTGTTGTGCTGTGCTGCTGACTAAATCCTGCAATAAATGAGTGGCAGTGCTGGTGTCGTTGATGAGCCTCGGCTGCAGACTGCGACAGACCAGCGCCTGCAGCTGGCCAGACAATAAACGTCCTGTTGTGTTTTGTGGTGAACAGGCTTTGGGTTGTAGTTGTTGTTCATCATCAAGCAGTAACAGATGTCCGGCTTGGGCTCCGGCATTTTCAACAATTAAATCAATCATTTGCTGCAGGAAGGCAGCCAAATCTATCTGGCCGCTTAAAGTTTCGGCTGCCTTGAGCACTGACGCCATATCCAGCAGCTGACTTTGTGGTTTGTGCTGTTGTTTCAGCTGAGGCTGTTGCTGTTGCATCAGGGCCACTTTGTTATGTGCCTGCCATTGCTGATAACTTTGTTGTGCTTTGTGTTGATACAATGCGGCAAAATCGGTTTTATCCTGACTTTGCCAATAAGCGGCGGCCAGCTCCTGGCTGATAGCCAGATGTTGAGTAAAACCACTGTTTTCGGCCAGTTCTATTGCTCTGTCATAAGCCTGCCAGGCTGTTGCTTCTTTATTAATGGCGCTGAGTTCGGCCATCAGCAATGCAACTTTATGCCGGTGATTGGCGCCACCCCGTATTGACCATTTGTGTAACAACGTCAGATATTGTTCTGCCAGCGGTCGCCACTGTGCTTCAAGTTTGCTGTTTTGTTTACAAAGCCGGGTGGCAAGCAAAGCAGCAAAAAAATAAAACTCGGTCTGGTGATATAACGACATGGCAACACCGACCAGTGGCAATGCCGCCTGGTAATGCCGGATGGCGCTTTCATCATCAGCGGCCAGAAAGGCCAGCATTAGTTTGATGCTGTGATAACAAAATAAAATGGTGACGTTCTGGCTTTGTTCCAGCAGCGGAACTTCCACATCTTCGTCAAAAGCGGTTCCGGACAACAACAGCAAGTTGCCGTCGTTTTGTTGCAGCGTCAGCACAAATTGTTGCCATAACCGGATAAATTGCAGGTTGTAGGCAAAACGTTTGTCCGCAATAAACTGGTGGTATTTGCTCAGGTTTGCCGCCACTTCATCCAGTGGCGTGCCGCTTAGCACCTGATAAAAACTGAAAAACAGCGCTGAATGCACTGCGTATTCCAGATTGCTGTGTTGCAGTGCCACAAAGACGTTTTGTTCAAGCGACTCTAAACTGTCGGCCAGAGGGGCATTCCATGGCAATACAGTAGCGGCCCGCTGGAAATTCAGCTCTGGCGCAAACTTGCCCTGATATTGCTGATTGACTGCCAGCGCCAAATCGGCAAAATCCAGCGCTTCTTTGTATTGATCAAAAGCACCACAAAGATTCTGTGCATAAGTGGAATAAGCTTTACTGGCGGCGGCGCAGTGGCCATGGCGGATAGCCAGTGTCACCAGCGCATAGCTGACCGCCAGGTAATGCTGAGGGCTGACGATATAAGCCACACTTAATAAAGAGTTCAGAATTTCCAGCGCCAGCAGTTGTTCAGGCGCGGTCAAGGCCGGGCGTTGATATAAATCGGCAATATGTTCTTTGTTATACAAATTTTCCAGTTGCAGGTAGCGCGTTGCTATATCGTCACGTTGTGTCAGGTCGATGCCAAGCGGCAACAACACAGACTCGGCCAGACTAAAAGCGGCGACAAAATCATTACGGGCAAACAACAGCAAAATTTGCAGTTTGGCCACCTGCATCCGGCTCAGGGTGTCGGCGGCCTGTTCAGCCAGCAACTGACAACGCATCCCTGCTTCTTCATATTGTTGCGTCAGATACTGACAACTGGCCAGTCCAAGTTCAGCTTCAAACAACAAAGCTTGTTGTCCGGCCGGACATAAAGCCGCGGCACGCTGATAATAAGCGCTGGCGTCATGCCAGGCATTGCTGGCTTGCGCCTGTTGTCCGGCCTGTAAATTAAGTCTGGCGACCTGGTCAGCACCAAAATGGCTGACCGCAAGTTCCGAAGCTGCGTTCAGATGGTCAATAAAAGCAAATAACTGCTGATTTGGTGCACTTTGCTGCAGATAATAAGCCGCTATCGCAAAGTGTAATTCGGCTTCATCTGCGGCCGCAGTGGCAAAAGCGGCCTGTTGCAGTCTGTCATGTACAAATCGCAACATGCTGATACTGCCGGCGCTGTTGCTATAGGCCGTCATAATACCGGCGTCCACCACTTCGGCGATCAAGGGTTCAATTGCGGCATAACTGACTTTCAGCACAGACTGTAACAGCTGGGTCTCGGCTTTTTCACCTAATAAAGCCGAAACTTTCAGCAGTTGTCGCGCCGCTTCAGACAGTTTTTCAAAACGTTGTGCTGTCAGCTCTACCAGATTATCGGTGATATTCTGTCGGGCTATCTGCGACAGATCCCAGTGCCAGTGACCGTTTAAGTCACAGCTGAGCAGTTGTTCCTGTTGCAAAGTTAATAAAAATTGCCGGACAAAAAACGGGTTGCCGCTGGTTTTGCTGATCAGCAGGCTGGCAAAATCTGTCATGCTGGCAGCGTTTTGTTGCAGGGTGTCGGCCAACAAAGCAGTGACTGCAGGTAAATCCAACGACGACAACTGCAGATGCTGGGCCTGGATGCCGGCATCATCAAGCTGGGTTAATAAATGCCGGACCGGATGTACCACATCCATTTCGTTGTCGCGATAAGACAACAATAACAACACTCCACTGATTTGATCATCGGTCATCAGGCTGTGCAATAACCGCAAGCTGGATAAATCAGCCCATTGCAGGTCGTCCAATAACAAGACCAGAGGCCGCTTTTCACTGGCGCTTTGTGCTGCGACCACCCGGAAAAACCGCAATAACAGTTGGTCAAAATTGCTATCTGCCCTTGGTTTTGCTGCCATCAGCGGTGCTGTACTGTCCGGCAACAAAGGTTGTAATGCTGGCACCAGGCTTAACAATAAAGCGGCATCATGGCCTACTGCCTGTTGCAGCTGTTGTTGCCAGTGGCGCAATTGCTGTTCGCTTTCCTGTAGCAGCTGTTCGGCCAGTTCAGTCAGAATTTGTTGTAAAGCGCTGTACAGTTGGTTGCGTTGATACTGGTCAAATTTACCACGGCAAAAATGCGGCCGCTCCGCCAGAGTCTGGCGATACAGCTGTTCTATTAATGCACTTTTGCCAACACCGGAATAACCTTCGATCAGCACCAGCTGGTTTTTTGCTTGTTTGCGCACCGAACTGTACCAGGCCAGTAGTTGTGCCTGCTGTAATTCACGGCCATATAACTGACCGGAAAACTGCAATTGTTGATGGCCAAGCCGCAGTGACAAAGCCGGTAATTCAATTTGCTTCAGCTGCTGCCATTGTTGCAGCATCAGCGCCAGATCATGCAGTACACCGTTAATATGGCTATAACGCTGGTTTGGGTTCTTCTGCAATAACGTCAGGATAAGGCCGGACAGGCTGGTGGGCAGCATCGTTAAGGGGGCCGGCGGCAGTGCAATATGGGCATACACCAGTTCCAGCGGTTGCTGCTGCGCAAAAGGATAAAACCCGGCAACAATACGGTAAAACAATACCCCAAGGCTGTATAAATCGGTGCGCTGATCTAAAGGTGCATTCACCCGGCCTGTGGCTTCAGGTGCCAGAGTGCGCAGCATGTTTAAGTCACTTTGACTGTGTAAACGCAAACCCTGCACTGTTTTAATGGCAGCGACCTGGCTGGTATCCAGCAAAACCAGCTCCGGACTGTTGGCTTTTTGATAAATGGCGTTTGGTCTTAAAGCGCCAATCACCAGTTGTTGCTGGTGAAATCTGGCCAATAGCCGTGCCAGTTGTAACATCAGCTGCAGCTGCGCTGTTAAATCAGCCTGAGGCAAGTTCTGACAGAGTTGTTCAAAATGAAAGGGCAAGTCGCTTTTGGCATAACAGAAATAATCTGCCTGATTGTCAGACCATTGTTGTAAAGGCGCAGGCAAAGCCGAAGGGAATTGTTGCAGTTGCAGCGACAATTGTGGCCGGTTTTTATCCAACTGTTTGACCAGCACCTCTTGTTGATTTAACCGGGCACTGTATAGTCTGGCATAAGCTGATAAAGGCGCTAACTCGGCAACTTGTTGCAGCTGTTTTGATGACAACATAAATGAAATTCCGTCTTTAAGCGGGAAATGGCGGATGCTGCTTCCAGCTTATGCATTTACGTGGAAAGAATAAAGGGAAACACTGCAGCATTTTCATCTTGTTAGTCGCAAATATCAGTCATTTTTGCGCTTGGCTGCCGCGACAACTACAATGTCAGCTTATTTCTCTTTTATTTCAGTGCACAACAGGATGTGTTCAGTGGCAAGTGACTGCCAGTTTGCTTGATAAATTTGGACTTGCAATGAATAATCCGACGCTTTTTACCATGGCGCCAGCCATGTTTTTTGTGTTCGCTGCCACCGCAGCAGAAGCACCCCTTGTTGCTACGGATGACAACAAAACCGCTGATGAACTGGAAGTCATCAAAGTTTATGCCCAAAGACGCGCGCAGGATAAAACTGAAGTCAGTGTGGCTGTGACCAGTCTTGCTGGTGAAGACATCGCCGGACGTCGTTTACAAAGCAGCACCGAACTCAGTGGACTGGCACCAAATTTTGTTGCTTCAACAGTGTCAGGTGAAGGTACTACACCTTCCTTTAACATTCGTGGTGTTGGCATGTTTGATTACAACACCTCAACTGTGTCACCCATTTCCATTTACAGCGATGATGTGGTCAGCGGCGGCGCCAACTTCTTAAGCAGCAGCCTGTTTGATTTGCAGCAAGTTGATGTGTTGCGTGGGCCTCAGGGCACATTATTTGGCCGCAATACCACAGGTGGCGCCATTTTATTGATGTCACGCCAGCCCGAATCTGAATTTGGCGGTTATGTCAGCCTTGATGTGGCAGAGCACAACAGTCGTCAACTGACGGCCGCGGTCAATGCACCGCTTGGCGAACAAACCTCAGCAAGGCTGGCGGTAAATCATCAGGATTATCAATACAGTATGCAAAACCTGTTTCCTCTGGGGCAGGATGGCGGCATGCGGCACAATAATGCCAGGCTGATTATACAAAGTGATTTTGACCAGTTCAGCCTGAACCTGAAGTTGCACAGTGAAAATGTACAAGGTGCACCCAAACCTATATACAGCGCTGGTATTTTGCAGGATGCCGCCAGCCGCGCGCCTTGCCCGCTGGCGGATGTTGGCAGCAGAAGTTGTGTGGATGCTTTTGGTTATGCCGTACCCAGTGATGATTATTGGCAGACAGTAGCAGACACCTTTGACAAAAAACACGATACCGAAAGTTATGGCGGCAGTCTGAAGTTAACGGCTGAGCCGGCATCAGGTTATCAGCTGAAATCTGTCACTGCTTATAAAAGCCTGCAAAGGTTTCATTCTTTTGATTCAGATGGTCCGGGCAACTTTATTGAAGGCAGTTTTGACTCCGACAACAGTTTTTTTTCACAGGAGCTGAGTCTGGCGGTGCAGGGCGACAACAGTTTCTGGACTTCAGGCCTGTTTTATCTGGATGAAAGTTTAACGCAACTGAACGACCTGGATTTGTTCCGCGATTTTCGGCTGGTGCCTGAGCTGGCGGCCATTCCGGCGCAGTTTTTTTATCACAACAAACTCGATAACAGCTCCTGGTCGGCTTACAGCCAATGGGAACAAACACTCAATCAAACATTTAGTCTGCTGCTTGGTGGGCGTTATACCCGCGAAAAAAACCAATATCAGGCGCGCTCCGACTTAGATTTGGTGCCGGTGTTTATCCCTTCTTTGTGGGACTTAACCGGTGAAATAAAAGACAATGAGTGGTCCGGCAAAGTAGCGCTGCTGCAAAAACTCAGTGAAAGGCACAGTCTCTATTACAGCTTGTCACGCGGTTTTAAGGCCGGTGGTTATAACGCAGGTTATGCCACCAGTCCGGCGCAGGCGGCAGATTCAGCTTATGCACCGGAACGGCTGAATGCATGGGAAATTGGTGGTCATTGGCAGTCTGAAAAAACAACCTTGAGTTTTGACTGGGCGGCTTTTTATTATGACTATCAGGACCAGCAGGTTTTTGTGAATCAAACCTCAGGACCAGCCCCTTATCATGTGCTGAAAAATGCAGGTGATTCACAGATTTATGGTGTGGAAGCTGAGCTGAACTGGCGCATTGACCCTGCCATGCAACTGGAGCTGACCTTAGGTCACCTGCCAAAAGCTAATTTGGGTAAATATCAGACTGAAGCTGTGCTGGTGCCGGAAAACCGCTTGCCTTTTACTTCAGAGTGGATGGCCAGTGGCCAGTTTAGTTATGACTTTGCCGGCATGCTGAACAACCTGCAATTCCAGCTTGGTTTTGTGTATTTATCCGATTTTTATTTTGACCAGTACGAAAATCCTTATACCGAACAACGGGGTTACACTTTGTGGCATAGCAGATTGTCGTATCAGCCTATGCCTGAACTTGAAGTGTCTGTGTTTGGTAAAAACCTGTTGAATAAAGAATATACCGAGCTTAGATTTGATTCTATTGCTGCTTTGGCAGCAGTCACCGAATTGCGTGGTGAAACCCGTCAGCTGGGACTGGGGGTCACTTATCAGTTTTAACTGAAGCGCAGTTCATGGAAGGTCTTATTCAAATAACAAGGAAATACCGATGCGCTTCCAATTGCTCTGGCCGGTGCTGGCAACTTTATTGTTGCCATTGCTGGTGTCCTGGTTTGTGTACCCAACTCATTTACCTCCCGGTTTTGGCGAGTTCCCGCCGCAGTTTGTGGCACAAGCACCGGGTTTTAACCTCTGGTATTTTATTGCCGTTGCTATAGGCGCTGTCTGGATCAGCTGCATGATGTTTGTGCCAAAGCTGATGGGTTTTAAAGGTGCAGAGCCTAAACCTGCAGCGGCCAAAAAACCTTTGCCATGGTGGTTTTACGCTGGTCTGGTGGTCAACCTGTTTTTCTGGGGTTTAATGTGGAGCCATTCCACTGCTTTTGGCGATCTGGTGTTCTGGTCTTTTACTCCAATGTGGTGGGGTTTTATTCTGGTGCTGGATGGCCTGGTGTATCAGCGTAATAACGGTGCTTCGATGTGTTCCCGTCAGCCGATGTTGGTGCTGATGTCAGCGCTGGTCTCTATTGGTGGTTGGGCTTATTTTGAATATTACGATTATTTTGTGCTCGCCAACTGGTATTACCCCAATTCGGCAGCTGCGCCTTGGTCACATACTGTGTTGGTGGTGGAGTTTTTGCTGACCTACAGCACCGTAACGCCTGTGATCTTAGAGTGGTATTGCCTGCTGAACACTTTCCCTAAACTGGTGGCCCGTTATAAAAATGGCCCGGCCTGGAATTTAAACGGCAACTGGCTGATTGGGATTGGTGCTTTGCTGATTGGCTTGATGGTGTTGTTGCCTTATCCGCTGTTTTGGGTGGTCTGGATTGGGCCTTTTGCCGTGATGACAGGGGTGCTGCTGCGCCTTGGCATCTGGAACCCTTTTACAGATATTAAACAAGGCGACTGGAGCGCTGGTTTATTAATAGGTATGGCGTCTTTGCTTAATGGTTTGTTTTGGGAATTCTGGAATCATGGCAGTGTGTATTTTGTACAGGAACCTGTGACCAACCCTAACTTTTGGGTGTACAACATTCCTTATGTTGATGTGATTCATCTGTTCTCCGAAATGCCGTTGCTGGGTTATTTTGGTTATATCCCTTTTGGTGTGCTGGTGTGGCAGGTGTTTATCTGGTGTGGCAAGTTATTTGGTTTTAATACCGATTTAAAACTGTTCCCAGCTGAATAACCGCAGTGTCCAAAAATTGGCATTGGTCGTTATTTTTACGGTGCCAATCGCAATGTTTTGTCTGCAGTAGCAACTTTGGTATGCTCCGGTTCTTACTATTAGAAAGAACCGGAGAATCTGATGAAGTATGTTGCCCTGAGTGCCTTGTCTTTGGCGCTGTTAACTGCCTGTAATCCTCAAACCAACACACCTGCCAATACTGACGTTGCTGCCACTCAGGCTGCACCCGTTGCCAAACTACAATATGCCAGCAGTAAAAAAGGTGATGTAGTGGACACTTATTTTGAGACCCAGGTGGCCGATCCTTACCGCTGGCTGGAAGATGATCGTAGCGCCGAAACCGGCGATTGGGTGAAAGCACAAAACAAAGTCACTTTTGATTATCTGGCGCAAATCAGCTACCGCGAGCAAATTAAACAACGTCTGACTGAGCTTTGGAATTACGAAAAAATCGGCACGCCAAGTAAAGAAGGCGCTTACAACTACTTCTCTAAAAACAACGGCCTGCAAAATCAATCTGTGATTTATCGCCAGAAAGAAGGTGCTGAGCCAGAAGTGTTTTTAGACCCTAATACCTTCTCAGCCGACGGCACCACTTCTTTGGCTGATTTACAGTTTACCGAAGACGGCACCTTAGCCGCTTATGCCATTTCTGAAGGCGGCAGCGACTGGCGCAAAGTGCGTATTATCAATGCAGAAAGCAAAGAACAGCTGGAAGCTGAGCTGGTGGATGTGAAGTTTTCCGGTATTGCCTGGAAAGGCAACGAAGGCTTTTTTTACTCCAGTTATGACAAACCAACCGGCAGTGAATTGTCGGCCAAAACCGATCAGCACAAACTGTATTACCACAAATTAGGTACAGCGCAAAAAGACGATCAAGTGTTATTTGGCGCCACTGAAGCGGAAAAACACCGTTATGTGGGTGCTCAGGTGACAGACGACGGTAAATATCTGGTGGTGTCAGCTGCCAATGCAACTTCGGGCAATAAGCTGTTTATCAAAGACTTAACCAAAGCAGACAGCACTTTTGTGACTTTAGATGCTGAAGGCAGTGCCGATTACCAACTGGTAACCAGTGTCGGTGACAAGCTGTATTTCGAAACCAACTTTAAAGCGCCGAATAACCGCCTCATTATGATTGATGCCACAAAACCTTCGCAGGATCAGTGGCTGGATATTATTCCTGAAACAAAAAATGTATTAAGTGTCAGCAAAGGCGCAGGTGCACTTTTTGCAAACTATATGGTGGATGCTGTTTCTAAAGTGCAGCAATATGATTTAGACGGCAAGCTGGTGCGTGATGTGCAATTGCCAGGTGTAGGTTCTGTCAGTGGTTTTGATGGCAAAACCAAAGATGAAGTATTGTATTACAGCTTTACCAATTACAGCACACCAGGCACCAGCTACAGCTATAACCCGGCAACAGGTGAGTCTGCGGTTTATTTTAAACCTGCAGTGAAGTTTAACAGCGACGACTATGAGTCGAAGCAGGTGTTTTACACCAGCAAAGACGGCACCAAAGTGCCGATGATCATCACCCATAAAAAAGGCCTGCAACTGGACGGCAGCAACCCAACCATGTTGTATGGTTATGGCGGTTTTAACGTCAGCCTGACCCCAAGATTTAGCGTGGCGAATCTGGTGTGGATGGAAATGGGCGGCATTTATGCGGTGCCTAACCTGCGTGGTGGTGGTGAATACGGCAAAGCATGGCATAACGCCGGTATTCAGCTGAAAAAACAAAATGTGTTTGATGACTTTATTGCGGCAGGTGAATATCTGGTAACCAATAAATACACTTCAAACAACAAGTTAGCTATCAGCGGTGGTTCAAACGGCGGCCTGTTAGTGGGCGCAGTAATGACACAAAGACCAGATTTAATGCAAGTGGCGCTGCCGGCAGTAGGTGTACTGGATATGCTGCGTTACCACACTTTTACCGCTGGTGCTGGCTGGGCTTATGACTACGGCACTGCAGATCAGTCCAAAGAAATGTTTGAATACCTCAAAGGGTATTCACCAGTGCACAACGTCAAAGCAGGTGTGGCTTATCCTGCCACTATGGTCACCACTGGCGACCACGATGACCGTGTGGTGCCGGCGCACAGCTTTAAGTTTGCCGCTGAACTGCAGGCCAAAGCCGGGGGTAATAACCCGCAGTTGATCCGCATTGAAACCAATGCTGGTCATGGTGCTGGTACGCCTGTGTCAAAAACCATTGAACAAGCGGCCGATGCTTTTGGTTTTACGCTGTTTAATATGGGGGTCACAGCCTTACCTGCTGCAAAATAATCAGAGGGTAAAATTACAGCACTGTTTTAGCCGCAGTGCTGTAACACTCAGAAATAAAGGTGGTTTTTCCACCTTTTTTTGTTTTTTGCAAATTGCATGTAAAGCCTGCTTTGCAACTTCAACCCCTTCTGCTGATCCAAATCAAGCCTGGCACTTTATCCTCAGCTATAGTTAAAACCCAATTCTGATGGAGGTGATGCAATGGCTACAGTTTCTGAAAATGCACTTCGGCTTATTCGTTCGCATGCAATTGACCCGCAACAAGCGGAGCAGTTTTACCAACAAGGATTAGCTTATTTTGGTTCGGATCAGCTGTTTGCCCAATGGCTCACCAGCACCAATGCTTATACTATGGGGCAAACGCCCTTGTCAGCACTTTCGGCAGAAAACGGTGTGCAATATCTGACAGATTTGATGTACCGCATGCAAGACGATTACGGCGGATAATAAAAAGAAAGCAGACAAACAGCAGAGGGGCAGAAGTATAAAGGCGGCAATTGCCGCCTTTATCATAAAAAAAACCGGCAGCAGGCCGGTTTTTTATTGCCTCCTCTGCACCCAAGGTGCTGAGGGTTTATGAAGGTTCAGCGAACAGTGAGTGACACTGTAATTGTTGCACCGAACCAGCTCTCAGGGAGGGTTACAACTTTCAGGCGCTGGCCAGATCAAGCATATTCAGTAAAGTTGGTGCTTTTTCAATTTGCACCGGCGCTATATGCAGTCTGGCGGTAATGTCCCGCGCTGAAATAATACCGCGGATCTGATGGTTTTCGTGATCAATCACCACGGCGTAAGGTTCGCCGGCTTTTTGCAAGGTATTAAGCACATCACCAACAGTGCAGTGTTGCAGTTGCTGATATGACAATCCCATCACTTCGGCTCTGGCATGCATCACGTCTTTGACCGTTAGGTCTTTTGCTTTGACGTCTTTATTCACCAACCGCATCAGATTCTGACTGCTGAACTGATCGCTGCTTAATACACCCACCATTTCACGGGCTGCATCGACCACCAGTTTCAGCTGGCTGTGTTCATGGCGCATCATTTCTTCAGCTTCAAGTGCGGGGGTGTTTTCATCCAGTAGCATAGGGTTGCTGCTACGAAAATCAGTAAAAATGCTGAGGGCAGGCGATTTTAATGTCGAATCCTGAAATTCAGCAGGTTGCACTAAGTGATCGATCTGGTCCAGCGTATAAGCAGTTAATGTTCTCATTGTATACCTCACAGACAATGACCCAGAGGCAGTCATTGTAAATTCATGTCATGGGTTATTTTGCGCACTTAGGGTGCGGCAAAATTTAAACAAACAGATGAATGAGTGATCAGTATAACGAAGGGGGGGCGCGTGGCTGAGCGGCCAGAGCTCTGGCTACCGGAGCTTGGGCAGCGATAAAAACCGGCGCAGCATGTAACACGCTGTTGATATTGAGGCTGGAGTGGTGATTGAGGGCAAGGTCATCAGGGCTATCGTTATGCTCAACACTGCCGGATGCAAGGTGTTGCGACAAGGGCATAATGGCTTGTTGGGTGGTGATGCCACTGCCAATCACATCCACACGGCTGGCAGTCACAGCTTTCACCGAAGGCGAAAACAGCATGCTCAGATAGATGATTGTGATGAAAAGGTGGAACCAACGCATAACCTGACGTCCCGGAAAATTGGCGGTACAGCACTGCCATAAGCTGACTATAGCAGCGGCCAATTTAAAATAGCAATCGGCAAAGCGGCCGGTGGCGCTAAATAAAGTCAAGCACCGGCAGCGGGAAAAGCCTGATCCAGGTCAAAAAAGTTGACAAAAACCTCAGGCAAAACCGGAGTTGTGCCTGAGTTATTTTCGTTGATTCAGAGGAATTTAATAACTAATTTCAGTAAAAATACGACAATTAGTAAAAAGCTTATACCAACAAGGTACAACAGAAAAAACCATTGGGTAGCCGTTAATTTTTTATTGAGTTTGCAATACAAACTGCGACCAGCTGCGATAAATTTCTGCTCAAAAGCGGCGATTTTTAGCTGTAACATTTAATAACCCTCTTCAAAATCTTCTACTTTGCCGGCAAAAATACGATAGCCCCACAAGGTATAAGCCAGAATAAGCGGCACAAAAATCAGCACGCCAGGCAACATAAACCACAAGCTATGGTCGGGTGCGACTGCTTGTTGGTAACTCAGCTGGCGCGGTAATAAATAAGGAAACAGACTGACCAGCAAACCAACAAACGCCAGCACAAACAAGCTGACGGCAAGCCAGAATGGTCTGTCTTCATGTTTTACCACCACCTGCTCAGCCAGATGATGGCTTTTCCGCACCCGGCCAAGGTCGCGATACAACAATCTGGCAGCCGCCAATGCCAGCAACGGCAAAGGTAACAGCAACAGCGTATGCCAGCCGCCAAACCAACGTTGCCAAATCAGCGGGTCGGCCAGTACCGTATAAAGGCTGACCAATGCCATCGCAATCATCACCAGCCAGAGCAATAAACGGCCACGTTGCGCCGCTTTATGCTGAATAGCGCCACGGCTTTTCATCACCAGATAAGCACAACCCAACAGAGCATAACCGGCCACCACCGACAAAGCCGTGAGCAGTGAAAAGGGAGTTAACAATTGCAGGCTACTGCCTTGTACTGCATCTGAAGGCACACCTTGTACCACTACGCCGAGCATCAGCCCCTGACAAAAAGCCGCCAAAGTTGAGCCTATGGCAAAAGCGCGGCTCCACCACATTTTGGAGCTATGTGACTTAAACCTGTATTCAAACGCAACACCGCGGAAAATTAAGCCAATCAGCATCAGCATAATGGGCAGATACAAACTTGATAACAACAAAGCATAAGCCGACGGAAAGGCGCCAAATAAAATCACACCTCCAAACACTAACCAGGTTTCGTTGCCATCCCAGACGTGAGAAACAGAACGCATCAGATGGTCGTGTTCAGCGTCTGAGTTAAACCAGGGGTACAAAATGCCAATACCCAAATCAAAACCATCCAGCAGCACATACATCAGAATGGCAAAGCCCAATAACAGGAAATAAAACAAACTGATATCCATTAGTTTGCTCCTTGGTGTTGTGTTTCATCAGCCAGATTTTTGGTAAAAGCAACGGCATAACCTGAAGCTTTCACCCCCACTTTTAACTGCTGCAAATCGGCAAGTGCAGGCGGGCCTTTTTTAATCAGTTTGCCCAAAAAATACAGGTAAACGCCAAACAGCAGACTGTAAGTCAGTACAAATAAACTCAGCGATAAGGCCACCCGCTCAGCAGGCAGCGGCGACACCACATCCATAGTGCGTACTAAACCTTGCACCAGCCAGGGCTGACGACCCACTTCCACCACGTACCAACCGGCCAGCACTGCAATAACCCCGCTTGGCGCCATCAGGCTGCAAAGCCGTAAAAACCAGCGGCTTTGGTACAAAGTGCCACGCAGTCTGAGCCACAAACCCGCCGCAGCAATGAACATCATCAACAGGCCAATGCCAACCATGATGCGAAAGGAAAAAAATACCAACGGCACATTGGGTCTGTCGGCTTTAGGCACAGATTTTAAGCCTTGTAATTCACCATGCCATTGGTGGGTCAGAATAAGGCTGGCAAGACCAGGCACTTTGACTTCAAACAGATTTTTTTCGTTGGCAGGGTCCGGTATGGCAAATAACAACATAGGCACATTGGCTTCCCGCGCTGGCCAAATACCTTCCATTGCGGCCAGTTTAACCGGCTGATGTTCTTTCACATTCAGGCCGTGGAAGTCACCGATCAGAATTTGCAGCGGCGTCAGCAGCAGCGCCAGCCATAAGGTCAAAGACAAAGCTTTGCGGGCAAAAGCCTGATGTTGTTGTTTCAGCAGATACCAGGCACTTGTGGCCATCACCAGAAAAGTGGCGGTGAGTAAAGTTGCCAGCAACATATGGGATAACCGGTAGGGCATCGAAGGGTTAAAAATAACTTCAAACCAGCTTTCTACTTCAAAACGGCCATTGACTATTTTGTGGCCGGCTGGTGTTTGCATCCAGCTATTGGCGGCGATGATCCAAAAAGCCGAGATCCAGGTGCCAACAGCCACAGTACAGCTGGCGAAGAAGTGCATACGCTCGCTGACTCTTTGCCAGCCAAATAACATCACCCCTAAAAAACCGGCTTCCAGAAAAAATGCCGTCAGCACTTCGTAAGCCATTAATGGCCCAAGCACTGCGCCTGTCAGTTCAGAAAATTTAGAAAAGTTAGTGCCAAATTCATAAGATAAAACAATGCCGGACACCACACCCATACCAAAGGTAATGGCAAAAGGTTTGATCCAGAATTTCGCCAGTTGCAGGTAAACAGGGTTGCGGGTTTTTAACCACAAACCCTCCCACAGGGCTATTAAAGTAGCGAGACCGATGGTGATAGAAGGGAAAATAATGTGGAAACTGACGGTAAAAGCAAATTGTAAACGCGATAAAATGGCCGAAAGTTGTGTGCTGTCTATGTCCATTTCAGCAGTCCTTCTCAACACTGAGCAACAGCAGATACTGTGGTAACTGCCATAACAGAGCACTGAGCAACAGCAGTAAGAACACCACACCCAGTTCCACCATAAAAATCATCATATCCATCAACAACTCCGGCTATTTATTTATGCTGTTGTGGTAGTGCCAGAATCAGGCCAGCCGGTATTTTTATAAAACAATATTGATCTATATCAGTTTTTTTTGAAAAACTTGCGGTAGCTGTGAACTTGCTTTACGCTCTTGTCGCAACTGCCTGTCAACGTTGTAGACAGCTGCTTCTGAACACCAGCGCCGGAGTCTGACCGTGGATTTAACCTTGTTGTTTGAGCTGATGCTTGTATTAACCTGCTGTTGTGCTGGCTGGACTGCACTCTGGTTATGGTGGCATGCGCGTTTTCAGCCTGTGTTATCGCCGCTCAGCGCTTTTTGTCTGATGCTGATGTTATGGAGTCTCGGCCATCTGGCGCTACAGCATCAGTTGTTGCTGGCGGGTAAAGCTTTGATTTTGGCAAGCCCTTTAATGCCCACTTTTTACCTGCAATTTGCGTTGTATTTTGTTGCTGATGGCAAAAAGGCCGGGGTTGCATCTGGCATCTCAAAACTCAGATCTTTGTTGCCGTTGCTGTTTTTAACTTCAATTGTGGTCATTTTATTAAGCTGGTCGCAGTCATCGGCAACTGTAGCGCCAGCAGCGCAGTTACCGCAGTTTTTCCTGTTTAGTGGTTTTGGCTGGGTGAATCTGCTGTACACAGTTGCGCTTGGGGTATTGGCACATGGGGTGTTATGGCAAGGCTGGTGTCAAAGTCAGGGCAACAAACGCCGTACTATTGCCGCCATTAGTGTCAGTGCCGGTTTAGGCTTATTGCTGGCCAGTAGTTTTGTGTTGCCGTCGTTGGGGTTGGATTGGTATCCGTACCCTATGTTGTTATTGCCCGGGTATTTGTTGCTGCTGGTTTATAGTGTGGTGCGTTACCAGATGCTGGCGGTAAACGCTTTTGCCAGCAGAGCGCTTTTTGTGCTGGTGATGGGGCTGGTATTGCTACTGCTGATGGGGCTGATTAGCGCACTTTTTGGTCAGCTGGGTATGCCAGCGCTGGCGGCCGTGCCTGGCTGGCAACTCTGGTTATATTCGTCGTTGTTATTATTGCTTGCTGCTGGCTGTTACCGCCCGCTGAGCCGTTTGGCTGAGCGGCTGATTTACCCTGGTGTGGCGCTGAATCAGCAAATGGTCAGTCACTGGCTCAGTGAATTATCCAAACCGCAACAATGGCATGGGCTGGCTGAGGTTGCGGCCGCTCTTATCAGTAAACCGCTGAAACAACCTTTGCAAATTCTGCTGCAACAAGGTGAGTTGGTGCTGGCGCAAAGTGGCCCGGTCGATGCCGGGTTGCAACTCTGTTGTAAAGCGCAGCATGACGGCTGGCATTTTGTTTACAGCCCGCAGACAGAATTGACACCCGGCATGCGGCTAACCACCGAAGTTTTTGGCTCCTTGTTACAGAGTAGCTGTACTAATTTACAACGTGCTTTGGCGCTGGCTGAAGCTGAAACCAGCAGACTGAGTCAACAACATCTGGTGGAGCTGGGGGCGCTGGCGGCATCAATGGCGCATGAACTGCGAAACCCGCTGAATATTATTTCGATGGCATCAGCCGCAGTGGATGCTGAGCTCAAAGGCCATATTCAAACCCAGCTGAAAAGAGCAGACAGACTGATTGCCGATATGCTGGTGTACGCCGGTAACTTACAGTTGCAGCGGCAACAGGTGCAGCTGCAAGGGCTGTTACAAGGTTTGCTGGCGCAATGTGATCTGGCTGATGTGAAGCTTGAGCTGCGAGTGCCTGCAGATGTCACTCTGGATGCCGACCCAATGCGTTTGCAGCAGGTGTTGATCAACCTGATTGACAACGCTTTGGCGTTTTTACGCAACCAGGCTTTAGCCACTCTGTGTATTGAAGCGCAACAACACCAGACAGAGACAGTATTGCTGTTACATAACAACGGTCCTGTGCTGGATGAAGCCATTAAAAGCCGGTTATTCCGGCCCTTTGTCAGTAAAAGGGCAGGGGGCAGTGGTTTGGGTCTTGCCATAGTGCAACGTATAGTTGCAGCCCATGGCGGAACCATACGTCACCGCACTGATTTAGGTTGGCCGGTCAGTTTTGAAATTTGTATACCAAGGAGTAAAGCATGACGCTGGAGCGTTTTGATATAGCGCGCATTTTGCTGGTGGATGATGAACCGGCCTTTCGCTTATTAGCCGAGCGTTTTTTAAGCCAACAAGGTCATCAGGTGGTATCGGTCGCCGATTTAACTGCCGCCAGAGCGCAGCTGGGCAGCCAGAGTTTTGATTTAATGTTGCTGGATTTATCTTTGCCACCGGCTTTTGACCCTCAAGCCACGCTGGCGGTTTTACCTGAGTTTGCCGCCCAACCTGTCATTATTATGACAGGCCATGCCGAGCGTGAGCTGGCGCTCAAAGCCATCAGCCTTGGCGCCTGGGATTTTCTGGCCAAGCCTGTGGATCCCGACATGCTGGCGGTGGTGGTAAAAAGAGCCATCAGCAAACATCAGCTGGCCCGCGAGCTGAGTTTATTAAAACGGCACCATCAACCTACCGATGTGTTGTCGCAGCTGGTGGGAGTGTCCAGGCAAATGGACAATATCCGTACTCTGGTGCAGCGTATAGCCCCCACCGAAGTGCGGGTGCTGGTGACTGGCCCATCCGGCACCGGCAAAGAAGTGGTGTCGCGGGTGTTGCATCAGCTTAGCCTGCGCAGCAAAGGGCCTTTTGTGTCTGTGCATTGTGGTGCTATTCCGGCTGAACTTTTGGAAAGTGAACTCTTTGGTTATGTCAAAGGTGCTTTTACCGGTGCCGACAAAGACCGGCAGGGGCTGTTAAGCCTGGCCAATGGCGGTACTTTGTTTCTCGATGAAATAGGCGAAATGCCTTTGCCGATGCAGGTAAAAATGCTCAGGGTATTGCAGGAGGGTACTTTTTACCCTGTGGGCGGGCGGGAGCAAAAACGTATTGATGTGCGGCTGATCAGCGCCACCAACGCGGTGTTGCCTGAGCTGGTGCGCCTTGGCAAATTCCGCGAAGATTTATATTACCGCATTAAAGGCATTACGCTGGAGACGCCGGCACTTTCCGAGCGCCGTGACGATATTCCATTGTTAATTCAGCACTTTTTGCAACAACAATCGCATAAAACCCAGCTGTCGCCAGAAGCCATGTTGTGGTTTTTACAACAACCATTCCCGGGCAATGTGCGGGAGCTGAAAAACACACTGGAAAGTGTCTTGGCTATAGCACAACAGGGGGTGGTGACGTTGGCCGACATTCAGCTGCTGCATCTGGAGTCGCAGCAGCTGCAAAGGGTGCAGCCGCAGTCTTATGCGCCGGGCGCTTCAATGGATGAACAGGTACGGCAGCTGGAAATCAGTTTATTAACTCAGGCTTTGCTGGAGTCCCAGGGCAACCGCAGCCAGGCCGCAAGGGTATTGGGTTTGTCGCGCCAGGGTTTACTGAAAAAAATTGAACGTTATGGTTTGCAACAAATGGGAGTTGAGGGTTAGGGCGCAGCTTGTGGCTGTGCCCTGAGCCGGTGACGTCTGACTGTTATTCGGCTAAACCGGCGTAATATTGCTCAAATAACACTTTTTCCAATGCCTGACGCATGGCTTCGTTAATAGGGAAATTTAAACCACCCAGTTCGTAGTCAATCTGGCGGATTTGTTCTTTGCCGTTGCGGATCATCGGTGGCGGGTCAGATTCCAGCGCTATTAAAGTGTCGGCATAAGCCACCGGATGGTCGGCTTTAATGTTTTTACAGACCGACAACTGCACTTCACCTTCACGGCCGTTATAACCGGCGGCGCCGAATAAACGGCAAATACCGGGGCGTTTTAAATAGACACTACATTGGCCCATTTTGCCATCTGCGGAGTGGCGCTGATAAAAAAAGCAGCCGTCTTGTGTATGGTTCGCTAAAGCATCCAAGGTTGATTCGGCTTTGCCTTCGTCCAGCAGGCTATAAGCCAGCGGCAACATTTCCAGCACTGTGGCTTCAATGCCCGGATGCAAACAACATTCACCACAACCTGAGCGGCAGAATAAACCCCGGTCACGCTGATATTGGGCATAAGACTGGCCAATTTCGGCGAACACCTGTTCTACCTCAAGAGACAATTGTTTTAAACGTTGCATAGGGCTACCTCAGTTAGGGCGCGTATTGTACTGAGGTCACACAGGGAACAGCAAGAGGCTCAGAGATCACTCAGCGGTTTAGGTTTGGCGATACCATAACCCTGAGCGTAATCCACCCCCATCTCCCGGAGTTGTTGCAGTATGTCGATGCTTTCAACATATTCAGCCACTGTCATAATGCCCATAGCGGCGGCCACATCGTGAATGGAATTGACAATAGCGCGGTCGAATTTGTCGGTTAATAAATCGCGCACAAAGTTACCGTCAATTTTGATGTAATCCACCGGGAAGTTTTTCAGATAACCATAAGATGAAAAACCACTGCCAAAATCATCCAGCGCAAAACGACAACCTAAGTTTCTGAAATGATGGATAAAATCCAGGGTATTTTGCAGGTTCAGAATGGCCATACTTTCGGTAATTTCAAAACAGATATGGCGTGGTGGAATTTTGTATTCGTTAAACAACGCGGACACATAAGCTTTAAACAAAGGGTCGACCAGCGAGGCGCCGGACAAATTAATGCTGCAATGGCCTAAATTTTGTAAATGTTGTGGATGTTGTGCCAGCCAGCGGAAATAGTTGCGGATCACCCAGCGGTCTATCTGGGGCATCAGACCATAACGTTCGGCCGAACTTAAAAAGTTGCCAGGCGCAATAATGCTGTTGTCTTCGCCTTTCAGACGCAACAATAACTCATAATTGCTCACGTTTTCAGGCAGTTGAATTGCCTGAATCGGCTGCATATAAAGCACAAAACTGTCTTGCTCTAATGCCCGTTGTAAAATTTGTACCCACTGAATTTCCGCTTGTTGTTTTTGTAACTCATCATCGTCCGGATGGAACAAATGAATGCGGTTGCGGCCTTTTTCTTTGGCGACAAAACAGGCGGAGTCGGCCTTTTTAATAGTTTGTTCGGCAGAAAGATCGTCGCGGGTGATTTCACTCATGCCAATACTGACACTGATGCTGAATAAACTGTCTTGCCAGAAAAAACGGAATTCTTTGACCACTTCCAGCAGGTTATAGGCAATAGCAAAAGCTTCCTGTGCTGTTTTGCCCGGCAATAACACGGCAAACTCATCACCACCCAATCTTGCCAGTACCCCATGGCTGCCAAGTGCACGTTTCAGTTGATCGCTGATTTGCAACAACAAAGCGTCACCAGCTGTATGGTTGCAGGTGCTGTTGACCAGCTTAAACTGGTCGATGTCGATATATAAAATAGCGCTGGTTTGATGTTCGGTTTGTAATCTGTGCCAGGCTTGTTGCGCCAGCAAGGCAAAATGATGGCGGTTATAAAGGCCGGTTAACGGATCGTGTGAGGCCAGATAAGCCAGTTGTTCATGGTTAATTTTTTGTTCGGTAATATCGACCACTGAACCATGGATAAAAGCTTCGGCATTGCTGTTTTGTGCCAGTCTGGCCGACATCAAAGCCCAGAACGGCGTGCCGTCAGCACGCAGGCCGCGCAGCTCAAAACTCTGGTTATTGCTGTGTTGCAGCTGACGCACCATATGCAGTCGGTCGTCCGGGTTGGCGTAAAACTTTGCCATACCGTATTTTTTGACATCCAGCTCCATCTGACTCAGTTGCTGGTAACCCAGAATATTCAACAATGAGCGGTTGGCGGCAATCAGCTGGCCATCCAGTGTGGTGGTAAACATGCCTTCTACCGCATTGTGGTAAATATCGTAATACTGTTTCAGGGTATTAATAGCTTGTTGATGCGCGACCGTACTCTCTTCACTAACCTGTTGCATACGCTGGGCTAAACCGTAACTCATCAAAGCCATACTGCACACCACAGAACCAATCAGCAGGTATTGCCAGACTTTGGTGTCAGTAACATAACCCAGCTGCGCCAGTATCAACACCAGGCTGGCGGCAAAAAATAACACCCAGCTTAAACTAAAAGTGCGGGCTCTTGGTTTGCCACTAAAGGTATGAGCCAGCACTTGCAGCAAATTGCTGCCCATCACCAGCGTCAGTACCGCTAGTAATAACAACAGCCTGTGGCTAAATTCGATATAAAGTGGACTAAACAACAGCAAGGCTGAAGCTAATAAGTTCAGCCATAACAGCGGTAAACGGGCGTTGCTGAGCATGGCGTGGGTGGCCAGGCTTAAAAATGCCAGACAAGCACCTACCGCCAGATAAAAAATGGCCTGATTTACTTCCGGATATTCCGGCCACAATAACGCAAAACCTGCGCCATTTAACACAGCGATGACCAGGCTGAAAAATACAAAAAAGCCAGCGAAGTAACCATAAAGCAAAGTTTTAATGTTCAGATATAACAACAGGTTATAGGCAGCCATTAACAGCAGCAGCCCCAGCATTAAACCATCAAACAGGTTGGAGGTGAGTTGCAGTTGATAATAACGATCCGGTTGCCACAACTGAAAATCAGCACGGATCAAAGTGCCGTCCTGTACTTTGATCAGAATATCCAGTTCCTGTTCGGCTTTAAATAACAAAGGCACGGCAAAGGTACGGCTTTTGATTTGTCGTTCGCTAAAAGGCAGGCTGGTGCCGGCGCGGTTGAGTTTTTTCAGTTCATGGTTTTGCCGGTCAAAACTATAAAATTCCACCAGATTGGCTGACGGGAAGTTGTAATCAAGAATAAGTTGCTGCTGACGTTGCCCCAGGTATTGCAGCCGGGTGAAAAACCACACCACTTTATTTTGTGCTTTAAAACTGAAATCGGCTGAAGGTACAGGGCTGAATGCATGGTGATGCTCGGGTTCAAAGACGATGTCTTCGATGGTGACGTTTGCTTCTGTCACCTGATAATGTAAATGCGGATGCAGCGGCAGTCTTTTTAACTGTTCGTCCAGTTTGAGTATGTCAGCGGGAAAAGCCAATACCAGAGTGGGGAACCACAGGATCAGAAGCAGCCACCACCTTGTCACCACGTGCATTCCTCCATTGAGTTTGTTCTAAGCCTCTGATTATGCTTAAGAGCTTCTGAGCAGGCTTGCCAAGTCTGACAGTAGCACAGCCGCTGTTGCGTTGTCAGCATCTACCCAGCAACTATCACTATAGTGTTCATAATGCAGCGCAAAAGCGGCATTGTGGAAATAAAAACGAATGTGCAACCAGTCCAGCCCTTGTTCGGCCTGAAGTTGGCTCAGCTGTGAGAATGATTTGAGCCAGCCGCTGAAAAACGGCAATAACAACTCTGGTGTCGGCAACTGTTGTTGTGGTTGTAATAACAAGAGTTCTGCCGATTCTTCTATGAAAAACTGCATCAGCTATCCAGATATTCTGCAATTAAATCAAGGAAATCATCACCATAACGGCTTAATTTGGTTTGACCAACACCGCTGATGGCTAAAAACTCAGTCTGGCTTTGTGGCATTTGTTGTGACATTTCAATCAGGGTGGCGTCGCTGAATACCACAAAAGGCGCCACATCATCACGCTCGGCAATTTGTTTACGCAAAGCTCTGAGTTTGCTGAATAAAACGCGGTCATAATCTTGTTTTTGCTGCACTTTACCGGCTTTGCTGCTGCTTTTGGCTGGTGCAAGGCGCGGCACCGCCAACGCCAGACTGCTTTCGCCCCTGAGCACAGGGCGGGCGGCAGGCAACAGTTTGAGTACTGAATGTTGGGTGATGTCCTGTTGCAACAAACCATAATGGATCAACTGGCGGAATACCGACAACCAATAGTCGTGGCTTTGCTCTTTGCCAATGCCAAAAGTAGAAAGTTTATCCTGACCCAGCTCCAGAATACGTTGATTCTGACTGCCTCTGAGCACATCAATCACATGGTGCATACCAAAACTCTGGCCGACCCGGTACACACAAGAAAGTGCTTTTTGTGCCAGCACAGTGCCGTCGAATTTTTTTGGTGGGTCGAGACAAATATCACAGTTGCCACACGCTGTTTGATTGGCTTCACCAAAATAATTCAGCAATACCAGCCGGCGACAGGTTTGTGCTTCGGCAAAAGCGGCCATAGCGTTAAAACGCTGCATAGTCACTTCGGCTCTGGCCTGATTTTCTTCAGCCATGATCCAGCTACGCATCCGGCTGATATCTGCAGGGTCTACCAGCATCACGGCTTCAGCGGCAACACCATCGCGGCCGGCCCGGCCGGTTTCCTGATAATAAGCTTCAATAGTACGGGGTAAATCGTAATGCACCACAAAACGGATATTGGGTTTATTCACCCCCATGCCAAAAGCCACAGTGGCCACTATCAGCTGCAAATGGTCACGTTTAAATTCGTCCTGCACTCTCATGCGTTGTTCGTTGCTTAAACCGGCATGATAAGCACCCACCGCAAAACCTTTGTTTTTCAGCTGCTCATACAGTTCATCTACTTTTTTGCGTGACGAACAATAGATAATACCGCTTTGATTTTCCTGCGTTTTTAACAGTGCAACCAATTGCTCAAAAGGGCGGAATTTTTCCTGCACCGTATAACGGATATTGGGTCTGTCAAAGCTGCTGATGCTGGTATACGGCTGCACTAATTTCAGCTGAGTACGGATATCCTGCTGCGTGGCAGGGTCGGCCGTTGCGGTCAGCGCCATTAAAGGCACCTGCGGAAAATGTTGTTTCAGCTGAGATAACGCTATGTAGTCGGGGCGAAAATCGTGGCCCCACTGCGACACACAATGGGCTTCGTCTATGGCAAATAAACTCACACCCACTTGCGACAGCCGCTGCAAAAACTGCGGTTGTAATAAACGTTCAGGTGCCACATACAACAGTTTTAACTGCTGAAAATGCAACTTCTGCAGTACATCGTCAGCCTGCTCGCGGCTTAAACTGCTGTTGATAAAATCGGCCGCTATGCCCATGGCCTGCAGACTATCGACCTGATCTTTCATCAAAGACATCAAAGGCGACACCACCACAGTGACACAAGGCAACAGCAAAGCCGGCAGCTGGTAACACATTGATTTACCGCCACCTGTTGGCATCAGCACAAAACTGTCCTGACCGGACAAAGCAGCACCAATAACCTCGGTCTGGCCAGGGCGGAATTCACTGTAGCCAAAATATTGTTTTAAGGTGTTGTGCAGTAAGTCGGTCAAGAAGCTATCCAAAGCGGAAAATGAAGCGGGCATTGTAATCAAAAGCGGCCTGACTGTCTGCTGTTGATGCAGCTTTGTCGCTGTCCTTTACATCTGGTCAGTCGCGTTTTATCTTGACTGCTCTTACCAGTTTCTTGCCAATATTTGGAGTTGTGCCATGTCGGCTGACGCTTTGTTGCCTTTTATCGCCGAAGTTTTTGACCAAATGCCTTTTAACCGTTTGTTGGGTTTAAAAGTCACGGGTTTTTCTGCAGATTTCGCCGAGGTACGTTTTGCTTTTAAACCTGAACTGGTGGGGAATCCGGTGCAACAAATTTTGCATGGTGGTGTGATTGCTTCGGTGCTCGACACTGTTGGCGGCATTATGGCTATTTCCAGCGCACTCAAACGCCTCGGACAAGTGGAACACGAAGTGTTGGTGGCAAAAATGGGCAAAATGAGCACCATTGATATGCGCAGTGATTATTTAAGACCGGGCCGCGGTCTGGAGTTTATTGCCACTGCTCAGGTGATCCGTTCTGGTAATAAAGTTTGTGTTTGCCGCATGGAGCTGCATAACGAACAAGGGGTGCATATTGCCCTTGGCACCGGCACTTATCTTGTAGGTTAAGATGCTATACACTGACGCCCTTTTCCAGCACCGGCACCTTGCCGGGTTCAGCGCCGGGGGCGCTTGTTATGCAGTTAAACCGCGAACAGAAAATTGGTGGCATTTTTGCTGCCAGTGCTTACACCTTGTGGGGCATAGCGCCACTTTATTTTAAAAACATCGATTTTGTTCCCGCGCTGGAAATTCTGCTGCACCGTATTGTCTGGTCGTTTTTATTGCTCGCCGTTATTTTAACTGTGATGAAACAATGGTCTTCGGTACAGGCGGTGTTTCAAAAACCAAAACTACTTGCCGCTATGCTGGGCACAGCTTTATTGCTGGCCGGTAACTGGGGTTTGTTTATCTGGGCGGTTAATAACGAACATATGCTGGAAGCCAGCCTGGGTTATTACATCAATCCGTTATTAAATATTCTGCTGGGCATGCTGTTTTTAGGCGAAAGGTTACGCAAATTACAATGGGCAGCAGTAGCGCTGGCGCTGACCGGCGTGCTTATTCAGCTGGCTTATTTTGGCTCTTTGCCCTGGGTGGCTTTGGTACTGGCCAGCAGTTTTGCACTTTATGGTTTATTCCGTAAAAAGCTGGCGGTAGAAGCGCTGAGTGGTTTATTTGTGGAGTCGTTATTATTAATGCCGCTGGCGCTGCTGTACTGGTGGCAGTTTGCCGATTCAACTTCTGCCAATATGCTGCAAAACAGTTTTAGCCTGAACTTATGGCTGGTGGCTGCCGGTGTGGTTACTACTGTGCCGCTTTTATGTTTTATTGCCGCCGCAAGGCGCTTACAACTGTCCACTATGGGCTTTTTCCAATATATAGGCCCAAGTTTTATGTTTGTGTTTGGTGTGTTTTTATATAACGAACCGCTGGACCCAAGCAAACTGGTGACTTTTGCCTTTATCTGGACCGCACTTTTAGTGTATTCCATGGACGCCGCCTGGCATATCAATAAAGGCCGCAAAGCGACTGTATAAGACAGTCGGCCCGTGTTGCGGATGTTGTCGGGAACAGTTGGGCCTTTGCATGCAGCTGTTTTTATAGTCGGAGAGCTCAGATGAAGTTATATATTGCCCTTGATATTTCAGACGATGATGTTGGCCTGAGCGAAGTGGCTGAACAATGTGGTTTTGATATACGTCATAGCGCTGTGCTGGACTTAACAGCACCAGTGGTGGCGCATTATCATGAAATCTATTGCCTGATGTTTGAACTGACGCTGAAAGAACCAGTTGTTGATGCTGGCATTTTGCTGGCTGAGCTGGAGCTGGTGTTGTCGCATCCTTCGGTGTCGACGGTGCGTAAACTGGGGCTGGAAATCTAAGTCAGTCTCAGGCTGTCAGACTCACAGCCAAAACCTAAAACCGTCCTTTATGCTTGTGGTTACAGTTGATAACTGAGCCAAACGTTGATCAGTGCGCCTGGCGTTTTTTAGCTGAACTCCGGGTTTAAGCCTGTGCATAAATATCTCTATAACCCAGCCAGCGGCGAATAAGCCCTTCAGCCGCCGTTTTGTCCAGTTGCCATAAACGTTGCGCCGCCTGCTGTGCCGCCGGGATCAGCAGCGCGTCGCGGCTTAAATCGGCAATACGATAACTGGCAAGGCCGGTCTGGCGGGTACCGAGTAATTCACCAGGGCCACGGATTTCCAAATCACGTTGCGCTATGACAAAACCGTCGTTACTTTCCCGAAGCACTGCTAATCTCGCTTGTGCTGTACCCGATAAAGGGGCGTGGTACAACAACAGGCAATGTGAAGCCACAGAACCACGGCCCACCCGGCCACGCAGCTGATGCAATTGCGCCAGGCCAAGCCGCTCCGGGTTTTCAATAATCATCAGACTGGCGTTGGGCACATCAACTCCCACTTCAATCACAGTAGTGGCCACCAATAAATGAATGTCACCTGCGGCAAAAGCCTGCATCACAGCTTGTTTTTCGCTGCTTTTTAACCGGCCATGCACTAAACCAATGCGTAAGTCCGGTAAAGCTGCTGCCAGTTCAGCCGCGGTATTTTCAGCTGCCTGGCACTGCAATACATCAGATTCATCAATCAGGGTGCAGACCCAATAAGCCTGCCGGCCTTGTTGTTTCACCACTTGTTCAACACGGCTGACCACTTCAGCACGGCGGCTGTCGGGCAATACCACAGTGGTGACAGGAGTACGGCCTGGCGGTAATTCGTCGATGACTGAAGTGTCTAAATCGGCATAAGCTGTCATGGCCAAAGTGCGTGGAATAGGGGTGGCTGTCATCACCAGCTGATGTGGATACAAACCACTCTGGCTGCCTTTTTCTCTGAGCTCCAGCCGCTGATGTACCCCAAATCTGTGTTGTTCATCGATGATCACCAGCGCCAGCCTGGCAAACTGCACCTGCTGCTGAAACAGCGCATGAGTGCCTATCACCAGCTGTGCTGTGCCATTCGCCATAGCGGCAAGTTCGGCATCACGGGCTTTGCCTTTGGTTTTGCCTCCCAGCCAGGCCACCTGAATACCTAAAGGTTCAAACCAACGGCGAAAAGTACCGGCATGTTGTTCGGCCAATAACTCAGTGGGCGCCATTAACGCCACCTGGGCACCGGCGGCAATCACAGGTAAAGCGGCTAAGGCCGCCACCAGAGTTTTGCCTGAGCCTACATCCCCTTGCACCAGCCGCAGCATAGGTTCGTTTTTGCCAAGGTCGTGCAGAATATCCGCTACTACTCTTTGCTGCGCCGCTGTTGGGTGAAAAGCCAAAGTGGCTAAAAAAGCCGGTGTTATTTTTGTATCAGCTGCAAAAGCAAGGGCTTGTTGGCTGCGGCACTGACTGCGTAGCTGCAACATACTCAGCTGCTGTGCCACCAGCTCTTCAAAAATCAGCCGTTGTTGCGCCGGATGTTGGCCTGCTTCTAACAGCTGCAACGAAGCGTCCGGTGGCGGCCGGTGTAAATAGGAAAGGGCCTGGGTTAAAGACCAGGCCTGAGGCGGCAATACCGGTGCTAAAAACTCTTCCGGGTGGCAACGCCTGAGCTCAATCAATGCCTGATCGGTCAGGTTACGCCAGCTGGCCTGTTTTAAACCTTCAGTGGTGGGGTAAACCGGGGTCAGGGTTTCCGCTACTTCCAGCGGGCCTTGGTCTTTGACCACTTTATATTCGGGGTGCAGCATTTCTACACCACGCATACCTCTTTTGACTTCACCAAAACAACGCAGCCTGACACCTGGTGTGACAGCATTTTTTTGCGCCGCGCTAAAGTGAAAAAACCGCAAAGTGATACTGCCAGTGCCATCTTGCAACACCACCACCCAACTGCGTCTTTTGCCAAAAGTGATGTCGCTGCTGACGACTTCACCTTGCACTGACACTTGTTGTGCCGGCCATAAATCTTTGATGGCACAAATACGGGTGCGGTCTTCATAACGCAGCGGCAGATGGAATAATAAATCCTGCACCGAAACTATACCCAGTTTGGCCAGCAGCTCTGCTGTTTTGGCGCCGACACCTTTGACTTCGGCGATGGCCAGATTTGCCAGTAAAGTTCGTTGCAAAATCAATGTCCTGACAGGAAGATACCAAAACGCATCATACCGAATTGTGTTTAAAAGCGCATTGCTTCGCTGTGTTAGCTTTTTGTCCGGATGTTACAACAGGTTTTTTTGTTTGTGTCTGACTTACAGTCACACTGTGTTAGTCCGGATAAAAGTGCGTTTGTTTTTGCGCTACCATCAGCTGTAATTGCTGGCTGATTTGATGATGCAAAACAAAATGAGGACTGGTGCGCGACAATGCCAGATGGTTATGTTGGCTTTTATCTTTGGGTAATTGCCAGTTATTCAGGCCGAGTTTGTGTTGTAACCGTGGGTTGTTTTTTAGTGCATTTAAGGTGATTTGTTGTGGCCCTGCGACCAGATCCACATCGCCATAATGCAGTAACGCCAGAGCCTGCTCCAGATCTGCGGCTTTTTTTATTTTGGCTTGTTGCTGCGCAACAATAGTTAAAAAATGCCTGCTGTAATGTCTTGTGGTATCAATAGCAATGGTTAAGCCTGCTAAGTCACTGTTTTTTCTTATTTTATTGGCATCTGCTTTGCGGCTGAATAAAGTTTCGGCGCGGGCTTCGTCAAAGGGCAATAACAACATAAAAGGTTCACGGGATTCAGACCACAACAAACCTGTCATTAAGTCTGTTTTGCCTTGTTGCATCAGTTTCAGACAACGGGCAACCGGGGTTGGCGGGCTGAATTTCAGGGTAAAACCACTTTGTCTGGCCAGTTGTTGCATCATGTCCACAACCGGACCTGTAGGTTGTTGGTGTGGTAAATAATTCTGGCGCGGCGGCAGATGGTCAAGGCACCATTCAAGTTCAGGTTGTTGGGCCAACAACAAGGCTGGCCACCACAACAATAAACTGCAAAGCAGCATGTTTAACAGGCCAGGGGAAAAAGGGTAAAGCATATTTCAGCTCCTGTTGGCTGAGCCAGCACAGTTCTGATACTAAGGGCTTTGCAGCGGTTCGCGGCCACTCACCAGATATTGTTGTTCAGTATTACCGTCCGGCAATTGATAAAGCCGGTCAACGGTGCCGTCCTCTTTCATTAATGCCACTGCCTGCTCTATCTGGTCTTTTAAATACAAGTGCTTACTTTTTCTGGATAAGCCAATGTTGATATATCTGGGCTGGCCAAACTTGAAAGTTAAGGCCGCTTTTCGAAACTGGAAATGCAAAGATGGGGTATTGCGGATCACTTCAAGTGAACTTTGGGTTGGCACTATCAGGCCATCTACCCGGCCTTTACGTAATAATTCAAACCCTGCTTCAATGCTATCTACTTCAATATGCTGTTCTTTTTGGTTTTTAATCAGCGCCATTAAGGTAGGGTTGTAAATATAGTTACGTACTGTCACCAGGATCAGCGGGCTGAGTTGGCTGATTTGATCAATTAAACGCAAATCGTTTTTGCGCAAATATAAAGATTCGGGAATGGTTTCGTTATAAGGAAACAAATACATCAGTCTGGCACGTTCTTCAGTGAAGTTCAGATTGATCATTAAATCGGCTTCACCTGTGCCCATCTGGCGGAAACAACGTGCTATCGGCGTTTCCGGGCTGTAGCTGAGTTCAAAACCTACTCTGCGGGCCAGTTCCTGCATCACAACAACAGAAGGACCTGTTGGTAAACCCCGTCCTTTAAACTCATGAAACCGTGGGAAATGATCAAGGCACCAGTGCAACACCGGTTTTTTAACCACAGGCTCAGCCACAGCGCTTTGCAGCAACTGTGATATGAGCAAAAACAAAACCAACGTAGTTTTTTGCATCAAATTCTGTCCTGCCGGCACTGCCTCTGCGCAGTGCCTGTGTTGTCAGTGTTGCAGCGAACCAGCAGCAAGGCAGACTAGCTTTAGTTGGTCGATGGCACTTCCATAACACCATCAATTTCAATTTGGGCACCACGGGGTAAAGCACTAACCTGCACTGCAGCACGTGCTGGGTAAGGTGCAGTAAAATGCCGGGCCATAATTTCATTCACTGTGGCAAATTTGCTTAAGTCAGTCAGGAAAATATTTACTTTAACCATATCGTTCATACTGCCACCGGCAGCCTGACAAACGGCACTCAGGTTCTGAAACACTTGCTCTGCCTGCTCGGCAAAATCTTCCGATACCATTTGCATCACGCCAGGCACCAGCGGAATTTGGCCGGATAAATACACTGTGGTACCAATTTTGACGGCCTGGCTGTAAGTGCCAATGGCTGCAGGGGCTTTATCGGTACTGATGATCACTTTTGACATAAGAGTTATTTCCTTCGATAAACTTTCAGCACATCCGGAGTCACCCGGATTTTGCGCATTACATTGGCCAGATGCACCCGGTCGCGGACCGACAAGGTGATTTTAATCACATAGTCACCGGTGTCGCGATCGTCAGTGGATAAGTCCTGAATATTAGAGTCCAGGCTGGCGATAACAGTGGTTAGTTTGGCCAGCATGCCTTGTTTGTTCACGATAAAGACGCGGATATCACAGAGAAATTGTTTGTCACCGGTTTTATCCCAGCGTACCGGAAAATATTTGCCCGGCTCTTTTTCCCAACCACGGATATTACGACACTCTGAGCGGTGCACGTTTAAACCTTTACCCGGCGATGCACTGGCTGCTATTGGGTCACCCGGAATGGGTCTGCAACATTTGGCAAAAGTGGTCAACATACCTTCAGAGCCAACAATAAAGGCTTTGGGCTTGGCAGGCAGCACTTCATCCACATTATTGCTTTCGTCAAATTCACCGAGCAACCTGCGGGCAACAGCGATAGGCAGCTGATTACCAAGGCCTATATCGATAAAAAGTTCATCCAGTGTTTTTTGTTTGCTGTTTTGCAGCACCTGTTCAATACGGTCTGCGGCAATAGATTCCAGCGGCACTTCACCCAAAGCTGAAGTCAGCAGCCTTTTACCCAGCGCAATGGCTTCGCTTTGTTCTTGTTTTTTAAGGAAATTGCGGATGCCCATAATGGCGCGGCTGGTGACAACATAGTTCAGCCAGTTGGCATTGGGTTTACCACCTGTGCTGGTGATAATTTCCACCGTCTGGCCGGTTTCCAGCGCTTTGGTCAGTGGGTAAGGTTTGCGATCAACCCGCACCCCAACACATTTATTGCCGATATCTGTATGGACGGCATAAGCAAAATCAACGGCATTGGCACCAATAGGCAACTCGACAATTTTGCCTTTGGGCGTAAACACATAAAGCTCGTCCGGATACAGTTCAGATTTAACGTTTTCGACAAACTCGTAGGTATTGCCAGCACTTTGCTGAATTTCCAGCAAACTTTGCATCCATCGTCTGGCACGGATTTGCGCTGTGGTATCCCCTTGTTCACCGGATTTTTTGTACATCCAGTGCGCGGCAATACCGTTGTCGGCCATTTCATCCATTTCGCGGGTGCGCATCTGGATTTCCACCGGAATACCATGAGGGCCAACCAAAGAGGTATGCAGCGACTGGTAACCGTTTTGTTTAGGGATGGCAATGTAATCTTTAAAACGGATTTCAATAGGTTTATACAGGTTATGCACCACACCCAGCACGCGGTAACAGGAGTCGACACTGTCGACCAAAACGCGAAACCCATAAATATCCATCACATCGTTAAACATCAGCTCTTTGCTTTTCATCTTGCGATAGATGCTGTACAGGTGTTTTTCACGGCCTGACACTTCGGCAGTGATGCCGGCGTTACGGATGCGGGATTCAATTTCAGTCTGAATTTTTTCAATCACTTCTCTTCTGTTACCGCGGGCTTGTTTCACCGCAGTTTCCAGCGCCCGGTAACGCATTGGGTATAAAGCACGAAAACCCCAGTTTTCCAGCTCATTTTTAATGTTGTGAATACCCAGGCGATTGGCGATAGGAGCGTATAGTTCAAGAGTTTCTTTGGCGATGCGGCGGCGTTTTTCTGGTTTTAACGCGCCTATGGTGCGCATGTTATGCGTGCGATCTGCAAGTTTAATCAGAATAACGCGGATGTCCTGCGTCATGGCCATAAACATTTTTTGCAGGTTGGTAACTTCAAACTCTTTGATATCTTTAAATTTAACTTTATCGAGTTTGGAAACGCCCTGTACCAGCTCGGCCACTGTTTCGCCAAAACGGGCGGCTAAATCTTCTCTGCTGTATTCAGTGTCTTCGATCACATCATGCAGCAAGGCCGCCATCAGGGTTTCGTGATCCATGCGCATATCGGCCAGAATACTGGTGACTGCAACAGGATGGGTAATATAAGGTTCACCACTGGAGCGGGTTTGTGGGGCATGTGCGTCCCGCGCCAGTACATAAGCCTGTTGCACCAGGGCAACCTGCTCAGCGGGCAAATACGCACTGATCTGTTGTTTCAGACCTTCAAATAAATACACTGCAATCAGCTCCATATCGGGAAATCACTTTGATTCCCGCTATCTGCATAAAATATACGTGGATTTTTCGGGCTTGCCAACGGGAGAACAGGGTTACAGGAAAAGAACGATGGGGGCGCTGACAAAACAACACCCCGGCATCATTGCCGCCGGGGCTGAACCTTCTGCCTGATGCAGAAGGTTTGGAGATATTACTGCTCGGTGCCGATGATAGCGGCAACAGCAGCCATTTCTGAAGCTTCTTGTTGCAGCTGGTCACGACGCTCTTGCTGATCAAGGATGGCGGCAGTGATAAAACCTTTTTCGATTTCTCTTAATGCAACAACTGTTGATTTATCGTTCTCGATATCAACCATTGCTTCTTTGCCTTCAACTGATAATTGGCGGGCGCGACGCGCTGCAACCAGGATCAGATCAAAACGGTTACCAATTTTATTTACTGCATCTTCAACTGTTACGCGAGCCATTTACCACTCCGGTATTCAAATTCTGACAAGACCGCATAGTCTACGCTATTTCGGTTAATTCGCCAACAGGTCCGTCAGCAAAGCCTGCTGCCGCTGTTGTTGTTTCTGCAAAGTTAAGCGGTGACTCAGAACCACATGCTGTAACTCGGCCAGGCATTGCTGGAAGTCGGCGTTCACCAGCACATAGTCGTATTCCACCACATGGCTGATTTCACTTTTTGCTTGTTGCATGCGTTTTTGGATCACTTCCTGAGCATCCTGACCGCGCTGATTCAGTCGTCGTTCCAGCTCAGCGACACTGGGTGGCAGAATAAAAATGCTGCGTACCGACGGCACCTGCTGTTTAATTTGCCTCGCACCTTGCCAATCAATATCCAGAAATACGTCACGGCCTTTTGCCAGCACTTGTTCAATAGCACGCCGGGACGTGCCGTAATAATTACCAAAAACTTCGGCCCATTCCAGAAATTCACCTTGTTCGATTAATGTTTTGAATTCATCAACTGAAATAAAATGGTAATGCACACCGTCACTTTCGCCGGGTCTGGGCGCACGGGTTGTGTGAGAAACACTTAATTGCATATCGTCGTGTTGACCCAATAACGCATGAATTAAACTGGATTTGCCAGCGCCGCTTGGGGCCGACAAAATAAACAGGTTGCCTGGTAGATGCTGCATAACGAAGCCTGAACTAAAGAGAAAGTTTGAATTTTACGTCTGTGCTGCCGATGCTGCAAACTTTTAACAACATAGGTTGGTGTTGTCAGTATCACGGCAGCTTGAGGCTGCTGCCAAGATTTTCGGACTGTTGAACCAGGGCTGATGTTGTCCTGAAAAATGCAACCTGACTGGTGACGGCTTTTTGCTTAAACACAACCACTGTTGCACCGGCAGTGGCGGTGATGTCGGAAGAAACAACACCGCCGGGAATAAGCAGGTTTAGCGGTTTTTGACGGTTGCTTTGATAGATAAGGTGAGTTTAAACCTGGCCATATGTTCATCACCATGCAATGAGGGGCAGGTGACATTGACACTGACAGTTTTGTTAACGCGTTGGCCGCTTTGTAGAGACTCATCAATCATAGTGTCGATCAAAGCACCATCATCACTGGTAAACCAAACTTCAGCTTCCGGGCGTTTTAAAAACTCGCCCTGTACGTCCTTAAAAGCAAAATTTGCATTCACGCCCCGGGCTTTGGCTTTACTGAACACTAAAAACGCACCCGCCAGATCGGCGCCAATGGCCAACGCACCAAAATAAATACTGCCCAGATGGTTTTTAGTGCGCCAGCCGTGAGGGATGCTGACAGTCAGGCTATGTTCACTGATATGACGGATTTTGGGCGAGCAAAAACCAATCAATGGTATATAACGCCAGCCGAACCACCAAAGTTCGCGGTTTGCCTGTTTTAAGTTGATTGCCATTCGCTTGCTTGTCTCCGCTCATGATGTTGCTCCGTTGCAACTGGTCGGAGCTTATCATTGCGTTCGCTGGTCAGACAAGATCTGACTGCGCAGTTGTTGCCACTGCTTTTCAAAGCGACGTTGTGCTTTTTGTCTGTTGTTCACACATTCAACAATTTGCGACGTTTGTTGTACACCATAACAGGATCTGGGTTCCTGATAATATTTCAGCCATTCCGCCAGTTGCCGGCCTTGATAAGGAGCTCTGACTTCAACGGCTGACGCAAAAAACTGGCGTGCCGACATTGGCGCGTCCGCAGCTATGTTGCTGACGTATTCATAAGGTCGTCTTTTAACAGGAAAAATGCGATTTTTGGTGCCCGGGGCAGGGCTGGTAATAGGTTTGACACAATGGTGATAAATCTGTTGTGACAGGCTTTGTTCAGCGGCTTTTAGTGCATCGGCATTTTTTAAACTAAAACCACGCCTTTGCGTGTCTCTGTTGCCATCCAGTTCTTTTTGCATCTGGTAACACTGTTTTTCACTGAACTGCTCTACTGCCGGTAAATTGGCAACAAACAACATAATTAACACCAATAAACCTGCTTGTCCTGCAATAAGTACTGCGGTTGATGTGTTCATCACAGCTCCTTGTGACTTTTTGGTGAAGAATGAGTAATAAAAATAGCTCATGCAGCTGTGTGTCTATACAGTTTTTATGCTGATGTGGTCGTGAAAACGCCTCATCATGAATAACAATCTGAACGTTAAAGAAAAATTCTGAGGTTTGCTGATGAGAAACTTTATTTGTCAGAAAAATATCAACTGCAGTTGCCGTTATTGGCTGATTCATTGGCCTTCTTGAAGGTAAATTCAGATGAAAACCGGCGGAACTAAACAGCTAAAATGACTGCTGCAGCAGTTCAATAAGGGGCTGCTTCTCTCAAGCAGGCAAAGCGCGACAGAGCTGTTGTAGCTGAGCCGCAAATGTTATTGAAGAAGTATGATAAAAAACAGGAATTAACTGCAAAGTTGCAGCAATTCCTGTAATTCGTATTCCAGATAGTCGGCCAGTGCCAGCCAATCCTGGCGTTGTTGGCAATCTAAACACTGACCCAGGATCTGTTGCAGCAGCTTGATATGTTGTGGTTGTGAAGATGGGAAAATAACGATCAGCGTATTGACCATTGTGGCCATATCCAAAGCCGCCTGGGTGTTTTTACCAAGACGAAATTGCAGCGCAAGCTGTCTGGCCTGGTTGCTGCAGTCTGTTAAGGTGTTCATCATCAGCTCAACCCCGGGTAATCAGTGGTGCCGTCAATAAAAGCACCAGCTTTGGATGTATTGTAAAAAGTTACAGCAGGATGCCGCCTGATATAACGTTCTAAACCAATCAGGTAAGTCATAAAGTTAGGCAGTGTGGGTACTTTTTCACCATAAAAATTCATCACCCACTCTGTTGCCTGTTGGTATGGAATGCCAATTTCACCGTCCTGCCAGCTGGCATGGGTTTTGTTGTGACTAAAAGCAAAATCAGCGCCAAAAAACACCACTTCAGTTGCGCCCATTTGTACAGCCAAATCTGTGGCCGGGTGGATCACACTGCCGTGCATAAACAACCTGGCTGCAGTGAGTTGGTTGCGAATGGTGGCAAACATCTGGCTTTCATTCATGGCGACATAACGTTTGCCCGGGAAACCAGTAAGAATTTCCGTGCTTGTCATCGGGAAATACACCAGTTTGCATTCAGATGGTAGTTGCGCTGTCGGCAAATGGCGATTATTGACCAGATAATCCACTGTCACCACTATATCCGGTACTATCTGTTTTGATAACAAAGCCTTAACTGCAGTATCTACACTTATAATCACCGGTGGAGTTGGTCGCTTGCGGCAGTTTTGCAGGAATTGATAATGTTGCTCCAGTGATGGGCCTGCTGCAATCACAAAGGCCTGTTGCCCGGTTTGCAGGCTCTGAAAGAGTTGTTGCACTTGGTTATCTTGTTGCCAATAGCGCCGGTTGTGTTGCAGGCGTGGTAGCAGAGGTTCAATAGTTGTAGCCAGTCGCCCGGAAACATTATTTATTTCAAGTTCGCTGCTCAAACGATGGCGGATTTTGCGGTTGTAATCACTGACCAACACCAGTTCGGATGGCAAAACCACATAAGGAGGCTGTAGTTCTTTATCATCGCCGGCCATGGCTAAATGCACCCTTGGGTCCTCTAACCAGCCTGTTTGATCCACGAGTTGCAGCACCAGTGAAAATACTGCTTCGTTCATTATTCTGATTTGTAACCCCATCAGGGATGGTTGGCGCAACAGTACCTGTTGCAGATCCCCAAGCCCTGTACCGTACAGTGTTACATATTGTTGCCCTTGAACCTGCGTCGCTTGTTGTTGTGCTTCCTGCTGACGATCGTGCCTGCTGGTAAGCTGAATACCATCAACAACTAAGGTTGAATCTTTACCTTCTGCCAGCGCGACCTCAAGTTGGCAAGGGTTGCTTGTCAGCTCATCGAGCCGCGAAGCCAATAATGGCCAGCGCTCTCTGATCACTTTTATGTTGTGTTGATAGCAGTCGTTCATCAGCTTTTTTCTCTTTGATCATGCCCGGTTGTCAGCCCGCATTTTGTCCGAGTGTATCAGTTTCTGCCCTTATTGCAGTGCGTAACAAGAACGCTTTTCAGCTAAAAAGTTTGCCGCGGCATTGGTTGCCTGCTGTTATTTTTTGCGAAACTGGCTGCATTATTTTTATTCATTTGAATAAATATCGGTTTAACTTATTGAATTTATGATGTTTTTAAGTGTGCTAAGTCTGTTTTAAGACAATTTCTAAAAAAAACTAAAAATTAATTTCAGTTTCTAAGCTGCGGCGTCGCTCTAAGTTTATGAGCATCATTTCAGGAGAACTCACAATGGCTTTATCAATTCAATCAAACGCAGCAGCAACCGTTATCCGCAATCAGTTAAATCGTACTAATGAAGGTTTAGGTGTTGCTTTAGAACGTTTAGGTTCAGGTTTTCGTATTAACTCAGCAAAAGATGATGCTGCAGGTTTACAAATCGCTACGCGTTTGAACGCTCAGCTTGTGGGTCAGGAAACTGCCATGAGCAACGCCGCCAACGCGAACTCGATGTTAAAAACCGCGGAAGGTGCTTTTGATGAAATGACCAATATTGGTTTCCGGATGAAAGAACTGGCAACCCAGGCCGCAAACGGTACCAACTCTACCAGTGAATACACTGCATTAAGCAATGAGTTTATTGCATTACAAGACGAATTAACCAACATCATGGCAAACACTGCTTATGGTGCAGGTACAAATCTGTTTGCTGCCGGTGGTAAATTTACTGCTGCAGTGACTTTCCAGATTGGTGCTTCAACTGCTGAAACCCTGGCTGTGGATATCAGCGCCGATATTACTGCTGTTGACGCCTCTGTAGCTGCATTTGCTGCTATTACTGACTTTGCAACAGCACAAACTGCAATGACGGCTGTAGACACCCTGTTAACAGATGTGGGTGCTGCCCGTGCTTCTCTCGGTTCTTATATGAACCGTTTGGACCACACTATCAATAACCTGAGCAACATGGCGGAAAACACTGATGCTGCAAAAGGTATGCTGATGGATGCCGACTTCGCGAAAGAAACATCTAATATGACTAAACAACAACTGCTGATGAACTCTGGTATTTCTGTATTAACTACAGCCAATACCACAACTCAAATGGTTGCTCAGCTGTTACGTTAATCATAAATCCGGGAGCCGGACCTTGGTTCGGCTCTTTGTTTTTTGCAGGAATACATTATGGCATTTTCCAGTATTGACCCCGCGTACCTCGCTCAGCAGTACACTCAAATTGAGCGGGCTGGCAAAGATGGTGTGTTAAAAGCACAACAAAACAGGTTTACAACCCTGCTGGCGTCTTATAAAAAACTGGAAACTTCGCTAGGCAGCATGAGAGATCTGCTGACAGGTTTTACCACTAATAACGAATTACTCAGCAATACCGCCACAACAAGTGTTGATACGGTATTGGGCGTAACGGCTGGCAGCACAGCTGTTGCCGGAAATTATGAAATTTTTGTACAACAGCTGGCACAGAACCATCAGCTGTCTCTGGCCTTTAACAGCGCCGACTTGTTACCGACAGATGGTCAGTTTGAACTCACTGTGGCAGGCGATTCTTTTGCGGTTGATTTATCAACTCTGGATGCCGGTTCTGATATCTCAGATTTGGCAACGGCTATCAATAATGCAGCTGACAACAGTGGTGTGCAGGCGACTGTGATGCGAAGCGGCGCCCAGTCTTATTTGTTGTTAACCAGCAAAGATTCCGGTGCGGCCAATACTATCAGCCTCAATTTTGTGCCTGGTGTTGATAATTCCGGTGCTGATATCACTGCTGCAGTTGCCGGGGCAACTGAGTTAAAAACCGCACAAGACGCCATTATTAAAGTCGGTGCGCAAAACCCAATTACAGTCACATCTGCATCCAATTCGCTGACCGATGTCATTGATGGTGTTACTCTTGATTTAAAACAAGCGCAGGCATTGGCTGACCAGCCAGTCAAAATTAGTATCCAGCAAGACCCCAAAGCTGTTGAAGAAAAACTGAAAAAATTTGTTGATAACTACAATGCTTTGGTGAAACAAATCAGTAGTGATGACGGTTTAAATACCGACAGTATGGCGCGCAGTATCAGCAATCAAATGCGGCAGTCATTCCAGCAATTGTATGATGGCACTCCGTTAACCTCTATTGGCATTAAGTTTGACAAGAATGGTGTGTTATCTATTGATTCTGCCAAAATGCAACAAGCCTTAGCAGATGACCCAGCCAAAATCGAAAAAATGTTGGTATCCGATACCGGCTTTTTCAGTGGCATGCAAGATCGGCTTGAACCCTATACTCAGCGTTTTGGTTTGATGACAGACAAACAAAAAACCTTGCAAGCCAGTCTGGATCTGGTCACAAAAAATCAAAAACGCCATGATTATTCGATGGATCTGGTCTACAAAAGGTATTTAGCGCAGTTTACACAAATGCAGGTCACGATAGCGCAGCTGGAAAGCTCGATGTCGAACTTCGGATAACAGAGGTTTTTTTATGTTGGATTTTGCACAAGGTTATCAGGCCTACCAGAACACCAGTGTGAATGTAAAAGCATCAGGCGCTGATATTCACAGTTTGGTTTTGATGTTGTTTGATGGTTTTCTCGATGAACTGGCCAGAGTTGAAGGCCATATCGAAGCTAAACGTTATGATAAAAAAGCTCAGGGTATTGAAAAACTGCTGAAAATTCTGGGCGGGTTAGACGCGTCGCTGGATCAGGAGAAAGGTGGTGAAGTTGCAGTGAATATGCACCTTTTGTATGAGTTCTGCGGTCAGGAAATTTTAAAAGCCAGCTTAAAAAACAGCGTTGAAATGTTAGCACCGGTGCGTGCAGTGATGACGGATTTGCAACAGGGCTGGCAAGGACTGTTAGCCCGGAGTTAGTTCAGCGTCAATTTTTCTCTTTGTATCAAATAGCCGGGCCTGCTGCCCGGCTTTTTTGTGTCTTTTTACCGGTCACACTTTTGCAAAATATCTCTGCTTTTGTTGGTGACAACAAACGACAACAAACGACAACAAACGACATCAGACTGCAGGACTGACAGCATTTGTTGGGGCAAGAGGACGCAGCATTGTGAACTTCTGTTGTGTTTGGGCTGTGATGAGGGGAAGCAACAGTCAGGGTTCCGCTATTGCGGAAGTTTTCCTTCCTCCTTTAAGCATTTTGTTCATTTAAATTTGTTTTATTTCATATGGTTATGTTGTGGAACGTTTATTGCTTCATCGGTAGATTCAATCCCATCAGGTGTACTCATGCCGCAACAGTCAAGCCGCTTAAATGGTCAAATCCAGCAGTTGCAGCAGTTGCTTGTACAAATGCAACAAGCAGTAGACGCTGCAAAATGGTTGCAGGTACAGGCATTTGACCGGCAAATAACTGCGCTGGTGCAGCAACTCAGTCAGCATGGGTCAGATGTGCGGATTAAAACAGAACTTGAGGCATTAAAACTGAATTATCAGCACATGATTCAGCAAGCTAAACAGCAACAACTGGAGCTGGAGCAAAAGATGAAAGAATTTAATGATAACAAGGCTGGTGTGTTGGCATATCAGCAAACGACACAGAGTCGAAGCTGATGTTGCCGCTTAGTGTGAACACTAAAGCTCCGTTGCCTGGCACAGCTACCAGTGCAAACCTTGTGTTGCCGGGGCAAGCTGAGCCAGTTGATGATCAGGCTGATCAATCAGGTCAGCAGTCATCGGCTTATGGTATGGATTTGACGCTGTTATTGCAGCAGCCTTATCCTGCTGATATTGCTGACCCATTACAGACACCGCTATTACCACAGAGTGCTGCGCCGGACCCGACAGATACTGAAGTATCCCAAATTGTTGAAAGTACAGGCCTTGCAGAGCTTGTTGCAACCGCCTTACCAGTCAGCCAATCAAAAGTTTCGCCCTTTGCTTACAGCCAGAGTCAGTCACTGCATATCAATAGTTTTGTGACTAATATGGCGGGCGCCAGCTTGTCGCCGCCGCCATCTTTAGCGGAAATTACCGAAAGTGACCTGGTAAAACCGCAGATTTCACCGCAGTTGCAGGCTTTTTTGGTGAATAGCACTAAGGCTGGCGGCGATGTTGCAAATTCTAATCCCGGTCTTTTGGCGACACAGTTGCAAAACGTTGCTCCATTGCCAGTGCAGGTAACAGCAACGGCTATCCCTGCACAACAAGGTCTGCTATCGCCATTGCCTGGTCCATCCCCAACGACTGAGCAGAGAGATCAGACACTGTTGGCAGCTGCGACCCGGTTGCAGCAACCAAAAGTTATGCCTGAAGTTTTCACTGCAACATCAGCTGGCAAAATCAGTTCCCCTTTGGCAGCTGCAGTGTTTTCGCAGCAACAGCCTATCGCATTTAATAGTCCTCAGTCAGCACCTGGTCTGGCGTTGCCTTTTTCCACTTTCCCGTCCGGTATTGAAGCAAATCCGGTAGTTGCACAGCAGTCCGTTGTATTGAGTCATAGCGGGCAAAATACCCAGCATCAATGGCAATCTGAACCTATGCCGGCCGATCCGGTCCGTTTTGGCCAAAGGTTGCTTTCTTTGCTGAGTGACAAGGTGGATGTGCAGCTTGGGCTGGGAGTCAACCGTGCGGTGATCAGATTAGATCCACCCGCTTTGGGCAGTATTGATCTGAGTATTCAGCTCGAAGGCGAGAAGTTAACAGTGCAGCTCAACAGTAGTAACGGTCAGCTAAAAGAAGCAATGCAGCAAGGGTTGGAGTTATTGCGCAGTAATCTGCAGCACAAACTGGGTGCGGATACCCAGATAGAACTCAGAATGGGGCCAGATAATCAGTCTCAGCAGCAGCGTGAACGTCAGCCGCAGTCGGGTGATGAAATTGCAGCTAATATTGCCGGTGTAGAGCAAGCAGAAAACCCGGATATTGCTTTGTCTGCAACAACGGGTTTAGTCAATCAACTGGTTTAATGCCTTAAGGCGTAAAGGAAAATACAGATGCAAAAATTGGTGTGGCTGCTTTTAACTTTGTTGGTTGGTGGTGCAGGTGGTGCCTATTATTGGTTTCAAACAAATTTTAATCAGCAAAAAGAAGAAGTGCTGAGTGTGCAGCCGTTATTTCATCCGATGGAAAAATTTGTCATGAGTGTGGCAAGCGACCCCAATTCCAGATATCTGGTGCTGGAATTGACTTTGGTCAGCCACAAAGCCAGTACCATTGAAGCTTTAAAAGAAGCAACGCCCTTGTTGCGTAACGTGCTGGTGGAACATTTTGCGACCACCAGTCATATGGAAGTGAAGGTTGCCATGCAGCAGGTGGCACAGGTGCAGCAAGAAATACTGGTGAAATTTAATAAAGCGCTGGAAGAAAACAAGTACGAACACCAATTAGATAAGGTGCTGATCACTAATATGTTTATTCAGTAAGGTGAAGCATGTTGGCAGAGCATCAATGGTCAGACGCAGAGCAACAATGTAGCGGCACTCAGGCGGTCAGCAATGAAAATGAGCTGCTGCAGAAGTACAGCATTCTGGTCAAGCGTGCTGCGGCGCATCTGCGCAGCTTATCGGGTCCTATGGTTGATAGCGACGACCTGCTGCAGGTTGGCTTATTAGGTTTGTTGTCTGCCATTCGTCGTTATGGGCGTGAACCTGATGAGTTTTTTGAAGCTTATGCTTTTAAAAGAGTGCGCGGTGCCATGCTTGATGAGTTCAGGCGCACCGACTGGCGGGCCAGGCAACAACGGCAGCAGGCTCATCAGTTTCGTGATGCCAGCCGGGAGTTAATGCGGCAGCTCGGCAGGGCGCCGACTCATGAAGAACTGAGTCTGCATCTGGGTATTGATAATGTCAGGCTGCATGAATTGATGTATCTGGATCAGGCCGAATCGATGGAGAGTCTGGATACGCTGCTGGAGCAACAACAGCACGCCGAATTGGGGGAAACCTCCTTGTCCGGGCTTGAACTGAAAATGTCACTTAAAAAAGCGATGGCTGACTTGCCGGAGCGCAACAAGTTGCTGTTGCACCTCTATTACAGCCATGAATTGAACATGAAAGAAATCGCGCTGGTGCTGGAGCTGACCGAGTCCAGAGTGTGTCAACTGCACAAGCAGTCCATCGAGATGCTGAACAAAAAACTGTCACAGTGGTAACAGAGTAGGGCTAAGGCAATGCAAAGAATAGTTGGATTGATAGTGGTGCTGGCTGCGGTGATCGGAGGTTTTATGATCGCCGGTGGTAACCCGGCAATGTTATGGCAACCCGCTGAATTTGTTGTTATTTTTGGTGCAGCTGTTGGAGCTTTAATTATTGGCAACAGCAAATATGTGCTCAAAGATATGCTGCAGCAGATTAAGGCACAGTTTGTGGCACAACCCGATCAGGCACAGTTATACAAAGAATTATTGTTGCTGATGTACCAGTTACTGGAAACCATTCGCAGCAAAGGTTTTCGTGAACTGGAAGATCATGTCGAAAACCCGGAAACCAGCTCTATTTTTATTTCTTACCCTGCAGTGCTGGCAAATCCGGATTTATTGATGTTTGTCTGCGACAACCTGCGTTTAATCAGTATGACAAAAAGTGCGCCACACGATTTAGATGCCACCCTGGAGCAGGAAATTATTCATATTGAAGATCAGCATCTTAAGCCGAGTCACTCTTTACATACCATTGCTGAGGCTATGCCTGGTTTTGGTATTTTGGCGGCGGTAGGTGGCATTATCATCACTATGCAACATCTGGACGGCCCGCTGACCAGCATTGGTTACCATGTGGCCGCAGCACTGGTGGGGACTTTTATTGGTATTTTCGGTTGTTATTGTTTGTTTGAACCATTAAGCACCGCTATGGAATCTCATGTGAAAAAGAAAGTTGCCGTACTGGAATGTGTAAGGGCCATGCTGGTGGCACACATGAAAGGTCATGTGGCTGTGATTGCGACTGATTGTGGTCGTAAATTGATCAATGAAGAAATTAAACCTTCTTTCACTGAAATGGAAAACTGGATTAATAACAAGGCGGCCTGATGAACGAAACAGCACCAGTCATTATCCGCCGTTCGGCGCGACGGGGGAACGGAGAAAAAAGCAGCGGTGCCTGGAAAGTCGCGTTTGCCGATTTTACCTTGGCCATGATGGCTTTTTTTATGGTGTTGTGGATCCTTGAAGTTTCTACCGTCAAAGAGCGGGTCAAAGTTGCGACTTTTATGCGGACCCAGTCGATTCTCGGTGGACACACCGACCCATTTGATACTGTGAACAGCCCTTATCCGGTCGACCTTGGCGGCACCCCGTCGCCGGTGCAGATGGAAGTATCCAACCATGAACCGCAGCAAACTTATGTTGCTGGCATGTCGGCTCACCTCGAAGTGCCGGAAGGTAAAAGGGAACCTGCAGCAGGTCAGGGAGATAAACTCAGTTCGCTGATTAGCGGGCAATATGATACGCCACCAGATTTAAGCATTCTGGCCCAGGCGTTTCGTGAATTTGCTGAAACAAACAAAGCAGACGCCAATCTGATGGTGGAGCAGATCCCTGCCGGCTTAAGAGTCATTATCCGCGACAGTGAAAACAGACAGATGTTTATGCGGGGTCAGGTGGAGATGACACCTTATTTTGAAGATCTGCTACTGAAGTTGGGCCCTGTATTTAGCAAAATTCAGAATAAGTTGTTGTTATCCGGCCATACCGATGGCACCAGCTTTAACAGCAGTCAGTACAGCAACTGGGAGCTTTCAGGTGACAGGGCGTTACAAGCCCGGCAGGTGCTGGCGGCTGGTGGTATGCCACCGGAGCGTATCGCTCAGGTCAGTGCTTTTGCTGAAACTATGTTACTGAATAAAACTGCGCCGGGAGCCAGCGAAAATCGTCGTATTGAATTATTGATCCTGACCAAAAAAGCAGAACAACAGTTGTTGGATATGTTCTCTTCCGAAAAAGAAAACAACGCACTGGATGAGGCGGCTGAAGCTGCCCGCAAAAACGAGCCTGTGCTCAGAACTAAATCTTAGGAATTTTATGCCGTATTTACGCCAGCAGGGTGGTCGTCAGTTTTATCGTTGGTATTTTTACGATCCGGCGCAGTCGCTGGAGCGCCAGACAAAAGGCATTTCGGTGCGTTTATTACGTGATTCTTTGTTTGGCGGCGAGATAGGTTTTGCCGTGGTCAAAGATATGAGTATTGGTGGTTGTGGTTTGTTGGTGCCGACTCTTGATAAGGTGCCAGATAAGTTTTGGGTGATGTATGACAATGATATTAAAGTAAAAGCTATGGTGAGATATCGCAAAAAGGTCAATGACAAGCTAGAGTTTCTTGGATTGCAATGGCTTGGCAAGGATTACGCCGTCAGGCTGCGATTATTGCGAAAATTACGTCGTATGGCTTTTATGCAGAAACATGATCATTTCCGTTTGGTGGCCAGTGCTTCCCAATAGCCTTGATACGCATACAGGTATGTAGAATCTGATGAGTAGTAACAAACCACAAGTTAATAAACTGCTGAAAGGTGAACAGGCGGCAGTGTTACAGCCTTATGCACTGACAGCACAACAACGGCATTTTGAAATGGCCAGTCAGGTTGCCCGCAGCAAACTGACCGATTATGGCAATGCGCTGCAGGTTGAACTGGGTCGGATGCTCAGAGACGTTGAGTTCAGTCTGGACGTGAATTTATGCAGCAGTGTTGGTCTGGAGCAGTGGCTGGCCGAACCCGGCGTGCTGCTGCTCGATTCAACCTTACCGCTGGAAAAAGATTTGGTCTGTTATATGTCGATCGATTTTCAGGCGGTACACAATATGGCCGACCTGTGCTTAGGCGGTCAGCTCGGTGAAGCACAATCTTTGATAGAAAAAGTTGAACTCAGCAGTTCCGAACTGCGCATCAGTTGCCGGTTGTTACAAAAGCAAACACAGGTGCTGATGCAATCTTTATTTAATCAACATCTGCCGATTTCAGCTTACGTCTATAAACAACAATTGCAGTTTGAGCCTTATGCGTACATGCCGTTTAAAGTACGTTTTATCCTCGACAATACAGTCGTCAGTTGGTTTATCTGGCTGCCTGTGGAGTTGTTTCTGGCCGACAGCGCCGGAGTCCCTCAATACGAACCACCATTACCACAAGGATCGTTGTTAACAGATTGGGAACGGGTGCCGGTGCAAGCTCATATTGAAATGGCACGTAAACAAGTCACTGTGCAGCAGCTGGAAGGATGGCTACAGGGCGCTGTGTTGCCACTGGAATTGTTTAGCGACATGCCGTTCAGGCTTGGCAAACAAACTTTGTTTTATGGTGTTGTCGCCGAAGAAGGCAACCAATTAATGTTCCAAATCAGCACTATTGCAGAGAGTAAATAATGAGCGAAACGCAAAACAACAACGCTAATCCGCTGGCCGATCTGGACATGCTGGAAATGGATGATCTGTTTGGAGAAAGCAAAGCGGCCAAATCTGTGTCTGGCGGCAATGGCATGTCCCGTTTTATGGATGTGCCGCTGACCGTCACATTGGAAGTGTCCAGTGCCGAGGTAACACTGGGAGAATTGTCCAAAGCCCAGGCCGGTGACGTACTGGCGCTGGAAAAAACCGTGGGTGAACCACTGGATGTAAAAGTAAACGGGGTGTTGTTTGCCAAAGCCGAAGTGGTGATGGTAAATGGCAAATATGGTCTGAAGTTTGTCAGCAGCAATAAAGAGCCCGTCGATAATGGCTAAAACAGTGGTTGCCGTTTTTACACTGCTACTGTTGTTGTTGCCTTTTGGTCTTTCTGCCGAAGATTTGACCTTGTTGTCGGTGAAAGACAGCGAAACCGGGCAAGATTACAGCGTGAAGCTGCAAATTGTATTGCTGATGACGGTGCTGAGCCTGTTGCCCGGTATTGTGCTGATGATGACCTCATTTACCCGCATTATTATTGTGCTTGCTATTTTGCGTCAGGCTCTTGGACTGGCACAAAGCCCGCCAAACCGTATTCTGATTAGCATAGCGCTGATGTTGAGTTTATTAATTATGCGTCCGGTTTGGCAGGATGTGTACCAGAATGCGGTCAAACCTTATCAGGCTGACGCCATGACGCTGGAACAGGCCATTGCCAGAGCAGAAATTCCGGTGCGGCAGTTTATGTTGGCTCAGGTACGGGAAAATGAACTGCATCAGGTGCTGAAAATTGCCAAAGAGCCAACCACCATGGCGGCAGCAGATGTGCCTTTTGATGTGTTGTTACCTGCTTTTGTGCTCAGTGAACTTACCACTGCCTTTCAGATTGGGTTTATGTTGTTTATCCCTTTTTTAATCATCGATCTGGTGGTTGCCAGCGTGCTGATGTCGATGGGGATGATGATGTTGTCGCCATTAATTATCAGCTTGCCGTTTAAGTTGATGATTTTTGTGTTGGCGGATGGCTGGTCTATGGTGGCAGGGACCTTGTCGGCCACTTTTGGGGCCGCACCATGAATACCGGGATGGCCATAGAGCTGGTGAGTAACGCCATTTTTATGATCATTGAAATATTGCTGGTGTTGATAGTGCCGGGTTTGTTGTTGGGTATAGTGGTCGCTATTTTTCAGGCGGCAACGTCGATTCAGGAACAAACTTTGACCTTCTTGCCGCGCATGTTGCTGACATTGCTGATGGTGGTTTTTGCCGGCCATTGGATGATTCAAAAGTTGCTGGATTATTTTGCCGCGCTTAGCCTGATGATCCCGGGAGCCATTGGGTGAATGCACTACTGAATCTGACCAGCGATCAGCTGATGGTCTGGTTTGGTACTGTCTGGTGGCCTTTTATCCGGCTGGCTGCTTTTTTCTGGGCGTTGCCTGTCTATGACAATCCGGCAGTTGCCCCCAGAGCCAGAGTGATTACGGCGCTGTTTCTGAGTTTTTTATTGTCGTCTTATGTTGAGGTGATACCGGTTGACCCTTTTTCGGTTGAAGGCGCTATTGTCACAGGCGAACAAATTATTTTTGCGCTGGTGATGGCTGCGGCAGTGCGGATGTTGTTTGATGTGTTGGCACTGGTTGGGCTGACTATTTCGATGCAAATGGGGTTATCTATGGCCATGATGATGGATCCCGGCAGTGGTGATCAGGTGTCAGTACTCAGCCAGCTGTTCTGGGTGATGACAGTGTTGTTGTTTTTTGCCTTTGACGGCCATTTAATTTCGTTGCAGCTGATGGTAGACAGTTTTAGTTTGTGGCCTGTGGGCAGCAGTTTGTACCAGGTTGATTTGGCGGCGCTTATTGCGCTGTTTGGCTGGATGCTTGGGGCGACATTAACTGTGGCTCTGCCTGCCATTATTGCCATGTTACTGGTGAATTTAACCTTTGGTGTTGCCAGTCGTTCTGCTCCCAGCATGAACCTGTTTTCGCTTGGTTTTCCGATGGCGCTGTTACTTGGTTTTGTCTGTGTTTATCTGACTTTGTATCAGATGGGAAGCCACTTCTTCAGCCTGGCTGAATATGTATTTATGCTGATGCGTCAGGCGATGGGTTAAGCATGTCAGAAAACACCGGTCAGACCAAATCGGAACAACCCACCGAACAACGGAAACGAAAATCCAGAAGGGAAGGCCAGGTTGCCCGCTCGAAAGAGCTTAATACAGCCCTGGTGATCCTGATGGGTAGTTCAGCCATGTTGTGGTTTGCCGATATGTTTATGGACTTATTCCTGCGTTTGGTAGAAAGCAGCTGGCAGCTGAATAAAGATTCGTTAAAACAGGATGATTTGATGACCGGTGCTTTAGCCAATGCAATATTGCAGATGCTGGCGGCCGGTTTACCATTTTTCTTTACCCTTTTTGTTGCCAGCTGGATAGGCGGCATTTTTCCGGGGGGCATGAATTTCTCCAGAAAATTATTGGGTCCAAAGTTCAGCAATATGAACCCCATTGCTGGTTTAGGCAGGATGTTTGGGTCTGAAAGTCTGGTTGAACTGGCCAAGTCGATAGTCAAAGTGCTGTTATTGGGTGGTTGTTTATGGGGTCTGATGAGCCATCTGGCGCAAAGGCTGATGTTTTTGCAACGGATGGACTTAACCATAGCAGCCAGAGAAGGGCTGGAGTTGGTGTCTTTCAGCCTGATGGTGATGGCAGTAGTGTTAATTCTGGTGGCTGTGATTGACGTTCCTTATCAGCAACATAAAGTCAGCAGCAAACTGAAAATGACCAAACAGGAAGTGAAAGACGAAAGAAAATCCACTGAAGGTAATCCGGAAATTAAAGGCCGGATCCGACAAATCCAATATCAGATAGCCAGCCGTCGGATTGATGACAAGGTGCCAACTGCAGATGTGATTATCACCAACCCTACTCATTATGCGGTGGCATTAAAATATTCAGAAAAAAAAGCCAAGGCACCTTATGTGGTCGCTAAAGGTGTTGATCAGATAGCCCTTCGGATCCGCGACGTTGCCAAGCAACATCAGCTGGAAATTCTCGAACTGCCGCCGCTGGCCAGAGCCATTTATTTTTCAACCAAAGTGGATCAGGAAGTGCCGCGTGGGTTGTATACCGCTGTTGCTTATGTGCTGACTTATGTGATGCAGCTTAAAGCGTATAAACAAGGCCGTGGCTACAAGCCGGCACCACTGCCTGAAATAACTATACCGGCCAGCCTGCTGAAGCAGGCCAATGAACGAGGAAATGCATTGTGAACTGGCGTACTTTGTCCCAACCTTATACCGCTATCCCTGTGTTGTTGCTGGCTGTGCTGGCCATGGTGGTATTGCCGTTACCAGGCTGGTTACTGGACATTCTGTTTACCTTTAACATTGTGTTATCCATCATTGTCTTGCTGGTGGCCGTCTCGGCGAAAAAACCTTTGGATTTTTCCGTATTTCCAACAGTGTTGCTGGTTGCAACCCTGATGCGGCTGACATTAAACGTAGCTTCCACCCGGGTGGTATTACTCAACGGCCATGAAGGCACTGATGTGGCGGGTCGGGTGATCCAGGCTTTTGGTGAAGTGGTGATAGGCGGCAACTATGTGGTGGGTATTGTCGTGTTTGTCATTCTGATGGTGGTGAATTTTGTTGTTATTACCAAAGGTGGCGAACGTATTTCCGAGGTATCTGCCCGTTTTACACTGGATGCGATGCCAGGTAAACAAATGGCGATTGACGCCGATCTGAACTCAGGACTGATTGGGCCTGAACAGGCGAAAGAGCGCAGGGAAGTGATTGCAAAAGAAGCGGACTTTTATGGTTCGATGGACGGTGCTTCCAAATTTGTTCGTGGTGATGCCATCGCCGGTCTGGTTATCCTGATTATCAACCTGTTGGGTGGTGTGGCTATAGGTGTGTTTATGCACAGCTTAAGCCTGAGTGAAGCCTTCCAGCTGTACGCGTTGCTGACGATAGGTGATGGTTTGGTTGCCCAGATCCCATCACTGCTGATGTCGGTTGCTGCTGCCATTATCGTCACAAGGATGAATGACGAAGGCGAAATGTCGGACGAAGTGGGCCGGCAGTTACTGGCTGCGCCTAGAGTGCTGCTAACCGCTGGTGCTGTGATGACGGTGTTGGGCCTGGTTCCCGGTATGCCTACGGCCGCATTTTTGAGTTTTGCTGCACCCTTGGTTTTTGCGGCCTGGCGCATGCAACAAAAAGTTGACCGCGCAAGTTATACAGAAGTTGAGGCCCTGACAGAAAAAATCAGCCAGGCGCCGGTACCGCTTGGTTGGGATGATATCCCTTATACTGACAGGCTATCGGTCGAACTTGGCTTCAGGCTGGTGTATCTGGCTGACAAAAACCAGGGAGAAACGCTGTTACAAACATTACGCGGGGTACGTAAAACCTTGTCGGAAGGGGCTGGTTTTCTGTTGCCTGAAGTCAGAGTGCGTGACAGCCTGAAACTGAATCCACAGGAATATCAGATTAAACTTGCTGGCATAGCTATTGGTGGCGGCCGGTTAAAACCGCAAAAACTACTGGCGCTGAACACTGGTGAAACTTACGGTCAGATGGACGGAGAAGTAGCGCGGGACCCAGCTTACGGCCTGGATGCGGTTTGGATAGAACCTGAAGAAAAAGCCAAGGCACTTAATCTGGGTTATTCGGTGGTTGATACTGCAACAGTCATCGCCACCCATGTTGGCAAAGTGGTGAAAGAAAATCTGTCCGAGTTATTTATGTTTGAAGATATCAAACAACTGAATAAAAGGCTGGCACAGGTGGCGCCAACACTGGCCGAAAATCTGGATAAAGTGCTCAGCGCCAATCTGCAGTTAAAAGTGTTCAGATTGTTGCTCAAAGAGCAGGTGACGCTCGCAGATGTGGTGACTATCGCCACTGCATTGGTGGACAGTGCCGAAATGACCAAAGATCCTATTTTGTTGGTGTCAGACGTACGTTGTGCTCTGCAAAGGGCGTTAGTACAACAAGTGTTGGGTGAACATGAAGAGCTGGCCGCTTTTAGTCTGGATGAAAAACTCGAACAAACCTTACAAAGTGCACTGAATCAGGCCATGCAGTCAGGTAAAGTTGCACTGGATAGTTTTCCGGTGGCACCTAACCTGCTCAGCCAGTTTCAACAGGCAATGCCTCAGGTGAAAGACAAGATGCAAAGGCTGGGTTATCAGCCTGTTCTGGTGGTGTTACCCCAGCTTCGGCCATTATTGGCCAGATACGCCAGAACTTTTACTCAGGGCACATTGGTGGTGTTATCTTATAATGAAATCCCGGAGACAGTACGGGTGAATATATTAGGGACTTTGGGCTGATGCGACCAAAATCAGGAAAACTTTAATTATTTACCTGTCATTTGTCGCTAAAAGTTGTAGATTCGACGCATTATTTAAAATAAATCCCTAGAGCATTACAAAAGGATCGTGTTATATTGCCAGCGTACTTCATCTAATTCTAATGATAAAAAGTTATTGAATTAGGGACAAATAAGTGCAAAATCTGGTGGCTTTAACCTCAATTGGTGACAAACAATAAGTTTTAACTAATTGAAATTTATGGTTAAAGAACAACCAGATTTTTTTAGCGATAATTTTTGCGGTTAAGCGCAGATTCAGATTCTACTGAATTTCAGGCGTTTTAATCAGGCTTAAAAATTAAAAGGCAAACTGTGCCGAAAGGTCAGGACGCAAAGCCACCGGTCTAAGGGATCTGCTAGGATCCTATCGATAGCGGGGTTGCATTAGTAAGCAGCATCTTTGAGGTTAACTGTCGGTTTTGTTATAAACCTGCTGTTGTACCTATCAAAGTGAGTTTGGTATCCATGATGTATGTTCTGGTACCGCTACTTGCTCCTGCGCGTTGCTTTTAATTTGTTATTGGTTTGTGTCCGGCATTCATTGCCCGTTGCAAGTGATAGTAATTTAAAGGACGGCAATATTGTGATTGAACTTCTGATGAGCCTTTGGCTCACGCCAGCCTTATCAAATGCTGACCAGCAGTATGTGCCTGCCGTGGACCAATCTCATTGGCAAATCAGTGGCGATCAGTTTTTATGCCGCATGTCACAACCACTCGGCTTGATGGCGACTTTGGCTTTTGCCAAAGAACCAGGCCGTCATATTGAAATGCAGCTGCAGCTCGACGCCACTCATCTGGAGTTGCAGGATGTACAGGGACAAGTGGTGACTGCAGGTTGGCAACCGGAACAACTTGCGCCTGCGGTGCGGTTTTCTCCCTCTTTCACGTCCACCAAACTCGCCCGTTTTACTGAACAAATTCCACTTATTATGCAACAGTTGCAACAGGGCTACTGGCTGAAACTGAGTCTCGATCTGCCGGATCAGGTGATTGATCTGACAGTGCCAAATCTGAAGTTTGAGCAGGCTTTGCAACAATTTCAGACTTGCATCGCCGGTTTATTGCCATTGCGCTGGGAACAGGCGCGGGAATATCAGCTGATTTATCCAAAAGGCGAAAGACTGGCTGATGCCGACAATATTGCTCACCTCCGTGTATTAGCCAGCTATATCCAACAAGACAAAAAAGTTCGGAAAGTTCTGATTGATGGTCACAGTGACGACGCAGCGACCAGTCTTGCCAACAGAGTTTTGTCTGAAGAACGAGCCGACGAAGTCGCGTCCCGCCTGATTGAATTTGGTGTGAATAAACAAAAAATAGAAATTCGTGCGCACGGTAACAGATATCCCCAGGCCGTTGGCTATGGTGGGCCTAAACACAACAGACGGGTGATGATCCGCCTGATCCGTACTCCAGCTTAAGGACAGACAGCACATGAACATGAAACAGTTATTGTGGATTGAACAATGCAAGCCGGTCGCGGAAGTGCAGCAATGTATCAAGACTGAAGGTTACCTGCTGCAATACGCTGCAGATTTAACCGGCTTGCTGAACTGCTGCAGCCATCAGCAGCCCGATATAGTGGCTCTGGCGACTGAACTGTCTGAAATTAGTATGCCGGATTTAGTGTTGTTACTGAAAAAGCGTTACCCGTCCTGTCAGATCATTGTGCTGGTGGATAAAACCCAGCATCAGTTGGCAGCACAAAGTCTGAATAACGGCGCCATAGATTATCTGTTAAAGCCTTTTAATACCAAACAGTTACAGAATATTTTACGCAATGTGGCTTCAATGAGTCTGGGTTTAAAAGAGCTGGTTGCTGTTTCTGCAGGTAGTCGTCAGGTGCTGCAGCTGGCTAATCGTGCCGCACAAACTGACGCAACAGTACTGCTGCACGGTGAGTCCGGCACCGGCAAAGAACGGCTGGCACGTTATATCCACAATGTATCACCGCGTCGTGACAAACCTTATGTAGCCGTCAACTGTGCCGCCATCCCTGAGCATATGCTCGAAGCCATGTTGTTCGGTTATAACAAAGGCGCTTTTACCGGTGCAGTCAGTCAGCAGATTGGTAAATTTGAAAGTGCCAATGGCGGCACTCTGGTGCTGGATGAAATTTCTGAGTTGCCGTTAGCACTGCAAGCCAAATTGCTGCGGGTGTTGCAGGAGCGGGAGCTGGAAAGGCTTGGCAGCAATCAGAAGATTAAGCTGGATCTTCGTATTATTACTGCCAGCAACAAAGACTTACGTTTATTGGTCGAACAAGGTTTATTCCGCCAGGACTTGTTTTACCGTCTCGATGTTCTGCCCCTCAGCTGGCCGGCTTTACGTGAACGTAGAGACGATATTATTCCGCTGGCTGAGTTTTTTATTCAAAAGTATGCCGATGGGAAATACCTGCTGAGCAAAGAAGCCAGACAGTTGCTGCTGCAATACAACTGGCCCGGCAATGTGCGTGAACTGGAAAATGTGGTGCAACGAGCCCTGGTGATGGCCCGTGGTATCGAAGTTCAGGCCATGGATCTGAATTTACCGGTGCAGTCAAAAGTGGCTGAGGTTGCGCCTTGCAATAATTTAAAACGCAGTAAAAAGAATGCCGAATTTGATTACATTCTTGGTGTACTGACCCAATGCAAAGGACATCGCGCCAAGGCAGCACAGGCGCTTGGTGTCAGCACCAGAGCCTTAAGATATAAGTTGGCTGCTATGCGTGAGCATGGTGTTGATATTGATGCAGTGGCCTGAGACTGAAAAGGACATCCTATGATTACTCCAATTGATACCCAACAGAGTTTACTCACTCAGTTTGCCGATCTGAAACAGATCGCCAGCAATGAAGTGATGGCACCGACAGCCGTCAATGACAGTGGTTTTGCCAGCGATTTTACCCAGGTGATCCGCGGCATTAATGCCGAACAAAATGCAGCTTCTGAGTTGATGGCGGCAGTGGATGCCGGTCGCAGCGATGATTTGGTCGGAGCTATGGTTGCCAGTCAGAAAGCTTCACTCAGTTTTGAGATGTTGTTGCAGATGCGCAACAAAGTGATGAACGGTGTTGATGACATTATGCGTATGTCGTTATAAGGCAGTAAACGATGAAAACTGAACTTGCAAAAGCACCTCCGGCAGCGACCGATAGCAGGATCCGCGAGCGTGTAATTAATATGTCTAATAAGATCAATTGGTTGCCTCAAGGTGATAAAAGCCTTGCTTCCATTGCATTATTGGCGACTCTGGTGGCAGCCACCATAGTGGTCATTCTCTGGACTTCTGCAAAAAACTATGTGCCTTTGTACGGCAGTCAGGAGCATTACGACAAAGCAGGTATCGTTGAAATCCTTGATAAAGAACAGTTTCCGTTTCGTATTGATACCGACAGCGGCAATATTATGGTGCCTCAGGACAGACTGGCCGACGCTCGTATCACTTTAGCGGCCCGTGGCATCAAAGCCGCTTTGCCGGAAGGCTTGTCGGCAATGAACGGCAAAGTGACAATGGGCACCAGCCAGTTTATGGAGTCGATGCAATATCAGCACGCTTTAGAAGGTGAGCTGGCCAGAACCATTATCACCATGGACGGCGTCCGTAATGCAAGGGTGCATCTGGCTATTCCAAAACGCAATTTGTTTGTTGGCCGGCAGGAAGAGAAATCCGCTGCTTCTGTGATGGTTGATCTGGCACCTGGCTATAACCTGAAACCTGAACAGGTGGAAGCTATTGTCAGTCTGGTTGCAGGCAGTATTCCGGGTCTGGACAGTCGTCAGGTGTCGGTGGTTGATCAACGCGGCAAGTTGGTTAGCGGTGACCTATTTGACAGCACCCCTGTTGGCAAAGAAACCGATAAAAAACTCGCTTTTATTGAAAAAGTGGAACGCAATATTGAAGAAAGAGCGTCCATTATGCTGCTGCCTATTGTCGGTGAAGGCAACTACCGTATTCAGGTATCGGCAGACGTGGATTTTAACGTGGTGGAAGAAACCCGCGAATCTCTGGACAAAGACACTGTATTGACGTCCGAAATGCAAAAAACTGACTCTATGCAGGATCAGCTCGCCATGGGTATTCCCGGTTCTCTGGCAAATCAGCCGCCGGTGCCCAATCCACAAGACCCAAATGCACAACCTGCCGACCCCAATGAGCGCACTTCACAACGTAATGAACTGAACAAAAAATATGACACTGGCAAAGCTGTGACTCACACCCGTTATGAGATTGGCCGTATTCGTAGTCAGAGTGTGTCTGTACTGGTGAATGATACGGCAGTAGCAGGTGCAGAAGCAAAAAGCTGGACACCGGAACAATTGGCGCAACTGGGCGAAATGGTCAAAACAGCCACTGGTTTTAATGCACAGCGGGGTGACCAGTTCCATATCAGCAGTTTCGGTTTTGTGAAATACGATCCTGCCGCTGAACTTGAAGCTATGGCCTGGTGGCAACTTCCTGAAGTCAAAGAGTATTCCCGTTATGTCGTCGGTGCGTTACTGGGACTGGCGCTGATTGTTTTTGGTGTACGTCCTTTGGTCAATCATTTGGTTAGCCGTAAAAACCGCGAGTTGACTCCGGCAAATGCTTATGGACCTGCACTGGCCGGTGCAGCAATGAGCGGTGCGCAAGCTGGTGCCACTGAACCTGCAGTGCTGGAAAACCCTGTTGCTGCGACAGGCCATGCCAGTTCTCATACTGCGCCAGGGCATGCACACCCAATTGATTTACCTCAGGTAGGTTCCGAATTTGCTGAACAAATCAGTCATTTACACTTGCTTGCCAACCGGGAATCAGATCGGGTTACGGCTGTTATTAAGTATTGGATAGAACGAGGAGTGGCCATTGAATCCGTCAAGAGCTGAACCAGCCAAGCAGATTTCTGACTTAGACAGGGCCGCCATTTTACTGCTGAGCATGGGCGAAGAAAACGCGGCCGGTATTATTAAAAAACTCAGTCGTAATGAAGTGCGGGCTTTGTCAGAACGTATGGCAAAAATTTCAAATTTCACTCAGGACCATGTCGCCCAGATCCTGATTGATTTTTTTGATTGTTACCGCAATGAAAGTGGTGTCAGCGGAGCCTCCAGAGTGTATCTGGAACGGGCTTTGGACAAAGCCGTTGGCCGCAAGCTGGCGCGTGGCATGCTGGACGATATATACGGTGGTGCTCTGGCGGACGATATCCGCAGGCTCGAGTGGGTGCCCGCTGATCTGCTTGTTCGTTTTATGGAGCAGGAACATATTCAGATGCAGGCGCTGATCCTGGCCTTTTTACCGGCAGAGCAGGCCAGTGCGGTGTTAAGTTTGTACCCATCACAAAAGCACGACGATATTTTGTACCGTATTGCCAATATGCGGGAAGTCAGCGAACACGTGATTGAAGACTTACGTTATACGCTGGAGCGTTGTATTGAATATGTGGGCGAACAAGTAGGCGCCAGAGTTAATGGTGTACAAAAAGTGGCGGATATTATGAACCGCTACAGCGGCAACAAAACCGAAGTGATGGCATTGCTGAAACAACATGACACCGCGATGGCTGAAGCTATTGAAGATAAAATGTACGATTTCTTCAGCTTAAGCCGCCAGACCGAAGATGTGATCAGCACCTTGTTAACCGATATTCCGGACGAATTGTGGGTCACTGCACTTAAAGGTGCAGATCAAGCGTTAACCGACAGTATTTTGTCAGTGTTGCCAAAACGACTGGCGGCAGTGTACCGGCAACAGATTGAAACGATGAAACCGCAACCGCTGCGTAAAGTGGAAGCTGCCCGGGCAGAAATTATGGCCATAGTAAAACAACGTATTGCTGCTGGCTGGACCGAATACAGGTTGTACCCTGAAGAAACGGTGGGTTAATTATGCAAAGCACGGCACAGGATCTTGAATTTCGTTTTCCGTCGTTGCAACGCCATGACGGTATTGTCGAATTTAAACACCCCAATGAACATTATTATCAACAGGGTTATGTGGCAGGTATTGCCGCCGCACAACAGCAAGCTTATGAAAGGGGTTTGTTGCAGGGGCAGCAAAATGCCACTGCCGCGCTGGATGCTGAACTAAAAGCCGTCCGGACTGACGCGGCAAAAGCACAACAAGCTGCTCTGGATCTGTTAAGCCAGCAGTTTCAGCAACAACTACGGCTAAACGACGCGCAACTGGCGCAGGAAATTCTGTTGTTAGTGCAAAGCCTGGCGTCGCTGGTGATTGAGGCAGAACTCAAATTGCAACCCGCTTTATTACATCAGGCGATAGACAGCTTGCTGCCTGAATTAGGCAAAACGGATGTGATTGATTCAATTCAGATTTCTCCACAGGATGCCGCATTATTTGACGGTATCAATCAAATTCAGGATATCCCGTTACAACAAGAACCGCAGCTGGGCGCCGGCGAAGTGTTTTTTAATGGCCGCTCGCAGCTACATCAGCTTGATTACCAGCACAGGTTACAGCAGGCGCTGCAACCGGTGCGGGACAGTCTGATACATGAAGCAGGCTAATCACTACAGCCAGTGTTTGGCCAAGGCCAGAACACAACTGACACCACCCGAAGCGGTGCAGAGTTTTGGTCGTTTGCTCAGACTAAATGGCATGATGCTGAGTGCATCAGGTGGTGATTTTGCTATGGGACAACGTTATCAGGTTGAAAGTCAGAATGGCTGCTGGTACGACGTTGAGGTGGTAGGTTTTGAACCTGATCATGCGTTTTTGATGCCGCTGAGCACCATTGAAGGGCTGCAGGCTGGTGCCAGAGTGCGGGCTGCCCCCAAAGCCAATCAATTATTGGTATCGACTGCTTTATTGGGCCGGGTGGTTGACGGCTTGATGCAGCCGCTGGATGGTCAGGCTCCACTGCGCCAGGGGGATACCATCAGCGCCAGTCTGGCGGCAGTGAATCCATTGCAGAAAAAAGGCGTGGTGCAGCCACTGGATGTGGGCATTCGCGCTATTAATGCGTTATTTACCGTAGGACAAGGGCAGCGGCTTGGTCTTTTTGCCGGCTCAGGGGTGGGTAAAAGTAAGCTGCTTGGCATGATGACGCGTTACACCCAGGCCGATATTGTGATTGTCGGTTTGATTGGTGAACGTGGTTGGGAAGTGAAAGATTTCATTGAACATAGTCTGGGCCCTGAAGGCTTAAAAAAAGCCATAGTGGTGGCAGCACCTGCTGATCAATCGCCGTTATTGCGCTTGCGTGCTGCTGAACTCAGTCACCGGCTGGCAGCCTATTTCCGGGATCTGGGTTTTCATGTGTTGCTGCTGGTTGATTCGTTAACCCGTTATGCTCAGGCGCAACGAGAAATTGGTTTATCTGTTGGTGAGCCGCCCGCCACTAAAGGTTATCCACCTTCTGTCTTTAGCAAACTGACACAACTTGTTGAAAAAGCAGGAAACAGTGCAGACAGTGGTGGCACTATGACCGCGATTTATACTGTGCTGGCCGAAGGTGATGATCAACAGGACCCGATAGCAGATGCCTGCCGTGCCATTCTGGATGGTCATATAGTGTTAACCCGCGAGCTGGCCGAGCAGGGCCATTATCCGGCTATCGATATTGGCGCTTCTATCAGCAGAGTGATGCCACAAATAGTGCCGGAAACCCAGCTGAAAAATGCTTATCTGCTCAAACGCCTGTACGCCCGTTATCAGCAGGTGCGGGAGCTGATTCCGCTCGGAGCCTATCAAAGGGGTAAAGATCCGGAGCTGGATGTGGCAGTAGATATGTATCCGGCAATGGAGAAATTTTTATGTCAGGGTTTGGCTGATGCCCATGGTTTTTTGCAATCCCAAACTGAGCTGGCTCAACTGTTGAGGCCAAAACATGCTTAAAAAATATGCGGAAATGCAACGTGATAAATTAAGAGCCATGAATGAAAGGGTGCGCGATTTATCGCGGTTGCAGCAGCAGGAACTGCAACGGTTAGCACAACTGGAACAACACAGTGCCTTGATCCATACCCCACAAAGTGTCAGCTCAGTGTTGTTTTATCAAAACGCTGTTGCGATGAAAGCTTCAGTTGAACAAGTAAAAGAAGTGCAACAACAAAGGGTGATAAATACCAGCAACGATTTACATCTGCAGCAGGATGCTGCATGTAAACAACGGGCTTATTATCTGGCACTGCTCACCCTGGTGGAAAAACGCAAACCGGCAAAATATCAGGAAGAATAAATCTATCCCTGACACTGCTCACAACGTTGTCCGTTCAGACAGCGTCAGCGCACTCAGCTATAAGCCTTGCGCCCTGGAGCAGCATCTCTGCACTCTTGTCTGTCATGCCAAAAGTCATTTTATGATGTTGTCGTGGTGGTCGCGTCAAACTTACTGCTCAGGACTATTTGTTGTTGTTGTGCTGATTGTTCCAGATCCTGCTGCAGAATGTCATCCAGAGCGGCAAGGTCCACTATATTGTCTACACAGACCCAACAGTTGCGTTGTTTTTTCTTGCCAAGGTACAAAGCTGCATCTGCCAGTTGTACCAAATGGTGCCAGTCCAGCTGTACCACGTCATGCCCTGCCTCCGGATAAACCACAGCGCCTATGGTGCATGAAACCGGAATTGTATTTTGGTTTGCAATATCAAAGGGTTGCTGGTTAACAACACGACGGATACGCTCGGCAATATGATGATGATCGGTTTTTTGTTCCAATCGCGCCACTAACAAAAATTCTTCACCGCCCCAGCGGATCAGCATATCGGTTTCCCTTATTGCCAGTTTGATACGCCTGGCAAATTCAACCAGCACCTCGTCACCGGCATCATGACCATAAGAGTCATTGATTTTTTTAAAAAAATCGATATCAAGCAAATAAAACGCAATAGTGTGGCCAGTGCCGTCTTGTTGTGAACGTCTGACAAAATTCAGTTCTCTCTGAATATTTTGTTCAAAAAAACGCCTGTTATGCAAGCCAGTCAGGCCATCCAGCACACTCAGTGATTCAAACTGTTTTGCCAGTTTGCGGTTTTGTCTGAGCTGTATAGTGATCACCAACAGCACCAGCAGTAAGATGGCAAGCACGGCGGCAGTCAGCATCATTTGGCTCTGATGTTGTTCCTGTTCGGCTTTTTTTAATGATTGTTCTTTTTCCAACAGTTGTGTTTTAAGCTCAGACTCCAGCTGCAACCTGCTTAGTTCGGCGTGCGAGGCGGATTGGGTTGCACTTTGTTTTAGCTGGGGCTCAAGTTTGACGATAAATAACTGATGGAGTTTTTCCAGACCGTGAAGGCGCCACTCTGCTGTTTCCAGCAAAGCCATACGCTTGTACAGATCCAGACTGACTTCCAGTGGTGTTTGTGTGTTCAGCAGCTGACAGGGCTGAAGCTCGGCTACACCCTGCAGTTTCAGCTGCACTAACTGTTGATAACAATCCAGGTAATCTGTGTTGACTTCGGTACTTTTGGGCGCTTGCAGGGAAGCCGTCAGCAAGTTGTTTGCCTGCTCCTTTTGTTGTAATTCTGCCGCAGATAAAGCGGAAAAAACCAAAGAAGAGCGTCGTAGTTCTTTATTGTTTGGTGTAATCAGCCCAAACCAATGCAGCGCTTGCTGATAGTCGTGCAGATGCAGTGCATAAGCCACCCCAATGTTGTGGTAGGTTAACGCAAGAATTTCGTTGGCGTAATCTGCAGATTCAGGTGTGTCCCGTTTTAACGCTTCCAGACGGCTGATGGTTGCCTGTTGTAATTGCACGCCTTTTTGCACATAGGCTTTATCACCATGCATCACATAAAGCGCTGCTGTATTTAACATCACATCATTCAGCGCTTCAGGACTGGCTTGTTTTGCCAGTGACATTGCCAACTCGTAACTGCGAAAAGCGCTGGCGATATCGCCGTTACTGGATTGTTTCCAGGCAACACCGGATAAAATTTGTGTTGCTAAATCGATGTTTTTTGCATTAATCGCATCATCGTACAGTTGCATAAGCTGGCGAATACTGTCGTCGTAGCTGTTGTTGTCACTGACGGCACAGATATAACGGTACTGCAGGTCGAATTTTTCGGGTTTTGTTTGTTGGCATACCAGCTGCAATTTGTCATTGGCGTAATTGGCAAAATGCTCAAAGCCCATTTCGCTGCTTAGTTGGTAAATGCGGGCGGCGGAATCTGCAGTTTTCAGCTGTTGCTTCAGCCAGTCCAGCCGTTGTGGGTATGACAGCTTTTGATATTCAGCCGGAAAGGCCGGCTGTTGTTTTAGCTCGTCCGCACTGACGGTCGTTTCGGAGGCGGCAGTAGCAGGCTGTATCAGCAGGTTGAACAGGGCTGAAACCACACTCAGCAATACAGTTATCTTTCGCAGATTTTTTATAATCAACATCTGGCCTTTTTGTGTCAAAAGTTTCAGAAATTGTGGCAAAACCAATGCCAGTTGTGCCGGCATCACATGAATTTACCAACGGTTTTGCCAGAGTAGCGGCTACTGTGAAAGCCTGTTATTTTTTGCCTGCACTGAGCACGGTTTTACTGCTGATCCTGCCGGACGGGACAATAATCATGTTGTAACACAATCAGTTATAGCTGCTTATCAGAGCGGGAGCCAGTGTTTTTGAAGAGGATACAGGGACAAAATCAAACTAAAGTGGTTAACGCTGATTCATCTGCAGCTGTGGGTACTGAGTTTTATCATCCAGGCCCAGCAGTTTTTGCATCAGGCCGCGCTGATAGGCCAGCAATTCACCATTTTTCTGATTCAGCTGCTGGCAAATTTGGGTGTGTTGCTGAACTTTATCAAAGAGTTGCTGACTGGCGTCCCGTATTTTTTCCGGCAACATGGCCAATAATGTCTGGATCCCTTGTTCAGACAATGGCAACTGTAACTGCAGCATCGCTTCCTGCCGCTCTGCTGCATTCTGTTGCAACTGTGCCAGCAATTGATGTGCCTGTTGATTAAGCTGCTGCAGTTGTTCGCTCTGGCGCAGACTCATCAGAATATACTGTTGTTGTAATACTGTACCCAGTTGTGCCAGCAATTCAGTATCCTGCTGCAAACCGGCGATGACAATTTTCAGCGCTTGTTGGTTCATTTCCTGTGAAAATCCAAAATAGCTTGTGCCAGGTTGTCTTCATCAAGTGACAACTGACCGTTGGCCAATGCTACTTTAACCTGGGCTACTTTATCGAAGTCAATTTCGCCATGCTGTGCCAGCGTATTAAAAGCCTGCTGCACTGCCTGCGTTGTGCTGCTGATTTCGCTTTGCTGCACATAAGCTGTGGGCTGTGACGTTTTTTGCGCCACTTGTTGAATTTGCTGCTCGGTTTTCTGAACCGGCTGAATATGCTTGGATTGGTCTATCTTTATCATCGTTTGTACCCGGCGGTAAAAGCTAAAATTGCTGCTAACAGTAAACAGCGACCAACAGTCGCTGAAACTTTAATTTGATTTAAAAATAGTTTGTACCCTGGCTTCTGCCACTACTTCCGCTTCCACTATCACCCCGGACGAGATGTTTTGCACTTTAATCCGCTGTCCGAGCTGACCGTCTTCCATTGCTATACCTTTGGTGCTGGCAGCAAAACCACCACTTTGCACCGTGATCAGCACATGACTGCCTTTTTCCACCAGCAACTGCGCTGTTAAATGTTGCCGGCTAAGCACTTGTCCTGCCGGAATTCGGCGTTTGGCCTGCAAACCAAGCAGGGCAGCGGGGTTGAGTTCAACGCCCAGTTTACTTTGCTCCAGTTCAGTCAGTCTGGTGCTCAGCATGTCAGCACTCAGCACTTCGTCCCGCTGGATTTGGCGACTGGCGACCACTACGGGCAACCAGACCCGCACTCTGGCGGTGGCGCGGCTTTGCCAGCTTTTTTTGTCCCGACACTCCAGACTATAGCTGGTTCGGCCCCACGGCGCCTGCTGCGGATTGCTGCGGCTGATGACGAGTTGGTTGCAGGCCGGTTTTTTCTGCAGTGCCGCAGGTAAGGATAATTCGATCTGCTGTTTCACCGGCGTTTTGGCACCAAGCTGTAAGGCAAAACGTTGCACTTCTGTGCTGATGTGATTTTTGATGTGTTGTTCTGTACTGGCAGCTGCATAGGGCGGCACCGTCAGCAGGAGGAAAAATAACCACTTCCATGGCGGAAGCAATACTTCCGTTCTGCTGATTTGCTTTGCGAACTCATTAAGGTAACTCATTCAATCATAGGGCCTTTTGATAATGGCACAAAGCTTGTAATTCAGCCTTAGCTGCTGCGTTTTTTACAAGGTACAAAGATGGACATTTTTCACAAAGCTTTGGGCGTACATCCATTTTCGCTGCAATTACGTCTGGATAGAGCAGAGATTATCTCAGGCAATCTGGCTAATGTCGACACACCTGGTTTTATGGCCCGCGATCTCGATTACAGCAGCATTTTGCAGCAGGTTGAAAGCAATCTGAAGTTTGGTGAAGGTCCGGTGCTGACAGGTGCCGATGTGCGTGCTGAACAAAAATACCGTATTCCATTTCAGCCTTCTGCTGATGGCAATACCTCAGAGTTGAGTGTTGAGCAGGCTAATTTTGCCGCCAACACTATGGATTTCCAGACCAGTCTGACCTTTCTGAATATGAAAATCAGCGGCTTGCATAAAGCGATTAAAGGAGAATAACGATGTCGTTCAGCACTATTTATGACATTGGTGGCAGTGCAATGCGGGCGCAGGTGATGCGTTTGGACACTGTGGCGTCAAATCTGGCTAATGCTGATACCGCAGCTTCCAGTGCAGCGGAAGCTTACAAAGCGATTAAGCCGGTTTTTTCCGCTTTATACAGCCAGGACTTTGATAACCGCAGCATGTCCGCTCAGGTGCAAACTTTGGGTGTTGTGCAGTCTGACCGCACTGTTGAGAGCCGTTACGAACCTAACAGCCCTTTGGCCGACGCCGAAGGTTATGTGTTTTATTCCAATGTAAATCCGGTGGCAGAGATGGCAGACATGATGTCAGCGTCCCGTGCTTTTCAAACTTCAGTAGAAGTGATGGGGCGCGTCTCCAGCATGCAACAAAGCTTGCTGAAACTGGGCCAATAAGGAGTTTGTGATGTCTGCAATTGACAATAATTTTTCCGCCGGGGCTGTTAATACAACCAATACCATTGCCAGCAATGGCAAGCCCGATGCAGCGGCGTTATCCAGCATGTTTCTGGAGTTGCTGGTGGCGCAAATCAGCCATCAGAACCCATTGAACCCAATGGATGGTACTCAGTATGTCAGCCAGTTGGCCGAATTTAGCAGTGTGGAAAGTCTGGAAAAACTGAATCTGCAGTCCCAGCAGCAGGTTGGTTATATGAAAAGTCTGCAGGCGCTGGAAGCAACGGCTTTGGTGGGGCAAAAAGTGGATGTTAAAGCCGACACTGTTTCATTAGAACAAGCCGACAACATTGCCGGTGCCATCAATCTGGGCGCCAGAGTTGACAGTGTCACTGTGCGACTGTACGACGCCGGGGGCAAGCTGGTTGATGAAATTAAACTGCAGAACCCAACGATAGGAACCTTGCGTTTTGAGTTCCCGGAGCAGGCCGCCGGTGCTTATCAGGTGCAGGCCGAAGTTGCAGTAAACAACAGTAAACAGCAAGTCCCCACTTATCTGACTAATGAAGTAGAGCGGGTGTCGGTTGGGGCAGGCCCTGACGACATTATTCTGCAGGTGAATGGTTTAGGTAATCATTACCTCTTTGATATCAATCAGTTGTCGAAGGCAACAAAAAGTTAAAAGGATCAATTATGTCTATGTTTAACATTGGCCTCAGTGGTCTGTCTTCGACCCAGAAGGCGCTGGAAGTCACCAGTAATAACATTGCCAACGCCAGCACTGCCGGTTATAAAACGGCCAGCACTGAGTTTTCGGCGTTGTATAACGGCGGTCAGCGCAGTGGTGTCAAAGTGGCTGCAACCAACGAAAACTTTGAGAAAACCGGCGGTCTGGTCAGTACAGGTCAGAGCCTGGATTTGGCCATTACCGGCAAAGGTTTTTTTGTGGTGAACGAAAATGGCCGTTTGGCTTTTACCCAGGCAGGGCAGTTTGGGTTGGATGAGAATCGCCAGATTGTTAATAACAACGGCAGCAAGCTGCAGGGTTTTGGTATTGATGAAAACGGTAATCTCATTACAGGTATTCTGACCGATTTAAAAGTAGAAGCGGCCAATATCCCAGCCAAAGCCACGGAGAATATCGCTTTTTCCCTGAACCTGAATTCGGCAAGTGACGTTATCCCTTATCCGGTTGCACCTGCAGTGTTTGACCCGGCTGACGGCACTTCTTTTAATTATTCACAGTCAACAGAAGTGTTTGATTCTTTGGGTAATAGCCACACTCTGACGCAGTATTTTAACCACACAGGTGTAAATACCTGGGCCGTGGTGTATTACATGGATGGCAAACCATTGCCCGCAGCCGATTTAAATCCTCCGGCTGGTGCTGTAGTGGGCAGTGTGGATGCCACTGATGATACCGGTGTTGTCACTACAGCCGCCACTTTGACCATCACCTTTGATACCGACGGCCAATTAAGCCCTATGGGCACCCTGCCGGCACCACCGCTGGTACCAGCAGATAACAACGTCACCGACCCTTACAACGTACGTGAATTGACGCTGGATTTTGCTCCTGCGGGCGCCTCTGTGATGGCTATTAAACTGGATATGGTGAAATCGTCGCAGTTTGGCAGCGCTTTTGGTTTATATGAAAACAATTCAGATGGCTACACCTCGGGTGAGTTCACCGGTGTTGCCGTTGCGGAAGATGGCAAGGTGCTGGCCACTTTCTCCAATGGAGAATCCAAATTGCAGGGCCAAATCGCTTTGGCCAATTTTGCCAATCCACAAGGTCTGGAATCGGGTAACAACACAGTGTGGTATGCCAGTGAACAATCCGGTGCCGCTATTATCGGCACTCCGTCTGAAGGCAGTTTTGGTGCCATTCTGGCCGGTTCTTTTATGGGTTCGAATGTAGATATCAGCGCTCAGCTGGTTGATTTGATGTCATTTCAGCAAAGTTATCAGGCCAACGCCAAAACTATCAGTACCGCTGATGAAATGATGCAAGTGCTGTTTAACGCAGTATAAGGACTAAAGCATGGAACGTCTGATCCATACCGCAGTATCTGGCGCCGATCTGGCACAGACTGCACTGCGCATTACCGCCAATAACCTGGCCAACATCAATACCGTTGGTTTTAAAGCGGACATGGAACAAGCCAGGGCAATGCAAATTACCGGTGAAGGTTTTCGTACCAGGTTTCAGGCGCAGTTGATGCCTGTATCCACCGACTTAACCGCCGGTGCTGTAATGGAAACGGGCCGTGATTTAGATATTACCGTCAGTGAACAAGGTTTTATTGCGGTACAGGATGCTGATGGTAATGAAGCTTACACCAGGGCAGGTGAACTGCAGGTTGCCGCTGATGGCAGCCTTGCTGTGCATGGCTTCAGAGTACAAGGTGGTGGTGGTGCCATAGTGTTGCCGGAGTTTGGTGATATCGATATCAGTGCTGACGGCACTATTAATTTGTTACCCGTTGGTGGTGGTGTGATTGAGCAGGATGAACGCATCAAACTGGTCAGTGCTAATAATGTGGTGATGGTCAAAGGTGATGATGGTTTGTTCCGGGCCGAAGATGGCAATCCGCTGGAAGCTGATCCTGCCGTGACAGTGCGTAGTGGTGCGCTGGAAGGTTCTAATGTCAATGCCGTTGAGCAGATGGTGAATACCATGAATATCAGCCGGCAGTTTGAACTGAACATCCAGATGATGAAAGCAGCCGATGAACTGGCCGTGTCCGGCAACAAACTGATCAGCGCTTAAGCAACAGGAATTAATAGTATGAATTCAGCATTATGGGTAAGCAAAACAGGTTTGGCGGCGCAGGATATGCGCATGACCACCATTTCCAACAACCTGGCCAACGTGAATACCGTCGGTTTTAAAAAAGACCGGGTGGTGTTTGAAGATTTGTTTTATCAGGTGCAACGTCAACCCGGCACTCAGGCTGATGAAGTGAATCAGGTACCGGCCGGCATTCAGCTGGGTACTGGTGTCAGAGTGAACGGCACACAAAAAGTCTTTACCGAAGGCAGTTTTGAAACGACCAATAATCAGCTTGATGTGGCTATTGCCGGTCAGGGTTTTTTTCAGGTGGAAAGTCCGGATGGTGAACTGTTGTATTCCCGCAACGGCCAGTTTCATGTGAATGCAGATGGTTTAATTACCAATGCCAATGGTTTGCCGTTGGCACAGAACATTACCATTCCGCCTGAAGCCACCAAGGTCACTATTGGCAGTGACGGTACTGTTTCTGCTCAGGTTGCAGGTCAGGATCAACTGCTGGAACTGGGTCAGATTCTGACGGTGAGTTTTGTTAATCCGGCAGGGTTAGAAGCTTTGGGTGGCAATTTATACCGTGCTACTGCCGGTTCAGGCGAAGCGCTGGAAGGGGTTCCTGGTGAAGACGCTTTTGGCCAGCTGCAACAATACACAGTGGAAGGTTCAAACGTCAGTGTGGTTGATGAAATGGTGAATATGATAGCCGTTCAGCGTGCTTATGAAATGAATGCCAAGGTGGTTTCGGCCGCCGATGAAATGCTGAACTTTGTCACTCAAAGTATGTAACTGAGGGTTTTGTGATGAAACAGGCTGCATCTTTTTTGTTGCTGTTGTTGCTTTGTGCCTGCAGCAGCAAACCGGACAGTCCGCTGGCGGATGACGATGACTGGGAGCGCACAGCAACACCGCTGGTGACGCAGGAGGCTGTGCCTGCCAGCGCCGGCAGTCTGTACACTGAATCTTATATGTTTACCCTTTTTGCCGACAAAAGAGCCTATAGGGTAGGTGACATTCTGACAGTGCAGTTGGATGAACGTACTCAGTCCAGTAAAAGCGCCGACACTGCGCTTGATCGCAACACTAACGTTAACCTTGGTGTGCCACTGGCCGGTAACGCCAATGTGTCTGATTTATCATTACGCATCAATAATGGCCAAAACTTTGAAGGTGAAAGCAGCGCCAGTCAGCAAAACTTTTTGCGTGGTGCAATTACAGTGCGTGTGATGGACGTTGCCTCTAACGGCGCTTTAACCATTCGTGGTGAAAAATGGATCAAACTGAATCATGGTGATGAATATATCCGCTTGCAGGGTGTAGTGCGGCCTGAAGATATTGATGTTACCAACCGTATTTCGTCACAGCGTATTGCCGATGCCCGCATCAGTTACGCTGGCAAAGGCACGCTGGCTGATGCCGCCGAGGAAGGCTGGCTCAGCAAGCTGTTTTCCACTTACCTTAACCTGTTTTAGCGAGCTGCCCCATGCGTATTTTATCGCTGTTGATCATCAGTTGTTGGCTCTGCACTGCTGCCCATGCCGGTAGCAGACCCTTGTTGGATATTGTTGATATTCAGGGGGTACGTGATAACCAGCTGGTGGGTTATGGTCTGGTGGTAGGTTTACCCGGCTCTGGTGATAAAGCCCAGATCAAATTTGCCGCCCAGTCGCTGAACAATATGCTGAAACAATTTGGTGTGCAGTTGGACGAAGCGACTTTACCAAAGTCAAAAAATGTGGCTGCTGTTGCGGTACAAGCCACTTTGCCACCAATGTCCAGCCCGGGTCAGGCGATTGATGTCACTATTATGTCGCTTGGCGATGCGAAAAGTCTGCATGGTGGTAGTTTAATGCTAACGCCACTGCGTGGTGTTGATGGCAAAGTGTATGCGCTGGCACAAGGCAATCTGGTTGTCGGTGGTATTAATGCCGAAGGTAAAAACGGTTCTTCTGTGACTGTGAATGTGCCCACTGCAGGTATTATTCCTGGTGGCGCCATTATTGAGCGCAGTGTGGAAAGTCTGGATCAGGGCGGTGATTTGGTACTGAATCTGAAAAAGCCCAACTATAAAACGGCCCGCAACGTAGTGACGGCCATCAATGGTACTTTTGGACCTCAGGTCGCCAGAGCCGAAAACTGGTCTAAGCTGGTGATTAGTGCCCCCCGTGATGCCGACAGCCGCAATACCTTTATGGCGATGCTGCAGGATTTAGTGGTGGAAGAAGGGGCGCAGCGGCCAAGAGTAGTATTTAACAGCCGCAGCGGTACTGTGGTGATCAGTGATGAAGTGCGGGTAAAAAGAGCAGCTGTCAGTCACGGCAATTTGACTATTACTATCAGTGAGCAGGAAGGTGCTATTCAGCCGTTGCCCTTTAGTCAGGGACGAACAGTACCAACCCAAAGCAGTGGTGTTGATGTCAGCCAGCAAACCGCCAATATGATGGTCTGGCCTGAAGGCACTTCTCTTGACACTATAGTGCAGGCAGTCAACAGCATGGGGGCGACCCCGGCTGAGCTGATGTCAATTTTACTGGCGCTGGATAAAGCCGGCGCCCTTGATGCTGATGTGGTGGTGATCTGATGCAACGAATCGACAACTCACAACAAATAGCTATTGATCCGCAACAAAGTACCCAGGTTCATAAAAACCTGAGTGAAGATCAGTCGTTACAGCAGGTTGCGGAACAGTTCGAAACTTTGTTTTTGCAAATGGTGCTGAAAAATATGCGTTCGGCCAGCGATGCTATTGCAGGTGACGATGGCATGTTCAGCAGTCATGAACAGCAGATGTTCCGAGATATGCATGACAGTCAGATGGCGCAGCAGATGGCCGCCAACAGCCAGACCGGTCTTGCAGTGCAGATTGTCAGACAGTTTTCTGGGCAGCAGAGCACTGCCCCGGCTGATGCTGCTGAAAATTTTTCACCAGCAACATTAAAGTTACCGCCGGAAACGGTCGCTGAACAACAGTATCAGGACTTTGGTTCTACGGTCGGCACTATGGCGCTGAGTCAGCCTTTACAAAGGCCAGTGGTCTTTAAAGAGAATAACGAATGAGCATGTTATATAACGGTGTGTCCGGCTTAAATGCATCCAGCGCTGGTTTACAGATTGTCAGCCAGAACGTCGCTAATGCTAAAGTTGCGGGTTATAGCCGTCAAACCGTTATATTACAAACCAACGATGGCCCGCTGAACGGGGTCAAAATCACCAAAATTGAACGTATAGTAGATGGTTTTCTGAATGACGATATCTGGCGCACTAAATCAGATTTGAGTTATTACGAAAGTTATCAGGATTATCTGGGTTACCTCGAAGAAGTACTAGGCACTGACTCGCTGAATCTGAATGACGCCGTTGCCAAGCTGAATTCTGCTTTTAATGCTGCATTGTCATCGCCTGAGTCGCCCGCCTACCGGCAGCAGGTGATTTCATCAGCCAGTGCTATGGTGCAAAACTTACAACAACTCAATGGCGCTTTAACAGGCCAGGTTGAAAAGCTCGGTTTTGAATTAACTGCGCTCACTGGCAACACTAATACTGTGCTGGCCGACATCGCCGAATTAAATGCAAAAATCAGCGAAGCCACAGCATTGGGGCACGACACCTCAGTGTTAATGGATAATCGTGAGCAGGCAATTATTGAGTTGTCCGGTTATATTCAGGTGGATGTGACCACACAGGCCGATGGCAGTCTGCATATCACAACTTTAAATGGCTCTCCTTTGGTGATGGCTGGCAAAGCCGCAACTCTGAGTGTGGCAGGCACTGACGTTACATTAAAATTTAACAACCAGACTTTTTCAGTACCCACAGGCGTAGGTGGCAGTCTTGGTGGATTGTTAAAAGTGAATGCCGATGTATTAGAACCAAGCCGGCTGGAGTTAAGCACTCTGGTGGCAGGTATTGCCGATGCGGTGAACCTTTCATTGTCAGAGGGTTTTGATTTAAATGGTAATGCTGGTGTGCCACTTTTTGTTTATAACCTGGCCGACCCTTTAGGTTCTATTGAAGTGAACAGCGCCATGACAATAGAGCAGCTGGCATTTCGTGGTCGGATACCTGATGGTATGGGCGGTTGGTTGCCAGCTGGTGGCAAGGGTGACAACAGTAACCTTATCAATGTGATAGATTCGATGAAAGGTGTTGCAGCTGGTTACGACACACTGATTGGCAAGTTGGCGATTCAGAGTAAACAAGTGCAGTCGAGCATTAAAACTTCTGTGGTGCTGAATGACAAAGCAGTGGCAGCCCGTGCCAGCGTCAGTGGGGTTAATCTGGATGAAGAAGCGGCTAACCTGACTTACTACCGGCAACTTTATGAAGCAAACGCTAAAGTAATCAGTACGGCAGATCAAATGTTTATGACTTTAATGGCGATGTTCTGAGGATAAAACAATGCGGATCAGCAGCAGCCAGTTTCATGACAGCACCATCCGGAATATTCAGGACAGCAGCTCCAAATATAGCCAGTTGTCGGTGCAAATGGCGACCAATAAGCGTATTACCAGACCTTCTGACGACCCGCTTGGCAGTGTGCTGGTATTAAGGTTGAATTCCGAGCTGACTTCACTTGCACAATATGGTCAGAATATGGAGTTGGTCACTTACACCTTAAGGCAACAGGAAACTCAGCTAAGCAGTATTAATAACCTGTTGTTTTCAATGCAGGAGTTGACGACAGCTGCAGCAGATGGTTCTTTTGGTACTGCAGAGTTGCAAGCCATGGGTAATGAAATGGCGGTATTAATGCCGGGTATTGTTGATTTGCTGAATGCAAAAGACGGTAGTGGTAATTTTCTGTTTTCCGGCAGCGAAATTGACAAACAGCCTTTTGTCACTGATCTCGCAGGCACTTATTCTTATCAGGGTGACGCGCTGGTACGCAAAGTATCTGTGGCTGAGAATACACTGGTTGATGCGAATATTGTTGGCAGCGAGCTGGTACCTGGTGCCACCTTTTTAAACGATTTAAAAGATTATGTTGCTTTGCTGCAGGCGCCACCGGCTGCAGGTGTTGGCACTGAATCACGCGATATGATGGTAAAACTGAGTACAGTGCTTTCAGACACCACCAGTGCTATTACCAAAATTGGTGGTATTGTCAGTTCTTTAGAATCGTTAGAATACACCAACAGTGACATTTCGCTGTTTACCGAAAATTTGCGTGACGATTTATCCGTGGTGCATTACCCGTCAGCTTATATTGAGATGAACAATGCGCTGGCGGCTTATGAGTCAACGCTGAAAGTCTATAGTTCAGTGTCGCAG
>NZ_JAVBXS010000029.1 GCF_030824435.1 Rheinheimera sp.
CACAACAGTGGTGAAGCGGTGACACAACCGCAGTTGTTGTCACGCTGGTTGCAGTATGGTGTTGTGACAGAAGCTGAAAAACCTTTACTGGCGCGGGTAAAAGCCATTTATCTTGGCGTTGATGCCGCCAAATAGCCGAAACAGCTGTGAAATACCAGCTGTGTAGTACCAGCTGTGAAGTGCAGTAATTGCAATTCATAAATAAAAAGCCCTGGCTTCGCAGCCAGGGCTTTTTATATCTTTATCACAACAGCGACTTTTACGGCTGCAGTTGTGAAATCAGCTGTTAACCCGCTGTCAGTTCACCGCGTAAACTGGTTTGCATTTGCGCTCTTATTTGCTCTGCGCTTAATGGCTGACTGAGCAAATAATGCAGTTTGGTCAGTGTTGCTTCCAACGTCATATCGTAACCGCTGATAACACCGGATAAACGCAGTGCGTTGCCGGTGGCATAACCGCCCATATTCACTTTGCCTTTAAAACACTGAGTGCAGTTGACAATAATAGTGCCGCGCTCTGAGGCTTCTTTGAGGGTATTGAGCAAAGCCGGATCTTGTGGTGCATTGCCCACACCATAAGATTTGATAATAAGCGCGCGCACCGGTGCTGCCGCCATATTTTTAATCACATCCACGCTGATGCCAGGATACAAAGTCACCACACTGATAGGTTGTGGCGTAATTTGCGCTACATTGAGCGGCGCTGAAGGTGCTGAGCTTGCCAGCTGTCCTGCCAGCATTTCAATATGAATACCAGCTTGCAGCAGTGCCGGGAAATTTGGCGAGGCAAAAGCATTAAAACCATCGGCGTCGGCTTTGGTGGCTCTGTTACCCCGAAACAGCTGGTTGTTAAAATACAAAGCCACTTCAGCAATAGGGTAATAAGCCGCCAGATATAACGAATTCAGTAAATTCACCTGGCCGTCTGATCGCAACTGGGCAAGCGGAATTTGTGAGCCGGTGATGATCACAGGTTTAGTCAGGTTTTCCAGCATAAAAGACAAAGCAGAGGCGGTATAAGCCATAGTGTCGGTGCCGTGTAACACCACAAAACCGTCATATTCGTCGTAATGACTGCGGATATCTTCGGCTATATGTAACCAGTGGGCCGGTGTCATATCAGAAGAATCAATCACAGGGTGATATTCGTGAATATCAAACTGCGGCATTTCCGGCCGGTAAAATTCCGGCATGGCTTTAACAGTGTCAGATAAAAAACCCGGTACCGGCACATAACCGTTGGCAGATTTTTGCATACCTATAGTACCGCCGGTGTAAGCGACGTAAATGCGTTTTTGTGACATAAGGGCAGGGCTCTTGGTTTTTGCGGCCATTGTAAACTTTTGTGCTTGCGCTGTCAGTCTGGTCTGTGCTGCTTGTGAGTATTTACTGGCTGTTATGTTGCCGATATCATCACCATAGCAGGCAGTTTTGGCGAAAAGCTGAGCAAACGAACAGCAACAGTAAAAAAAGCGCTTTACAACTTTTGTCAGACTTTCTATCATGCCGTCCATCGCGGAGAGATGGCAGAGTGGTTTAATGCACCGGTCTTGAAAACCGGCGAGGGTTAGTAGCCCTTCAAGAGTTCGAATCTCTTTCTCTCCGCCACTTCTTCTAAACCACCTTAAGGGTGGTTTTGTCGTTTCTGAAGCCTGCTTTTTTCTTGCCGCCTGCTGCTGCGCCGACCTCTGTGTGCCCTTGTTTTTACCGTAGCAAATTCAGTTGGCCTCAGCTATGCTAGCGAGCAATAACACCCTCATTTGGGTCATATTTTTTATCTCGGCGGGGCAGCAATTGATTAACGTTTTGTTGGTTGATGATCATGAATTAGTCAGAACCGGTATCAGCCGAATTCTCAACGACGAACGTGGTATTCGGGTGGTGGCAGAAGCCAGCTCAGGCGAGCAGGCTATTAGTTATTGCCGTAATGAATCTGCCGAAGTAGTGACGCCCGATGTGGTGCTGATGGATATGAATATGCCCGGCATTGGCGGCATGGCTGCTACTAAACGTATTTTGCATTATTGCCCTGATATTAAAGTGCTGGCGCTGTCGGTGTCTTTTGAAGAGCCGGTACCAACCAAAGTGATGCAAATGGGCGCTGCCGGTTTTATCTCCAAAAACGCAGCCCCCAGAGAAATGATTGAAGCTATTCGTAAAGTGGCGGCAGGGCAACGTTATATTTCCGATGAAGTTGCGCAAAAAATGGCGCTCAGTAAAATTCAGTCCAATAGCGCCAATCCTTTTGATGAGCTGTCTGAACGTGAACTGCAAATTATGCTGATGATCACCAAAGGCCAAAAGGTCAACGATATTGCCGACCAACTCAACGTCAGTGCCAAAACAGTCAATTCATATCGCTACCGCATGTTTGAAAAGCTATCCATCAGCGGTGATGTAGAGCTGACCCACCTGGCGCTGCGTCACGGTATGATTGACATCGTCTGAGCCGCTGATTTTGCCAACACCAAATCCATCCTTTGACGCCAAAGCATTTTTGGCCACTGTGCCGCAGTTGCCGGGCGTGTACCGTATGCTCAATGCGCAGGAAACTGTGATTTATGTGGGCAAAGCCAAAGATTTAAAAAAGCGGCTTTCCAGTTATTTTCGGGTGAATGTACCGGGGGTTAAAACCCGCGCTTTAGTCAGCCAAATTCAGCATGTGGAAATTATTGTCACCCACAGTGAAACCGAAGCGCTGATTTTGGAAAATAACCTGATTAAGCAGTTTATGCCCAAATACAATGTGCTGCTTCGTGATGACAAATCTTACCCTTATATTCTGCTGACCGATCATAAACACCCCCGTTTAACCTCTCATCGTGGGCCACGCAAAGTGGCAGGGCAGTATTTTGGCCCTTACCCAAGTGCTGGTGCTGTGTGGGAAAGTTTAAAACTATTGCAGAAAATATTTCCGGTGCGTCAGTGTGAAGATGGTTTTTATCGCGCCCGTACCAGACCCTGTTTGCAATATCAGCTGAAACTGTGCTCGGCGCCCTGTGTTGGCAAAATTTCCGACAGCGCTTATGGCGAGCAAGTGCGGTTAACCAAGTTGTTTTTATCCGGCAAAAATCAGCTGGTGATTGACGATTTAGTGCAGTTGATGGAGCAGGCCAGTCAAAACCTGGAATTTGAGCAGGCGGCGCAGCTGCGTGACCAAATTACCGCTTTACGCACTGTGCAAGAGCAACAAACGGTCAGTGGCGACCAAACCGAAATGGACGTGATAGGTTTTCATTATTCGCATGGAGTTGCAGCTGTGCATGTGCTTTTTGTGCGCGAACAGAAAATTCTTGGCAGTAAAACTTATCATCCAAAGGTGCCGCAACAAACTGACCCTGAAGAAATTCTGCCGGCTTTTTTATTGCAGTTTTATTTAAATGGCATTGGCGGACAAACGGTGCCGCGCGATGTGGTGTTAGGTGTTGAACTGGAAGACTCTGAGGCCATCAGCGCCGCCATCAGTGCACAAAGTGGTTATAAAGTCAGCCTGATTTCGCCCAAAAGAGGCGAAAAAGCAAGGTATCTCAGTCTGGCAGAGAAAAATGCCAAAACCGCCTGCGACAGCAAACTGAGTTTCAGCCAACAAATGGCCGTGCGTTATACCGAACTGAAGGCTTTGTTAAAGCTGGCGGAATTAAACCGGATGGAGTGTTTTGACATCAGCCATACCATGGGTCAGCAAACCATCGCTTCTTGTGTGGTTTTTAATGGTGAAGGGCCGGATAAAGCCGAATATCGCCGTTTTAATGTCGAAGGCATTACGCCGGGTGATGATTACGCCGCCATGTTATTTGCGCTGAATAAAAGATATGGCAAGTTGCAGGACGAAAGCAGGGTGCCCGATTTAGTGTTGATAGACGGCGGTTTAGGCCAGTTGAATCAGGCGATTGCTTTTTTCAGTGATTGGCCGCTAAGTAAAAAACCATTGCTGCTGGGCGTTGCCAAAGGTACCAGCCGCAAACCTGGTTTAGAGACTTTAATTTTGGCGGGTTCAGACAAAGAAATGAATTTACCGCCTGATGCGCCGGCGCTGCATCTTATTCAGCAGATCCGCGATGAAGCCCACCGTTATGCCATTACTGGCCACAGAGCCAAAAGGGGCAAAAAAATGGTGCAAAGTCCGCTGGAAAATATCGAAGGAATAGGTGAGAAACGCCGGCAAGCTTTGTTACAATACCTCGGTGGTTTACAGGGCGTGATGAAAGCGTCGGTACAGGAACTGGCAACGGTTCCCGGCATATCTAAAACGCAGGCTGAGTTAATTTATCAGGCCTGTCATAATAAAAACTAAGACGTATTTGAGATCCCATTGATGTGGAATGTTCCTAATCTATTAACTTTGTTCAGAATTTTCTTAATTCCGGTATTTGTATTCTGCTTTTATTCCACGCATGAACATGCGCGTTTTTTAGCTGCATTTGTATTTTGGCTGGCGGCCATTACTGACGCGCTGGATGGTTATCTGGCACGCAAGTTACAACAATCCACCGCCTTTGGTGCTTTTTTAGACCCTGTTGCCGACAAAGCCATGGTGGCCGCTGCTTTAGTGCTGATAGCTGTGGATATGCAAACTTTGTGGGTGACAATACCTGCGTTTTTAATGATCAGCCGCGAAATTATTATTTCTGGCCTGCGCGAATGGATGGCCGGTGTTGGCCGGGGCGCTCAGGTGAAAGTGTCTGATATGGGCAAATGGAAAACCGCGGTACAGATGTTGGCGTTGATTGGTTTAATTTGGCAACCAGTGGACTGGATCACCCAACTTGGCATGCTGTTATTGTATCTGGCTACCTTATTAACGGTCTGGTCTATGGTCGCTTATTTGCAGGCGGCGTGGCAGGATTTAAAGCAGTAATCAATAACTTGCTGCTTTATTCGGCAGTAAAGTTAAAATTTGAGCAAACGATTTGCAATCTGCAAGTTTCTGGTTGACGGAATTATTAAACTCAGTAGAATGCGTCTCGTGTTGAGGCAATAGCCTTATCGGATGCGGGCATAGCTCAGTTGGTAGAGCGCTACCTTGCCAAGGTCGAGGTCACGAGTTCGAATCTCGTTGCCCGCTCCAAATCACAAATTAAGCAAGATGGCGGGTTGGCAGAGTGGCCATGCAGCGGATTGCAAATCCGTCCACCTCGGTTCGACTCCGGGACCCGCCTCCATGTTGTGAACACAAAAAGTAACAAGTTGTCTGCCCGGGTGGTGAAATCGGTAGACACAAGGGATTTAAAATCCCTCGCTCGAAAGGGCGTGCCGGTTCAAGTCCGGCCCCGGGCACCATTTACTGACCTGCACAGCAGAAGTAAAAGTGACAAAATGAAAAATTTGCGGGCATAGCTCAGTTGGTAGAGCGCTACCTTGCCAAGGTCGAGGTCACGAGTTCGAATCTCGTTGCCCGCTCCAAAATGGCTTTGTAAGAAAGTTAAAACAACAATCTTGCAAACAGAAATAAACAAAACGCCGCTTTTAAGCGGCGTTTTGTTTTTGTGTCTGTCATGGCTTTTTGCCTGTACAAACAACCAAGCTGTCTCATGGAATTGAGAACCGTCCTTCCCATGGAAAGGGCCAGCCTGTTTTGGACGACTTCAGCTTGTTCTGGAATATTACTCATGCTTAGTTTAATCGCCGATATCGTTGGTATGGCCGGCACCTGCCTGGTGGTGGGCGCGTTCTTTTTGCTGCAACTGAATAAAGCCAACCCTAAAGGTTTGTTGTACAACCTGATGAATCTTTGTGGTGCCTTGTTTTTGTTGTTCAGCCTATGTATCAACTTTAATCTGGCTAGTTTTGTGATTGAAATTTTCTGGATAGCGGCTTCTTTAATCGGGCTTTATGGTTATTTAAAAACAAAAAAACAGCAGCAGGTGCAATAAGTGCAGCCAGAAACTTAGTTGTTCCGTGCTATATCAGTTGCCGTTGACGGTTAATAAAAAAGCAGCAAAAGCTGCTTTTTTTATCGGCAAACATTCGTGTTGATTGTTACTCTGCCGATGGCCGGCAAAACAGGGTAAATAACACTATTGAGTGTGGGGAAACCAGTGATACAAACTGTAACCGCTGCTCACCCCAGGCTCTGGCAGCCAGAATGAGGGATCAGGGCAATAACAAAGGACCAAGCCACTCAGAAAGCAACACCACCAGCAGCACACCAACCAGATTCATCACAAAACCCGCTCTTATCATATCTTTAATTTTTAAATGACCACTGCCAAACACTATTGCATTGGGTGGGGTGGCCACAGGCAACATAAAACCCAGACTTGCCGCCAGGGCTGCCGGCACCATCAGATACAGCGGTGACAATCCCATCGACACTGCAACAGGGCCCAGCAAGGGTAAAAAAGCGGCTGCTGTTGCTGTGTTGCTGTTTACTTCGCTTAACAGCAAAATCAGCACCACCACAGCCAGCATCACCAGCAGAGGTTCAACTCCCTGTAATACCTGTAACTGCTCTGCCAGCACCCGTGCCACACCGGTTTTCTGAATTTGTTCGGCAATAGTTAAACCACCACCAAATAACAATAAAATACCCCAGGGCAGTTTTTCGCTGTCACGCCACTCTAATACCGGCTCTTTTGGCTTGCCGGGCAGAATAAACAACAATAAAGCCGCTGTCATGGCAACCAGCGTGTCGCTGATGGCAAGACCAGTCCAACGCGCCAGCCATTGTTGGCCTATCCAGCCTGTTGCCGCCAGGATAAACACCAGCAACACCATTTTTTCTGCCCTTGATAAAACGCCAAGCGTTGCCAGTTGTGACGACAGATTATTCTGATCACCAGTGCAGCTTTCTGCCGGTAGCTTAAATTGCACCTTACAAAGCCAGAACCAGCAGCAAATTAACATCAGCACTGACAGTGGCAGCCCCAGCAACATCCAGCGGGCAAAACTGAGTTCAATCTGGTAATTGTCGGCCAGAAAAGCAGCCAGCAGCGCATTGGGTGGCGTGCCTATCAAGGTGGCAATACCCCCTATGCTGGCACTGTAAGCAATAGCCAACAATATAGCTTTGCTAAAATCGTCCTGATCCCGCGCTTTTGCCATGGCAATAATGGATAAACCAATAGGCAACATCATCACAGCTGTTGCTGTGTTGGACATCCACATCGACAAGAAGGCGGTGACTGCCATCAGACTGGCAATTTGCGCTGGCGGTTTATTGCCGGCTAGCAGCAAGGCCCGAAGCGCCAGTCTGCGATGCAGGCCGGTTTTTTCCATGGCGATGGATAAAGTAAAACCACCCATAAACAAAAAAATCAACGGATGGGCATAAGGGGCAGTGGTGGCCTCCATCGAAGCCACACCAAGTAGCGGGATCAACACCATCGGCAACAACGAAGTCACAGCAATAGGCACAGCCTCGCTGACCCACCACAGAATCATCCATGCCATCAGGCCACAAATATGCCAGGCATTGTCACTTAAACCGGCCAAAGGCGGTGTTGTGAACAAAGTGATTAATAACAGCGCAGGGCCGGCGCTTAACAGGCCGATAGTTTTGCTATTCATGCAAAGTTCCACCTCAGGAGTTGCTGCCTGTCACGCCATGACAGGCAGCGTATCAAGGTTAAAAACTGTACTTTACCCCAATAGCTACAGCATGATCATGATTTGTTTCAAGATTTAACCGGGTGGCCAGAGTATAAAGCTGCCAGTCGGCTGTGAGCCGGTAATCCAGTCCGGCACTCAGCAACCTGGCGCGCTCTTTTTGCCGCAATTTGCTGTCATCTTGTTGCCATTGTAGTTTGGCGGTGACATGACCTTGTTGCACACTCAGCTGCGCCATTTGCGCATTGCCAGATTTACCGCTCAGTTGATGTTCGCTGTGTTGCCACATCAGCGCACCGGCAAGCAACATCTGCTGATGTTGCCACAGCGGCAGTTGCAGCAATAGCCGTTTGGCATTGAGTTGATTCAGCTCTTTGGCCAGCGAAACAGAGACAAATACCGGCTGTTTTTTCAGCGCAGCATCGCCATAACTCAGGCTGACATCATAACCACCGGCTTTTTCTTTGCCGGCCGAGGTTTGATAACTGCCCGCCACGGCAAAACCTGCCCATTGTGGTGACTGATAACCTATGATGTTTTTAAGCCGATCCTGACCTGGGCTCAGCTGGGCTATATCAGCCACATATTCATTAAATAAATCAGCTTTGCCTTCTGATTTTTTAAACTTTGTGTCGTTTTTGCCAAATACCAGCTCACCAAAGCTACCGGCAAGGCCAATATAAGTATTGCGGGCACCAAGCCGGTGCTCTTTATTGGCGTCATCTAAACCATTGACCTGCCATTCATACACATAAATAAGCTTAAGCTCGTCCGTCAGGGCCTGCTGACCTTTCAGCCCCAAACGGCTGAAGGGTAACTCAAGCTGAGAACCCTGGTCGGCATAACGGAATAAACCCCGGTTGACCGACAAAGTCTGTAAGTCAACTTTGCCATAAAATTGAAGCGCTTCAGACGACTGGGCTGCCTGCGAAGTTACGGTTAAGGTCAGGCTAAAAACCAGTACTAATGCAGCTTTATTATGCTTTAACATCAACAACCTCCGTTGCATGATTTGCTGTGTTGCCGGAGGCCATGATTGCCGGTGTTACGGTTTTATTCAGTTCATGTTGCAACTGCTGCTCGTCCAGTTCACCACACCATTTGGCCACCACTAAAGTTGCCACGCCATTGCCAATCAGGTTGGTTAATGCTCTGGCTTCTGACATAAAACGGTCAATACCCAGAATAAGGGCAATACCGGCAACGGGCACTGAACCCACTGACGCCAGCGTGGCAGCCAAGACAATAAAACCACTGCCGGTCACGCCTGCTGCGCCTTTAGAGGTAATTAATAACACCGCAAGTAAGGTCAGTTGTTGGGTTAAATCCATGGGGGTATTAGTGGCCTGGGCAATAAAAACTGCAGCCATAGTCAGGTAAATGGCGGTGCCATCAAGGTTAAATGAATAACCTGTTGGGATCACCAGACCGACAGTCGACTTGGCGGCACCGGCTTGCTCCAGTTTGGCCATCATGCGCGGTAACACGGATTCTGACGATGAAGTGCCAAGCACTATCAGCAGTTCTTCTTTGATATAACGGATAAATTTTGTAATGGAAAAACCGTGGTAGCGGCAGATGGCCCCAAGCACAATAAAAATAAACAGCAGGCAAGTCAGGTAAAACGTGGCCATTAAACTGGCTAACGACACTAAACTGGCAATACCGTATTTACCAATGGTAAAAGCCATAGCACCAAAAGCGCCAACAGGGGCCACTTTCATAATCATATGCACTATGGTGAACAGCACTTCTGAGCTTTTTTCAACATAACCAAAAATCAGATTTTGCCGGCCGCCCATCCGCTGCAAGGCAAAACCAAATAACACCGAAAAAAACAGCACCTGCAGCATGTCGCCACGGGCAAAAGCGTCAAACACACTGGTTGGTATCACATTCAGCAGAAAATCCACTGTGCCCACCATCTGATCCGGCGCTGTATATTTGCTGATTGAGGCTTGATCTAAACTGGCGGGGTCTATATTCATGCCAACACCGGGTTTAACCAGATTAATCACCACTAAACCGATGATCAACGCCAGCGTTGACACCACTTCAAAATAAATCAGTGCATAACCACCTGTTTTGCCTACTTTTTTCATATCCTCCATACCGGCAATGCCAAGTACAACGGTACAAAAAATAATGGGCGCAATAATCATCTTAATCAGTTTAATAAAGGCGGTGCCAAGGGGTTGCATGGCGCTGCCCAGCGCAGGCCAAAAATGGCCAAGCAGGATGCCGATGCTGATGGCGATTAACACTTGAACGTACAGACTGGATAAAAAACGACCTGTTGCAGATTTCATCATAGTTGCTCTTATTGGCTGAGGGTTTGTCCTTGTCAAAGTGATAAAAGCAAGGGTAAGGCCAGAATGATGAATTTACTTATTTTGTTTTAAATCAATATGTTGGGCGGGTTTTGTTGCAGGCTGCCTGGATTGTTGTGTGGTTTTCTACCCATAAGGTTTTTTGCTTGTCACTTTTTCCACCCAAAGTGCTTGTGGCGGGCAGCTGAACAAACAGGCAGCACACCCGCAGGTGCATAGCCGCCAGAAAGCATTGCCGGCTGGATAAATAACGGCAGCAAGCTACTTAGCTGTGGTCATCCGGCAAGTCGGTTTTATCGAGAAAATCGCGGCGGGTCAGCTGATATTTTGTCATTTTGTCGTATAAGGTTTTGCGGGCCAGTCCAAGGTCCTGCATCACTTGTTTGATTGAGCCTTTATGCTGATTCAGCGCTTCTTCCAACAAGCTTTTTTCATAAAATTCAACTCTTTGCTGCAAGCTTAAATGACCGGTAATTCCCTGTTCTTCACTAAGACCAGAGGTGGCCAGCGCAGCAGCAGGTCCAAGCAACACATAACGTTCCGCCAGATTGCGCAGTTCACGCACATTACCAGGCCAGTCATGTTGTTGCAGCTGTTGTAATTGCAGGCTGTTGGGCGGTAGATATTCTTTGTGAAAACGCGCCGCCGCAATACGGGCAAAATGGGCAAATAACAGCGGTAAGTCTTCGCGTCTTTGCCTGAGCGGCGGCAGCTGCAGCTGGAGCAGACTTAAGCGGTAATATAAATCGAGGCGAAACTCACCACTTTTGGCAAGTTGTTGTAAATCCACTTTGCTGGCGGCAATCACTCTGATATCTAAGTCGATAGCCTGATTAGACCCCAATCGGGTTACTTTACGCTCTTCTAATAACCGCAGCAGTTTTACCTGCAGTGATAAGGGTGTGCTTTCAATTTCATCCAGCAGCAAAGTACCGCCATTGGCAAATTCAAATTTACCAATACGTTTTTTGTCGGCGCCGGTAAAAGCACCGGCTTCGGCGCCAAAAAGTTCACTTTCAATCAGCTGCTCGGGAATAGCACCACAGTTAATTGCAACAAAGTTATGTTGTTTACGCTGACTTTGTTCATGCAGGTAACGGGCTACCAACTCTTTGCCACAACCGGTTTCGCCGTACAGCAGCACATCCGCAGGCGCATCAATGATCTGGTCGATCAAAGCCCGTAATTGGGTCATGGCCGGGCTTTGCCCCAAAATACGTTGGCCTGGCTGTTGTTCACGTACCACTGCTGCTTTTAAAGCGCGGTTTTCCAGAGTTAAACGGCGTTTTTCCAAAGCCCTTTGCACTACTTCAACCATATGAGCGTTATCAAAAGGTTTTTCCAGAAAATCATAAGCGCCAGCCTGCATTGCCTTTACGGCAAGGGCCACAGCACCATAACCTGTCAGCACCACCACGGGTAAATCGGCATCCAGTTGTTGCACTTTTTCCAGCAATTGCAGGCCGTTGATTGCCGGCATATGAATGTCGGTCAGCACTATGCCTTTATAACTGATGCCATGCTGATTTTGATTTTGTGCCGCCAATGCCTTTAACAGCTCAGCAGGGTTGGCGGTCGCGCGACATTGCAGGCCTTCAAGGGCAAATAACTGCACAACTGCGGTGCGGATATCGGCTTCATCATCAACAAACCAGATATCGACCTGTGCTGTTGTGCTTAATTGTTCAGTGGTCACGGCATGATCAGACATGGTGCACTCCCTGGTGTTGATAAAGTGGCAGTTGTATCAGGAATTCGGCGCCTTGTGGCGGGTGATTAGCCACCGTCAGACTGCCGCCAAAAGACTGCACTATGCGTTGTGATATGGATAAACCAAGCCCTAAACCATCCCGTGCTTTGGTACTGAAAAAAGCTTCAAATATTTTGTCCAGATGATGAGGTTCAATGCCAGGACCCAGATCGCGAATGCGGATCTGGGCTTTGTTGTCGGCTTGTTCCAGCACAATAAAAAAGCCGGGCTCCGGGCTTTGTAACATGGCCTGCAAACCATTGGTCAGAATATTCACCAGCACCTGCTCAAGCTGTATCGCATCCACCAGCACTAACAGTGGCAGATCCGGTTGTTTTAACCGCGTTTTTACACCCTGACGCTGACATTGGTGCTGCACTATGCCAAGGGCGTCCAGCAACACAGTTTGCAAAGCAACAGACTGATTTTTCCCGCTGCCAGGGCGGCTGAAGTCTTTAAACTGCGCGATGATATTGGCTAACCGCTGAATAAGTTTAAGCATTGCCGCCAGATTCATTTTGGCGTCGGCCAGCATGTTTTTCTCCAGCATCCGTTCGGTGTTCTGGGTATAACTTTGCAAAGCTGTCAGTGGCTGATTCAGTTCATGATTCAGCGAAGCGGATAAACTGCCGATAGTGGCAAGTTTGGCCGCTTGTACCAATTCTTGTTCAGTTTGCGCCAGCGCTGATTCGGTTTGTTCTCTTTTGGCAATTTGTGTGAGCAAACGCTGATTGGTCTCGGCAAGCTCGGCGGTGCGATCTAACACTCTTTGCTCCAGCGCCTGATTATGTTGCTTGAGCTGCTGCTGCCTTTTGCTGCGTTCACGCCGCCATAACAACAAAAAAGCAAAACCCAGATAAAGCAGGGTGCCTATGGCCAGCATCCTTCCAATCGGCGCGCTGCTGGGTTGCTGTAATAACACCAGCTGCCACTGAAATTCCGGCAGCGGCGACTGATAAGCAAAAAAATGTTGGTTATGTTGTGCTGATGGTAATTGCCACAGCGTATAAGCCGGTGCCAATAAAGCCGCTTGCTGTTTTTGACCCAAAGGTTCCAGTGTTTTGGTCAGGTATCTTTGTTGTTCACTCTCTGACATGGGTCTGTTGTGCAGTCTTTTAAAACGCCAGTCGGGCCTGTCTGATAAAAACACTTCGTCACTTTGGCCAGTCACCAGAAAATGCCAGCCGTCTAAACCGGCAATATTTTGCTGATGATGTTCTATCGGTTCTAAATCTATTTTTAGCGCCAGCACTGCTTTTATTGTTGGCGGTTGTGACTTTAAGCGCTGCTGTTCATAAACAGGTGCGCTGAAATAATAACCACGTCTGCCACTGGTATGGCCAAGGGCGTAATAATGGCCTGGCTTGCCTGCTAATGCCTGTTGTACATAAGGGCGAAACGAAAAATCGCGACCCACATAAGAGGCCGGGCTTTGGAAATTGCTGGCTGCAATTACTTTACCATTCAAATCAAGAAGATAAACATCTTCTGTTTTGGAGGCTTGTTGTAAATCACGCAGATAGCTGTTGAGGCTATTACTGCCGCCTGCAGCAAGTTGTTGTTGCAGGCTGGCGGATATAGCTAATTCTGCTGCAACGTCGGCGTAACGGCCAATTTCATAACGGATAAAAGCGCTAAGCCGCTCGCTCTGTAATACCGCTTGTTGTTGCTGCTGATAAAACACCCAATGTTGGCTGAGCACGGCAAGCAACAGCAGCCAGATAACAAAACCGCTAAAAGCTGCAAACCACCAGCGTGGCAGATGAAAATTTCTGAACAAATGCAGCTCCTGGCAAAACAACATGGGTATTCGCATGGTCTGGCAGTTTAAGGACTGTTGTTATTGGCGGCAAGTTTTGCCGGATAGTTGGGTGATGCTAAGGGCAGCAGTTGTGGTAGCGACTTTATGCAGTAGCTGGTAAAAACTACTGGGGATAAACCCCAATTTTGCTACACTGCGGCCAGCTAGATTTTTTAGGAACATCATCATGCTACCTATTTTACAGACCTATCCTGATGCCGGCGCCTTAGTTTTTGGCTGTATGGGCCTTGGCGGTGACTGGAACCAAGCTGATATTAGTGTTGAAGCCAGAAGGTTATCTTACGCTGCGCTGGACAGCGCACTGACAAAGGATTTTGTGTTATTTGACCATGCCGATATTTACAGTAGAGGTAAGTCAGAGCAGGTGTTTGGCGATTATCTGGCACTGCATCCAGGGCTTCGCGACAAGATTTTGATCCAGACCAAATGTGCTATCCGTTTTAAAGACGAGCATGCTGTAGGCCGCTACGATTTTTCCGCTGCTTATATTCGTCGTCAGGTGGAATTATCGTTACGTCAGCTGCAGTGTGGTTATATCGATATGTTGTTGTTACACAGGCCAGATCCGCTGATGCAGGTGGAAGAAGTGGCTGCTGTGCTGATGGAGCTGCAGCAACAAGGCAAGGTGCGGCATTTTGGTGTCTCCAATTTTGGCTGGCCGCAGCTGCAGCTGTTGCAGTCTTGTTTAGCGCAGCCGCTTGTGGTGAATCAGCTGGAAATGAGCTTAAACCGCATCGACTGGCTGGAGCAAAATGTATTAACCGGTATGCAAAGTGGTGCGGCGCATTTTTTCAGTTATGGCACAGTGGAATATTGTCAGCAGCACAAGGTACAAATTCAGGCCTGGGGCAGTTTAGCGCAAGGGTTGTTTAGCGGTGGTAAAGCACCCACCTCAGTGGCAGAGCAACAAACAGCAGATTTAGTGGCAAGGCTGGCGGCAGAATATCAGACTTCAGCTGAAGCTATAGTGCTTGGCTGGCTGATGAAACATCCGGCCGGTATTCAACCTGTGATAGGTACCACCAATCCGGCCCGTATTGAAGCTTGTGCCAGAGCCCGGGGTCTGAGCTTAAGCCGTGAACACTGGTACGCTTTATATGTGGCAAGCCGTGGAGCGCCTTTGCCCTAAGGCTTACCCCTGGTCTAGTCAGAGCACAGGCATTTATTTGCCCCCAGGTCATTGAACCAAAATAAAAAAGCTGCCAAGGCAGCTTTTTTATTTTATGTTTTTCGCAAGTGCTGCAGCTGTTAAAACAACAGCACCATGCAGCGTAAAGCGTGTTTAAAAACCGCGCAAATATTGCTGTTTTGGTGCAGCCAGAATAGTTTCCCATGAGCCATAAGTTGGGTTGGTTAACATAAACCATTTGCTGCCCCAAAGCGCCTGATGCTGGTCAACCAACGCGGCTCGTTGTGGTGGTGTAATGTCTTTTTTGACATTTGGCAGAAAATCACCAAAATCGTCACCGACCGACATCACCACCCGGTATTGTTGCATGGCAAGTTCACGACGGCTTTGTTTTTCGCTGCTCCAATCTTGCTGTTCACCTTTAAGCCACACCTGAGTTTCTTCCACTTTCTGAATGCCTACAGCACGCAGGTTAGCGATAGTGTCGGTTTTTTGCGGGCAATTGCTTTTTTCGTCACGCGCTTTACAACCACGGTTGCTGATATACAACACTTTAATGCCCATAGCTTCGGCTGCATTAACAAAAGCCACAGCGCCTGGCACCGCTTGCGCTTTGGCTGCAGCGACCCAGTTGTCCCACTGGGCGTCGTTAAAACCTTGTTGGTTATTCAGCACATCACGCGCAGCAGCAGGGGAGTTGTCGAGAATAGTTTCGTCAATATCCACAATAATGGCCGGTGGTAACTGCGCTGCGGCAGCGCTCTGAGGCCAGGCCGTCCAGCTGCGATCCGCTTTAGCCGCTGTTAATAAAGCCCGGGCCTGATTATAAGTCTGAATACTGTTGGCCCGAAATTCGGCCGAGGTCTGATACCAAAGCACACTGTTGAGGTTGGCATGTGAAGGCGTGCCTGTTGTTACAGTTGTTGTGCTGTTTAGAGCAGGTGTTGGCGCCACAGTCTGACAAGCACTTAATAACAACAGCGCCGCTATAGTGCTGGCAGAGCGCGCAGCAGAAGAAACAAAAGACATAACTACCTCATCAAAAACAAAAAAGCGATCATAATGCCAAATCGGCAAATTACAACCTTTTGCTGCCGGGCTTTGTTGTGGCTGTGGTGACTTGCATCAGGCAGCTGACACTGTTGTGTTCAACAGCGCTATGCCATTAAAAAACACCCCGCGAAAAGCGGGGGTGTTATTGATGCTGGTTTTAGCTTCGCTGTTACATATTCGGGTAGTTTGGCCCGCCAGCACCTTCAGGTGTGACCCAGCGGATATTCTGGCTTGGATCTTTAATGTCGCAGGTTTTGCAGTGAATGCAGTTTTGCGCATTAATTTGCAGTTTAGGCTCGTTTTGTTCCACACCCACTATTTCATAAACGCCGGCCGGACAATAACGCTGCGCAGGTTCGGCATATTTAGCGTAATTGACGCTGATAGGAATATTGGCGTCAAGCAGCTGTAAATGGCAAGGCTGCTCTTCTTCATGGTTGGTGTTGGATAAAAACACTGAACTTAATTTATCAAAACTCAGCATGTTATCGGGTTTGCCATACTGAATAGGCGTGCTTTCAGACGCCAGTTTTAAGCTTTGATGATCCAGCGTATTGTCTTTGAGGGTAAAGGGTAGTTTGCCGGCAAAAATGTTTTGATCAATAAAGTTAAAAGCACCACCCAGCAAAGAGCCAAACTTATGCATAGCCGGGCCAAAATTGCGTGAGCGATACAGTTCGTCATAAAGCCAGCTTTGTTCAAACAAAGTGGCAAACTCAGTGATATCAGCACCACCCTGACAATCGGCCGCCAAGCGGGCAAATACCGCTTCAGCGGCCAGCATGCCCGATTTCATGGCTGTGTGATTGCCTTTAATTTTGGCGAAGTTCAGGGTGCCGGCATCACAGCCCAACAGCATACCACCGGGGAAAGTCATCTTCGGCAGGCTGTTCAGGCCACCTTTGGCAATAGCGCGGGCGCCGTAACACACCCTTTTACCGCCGGTTAAATACTGGCTGATCACAGGGTGCTGTTTATAACGCTGGAATTCATCAAAAGGGCTTAAATAAGGGTTGCTGTAATTCAGGTCAATAATCAGACCCACCACCACCTGGTTGTTATCGGCATGATACAGATAACCACCACCACTGGTGTCTTTATCCAGCGGCCAGCCTGCTGAGTGCAGCACTAAACCGGCCTGATGTTTGTTTGGGTCAATGTCCCAAATCTCTTTAAAACCAATGGCATAATGCTGAGGTGATTTGCCAGCATCAAGACCGTAATGGTTAATCAGCTCTTTGCCAAGATGGCCACGGCAACCTTCGGCAAATAAAGTGTATTTAGCACGAAGTTCCATGCCAGGGGTAAAACCAGCTTTTTGCTGGCCATGTTTATCAAGGCCCATATCACCAGTGATAATGCCTTTTACCACATTGTCTTCAATAATCAGGCTGGCGGCGCTAAAGCCCGGGAATATTTCTACCCCTAAAGCTTCGGCCTGGCTGGCTAACCAGCGGCAGACATTACCCATAGAAACAATGTAGTTACCACTGTTGTGCATGGTTTTAGGCACTAAGGCATTAGGAATTTTGCGGGCATCATTTTCTGATTGCAGCAAATAGATGTCGTCATGGCTGACGGCAGTTGTTAAAGGCGCGCCTTGTTGTTGCCAATCCGGCAATAATTCGGTGAGGGCGCGGGTTTCAAAAACGGCCCCAGATAAAATGTGCGCGCCCACTTCTGAGCCTTTTTCTACCACACAAATGCTGATGTCGCGGCTGGCGGCTTTGGCTTGTTGCATCAGACGGATGGCGGCGGATAAACCAGCCGGGCCTGCACCAACGACGACTACATCAAACTCCATCGATTCTCTTTCCACGGCAGTCCCCTTTATTTGTTATTGTGTTTGTTGCCGCTGCGTTGTACTCCCAATGGGAGAGTACAAGCTCTGGCGATGGATGTTATTGTTTACGTGCTTTTTGAATTTCTGCAAGTTGCAAGGGTATTTCAGGTTGACGTTAACGTCAACAGTAGTTAGATTGTCCGGCATTAACAACAGCTGAAGTTTACCTTCACGTCAACCTGATGAGCGCAGACAGGGGTTTCTCACCATGAAAATATTAGTACCGGTCAAACGGGTCGTGGATTACAACGTTAAAGTTCGGGTGAAAGCCGATCAAACGGGTGTGGATTTAGCCAACGTAAAAATGGCATTAAACCCGTTTTGTGAAATTGCAGTAGAAGAAGCCGTTCGTTTAAAAGAAGCGGGCATTGCCACCGAAGTGGTGGTGGTGTCTATTGGACCTGCGACTGCACAAGAGCAACTGCGTACCGCTTTGGCTTTGGGTGCAGACCGTGCTGTATTACTGGAAACAGAGTTAACAGTGGATTCGTTACAGGTTGCCAAGCTGCTGGCGAAAATGGTGGAAACTGAACAGCCACAGCTTGTCATCATCGGTAAACAAGCCATTGACTCTGACAACAACCAAACCGGTCAGATGCTGGCGGCGTTAACAGGCATGGGTCAGGGCACTTTTGCCTCTAAAGTGGTGGTTGCTGACGGTAAAGTGGCGGTAACCCGTGAAATTGACGGTGGTTTACAGACTGTGTCTTTAAATCTGCCTGCTGTGGTTTCAACCGATTTACGTTTAAACGAACCCCGTTATGCCTCTTTACCGAACATTATGAAAGCCAAGAAAAAGCCGCTGGATGTGATTGCCGCTGACTCTTTGGGTGTGGCACTGCAAAGCAAGGTCACCACATTAAAAGTAACAGCGCCGGCACAACGTCAGGCCGGTGTGATGGTCGACAGTGTTGCCACTCTGGTTGAAAAATTAAAGCAAGAAGCGAAGGTGATCTAATGGCTATTTTAATCATTGCTGAGCATAACCATCAGGCGTTAAAAGCCGATACTGCAAAAACTCTGGCAGCAGCTGCCGCTATTGGCGGTGACGTTCATGTATTAGTGGCTGGTTTTAACTGCGCTTCAGCCGCTGCCGAAGCTGCTACTTTAGCGGGTGTGACTAAAGTCCTGTTGGCCGATGCTGCTTGTTATGAGCACCAGCTGGCAGAAAATATTAGTTTATTGGTGACAGAGCTGGGCCGGGACTACAGCCATATTCTGGCGTCAGCCACTACCCATGGCAAAAACTTCCTGCCGCGCGTTGCTGCACTTTTGGACGTTGCGCAAATTTCTGACGTGATTGCTGTTGAAAGTGCTGATACCTTTGTGCGCCCGGTTTACGCCGGTAATGCTATTGCCACAGTGCAATCGACAGACGCTATTAAAGTGCTGACGGTTCGAAGCTCAGCCTTTAATGCGGTAGCTAACGGCAACAATGCGCCTGTTGAAGTTATCAATATCGCTAAAGATGCCGGTTTATCAGCCTTTGTTGCTGAAGAGCTGACCAAGTCTGAACGCCCTGAACTGACCGCAGCCCGGGTGATTATCTCCGGCGGCCGTGGTATGCAAAATGGCGAAAACTTCAAACTGCTTGATGGTATTGCTGACAAACTTTGTGCTGCTATTGGTGCGTCACGCGCTGCGGTAGATGCCGGTTTTGTGCCTAACGATATGCAGGTTGGCCAAACCGGTAAAATTGTCGCACCGGATTTATATATTGCCGTGGGGATCTCTGGTGCCATTCAGCATTTGGCCGGTATGAAAGATTCCAAAGTGATAGTGGCCATTAACAAAGACCCTGAAGCACCTATTTTCCAGGTGGCCGATTATGGTTTGGTTGCTGATTTATTCACAGCACTGCCAGAGCTGGAAGCCAGTCTGTAACAATGCGGAACTATTGTGACCAGAAGCCAGTCAGATGACTGGCTTTTTTTATGACCGGATTTTGCCGGTTTTTTCAGATTGCCAAATACCAACTGATGCTGCACAAGCCGGTACAAACTTAGCGCCAGGCCGTGATATCAGCTATGTCTGTTGTATTGCCT